>CAKQWG010000167.1 GCA_934278005.1 uncultured Pirellulaceae bacterium | reverse complement strand
AACACAAGCCACCATGTGTAGCTAATGCTACGGTTAATGTAGCCAATGCTACAGATGTGTCAACAGGCTCTTTTCGTAGGCTCGTAACAAGCCCAGCGCAGTCACGGCAGGGCAGCCTGTGCAAGATGTGGGAATGCGGCAAAAAAAGCTGGCGTTTCGGTCTGCCGTCGGCTCGTAACAAGCCCAGCGCAGTTACGGCAGGGCAGACTGTGCAAGACGTGGGAATGCGGCAAAAAAAGCTGGCGTTTCGATCTGCCGTAGGCTCGTAACAAGCCCAGCGCAGTTACGGCAGGGCAGACTGTGCAAGATGTGGGAATGCGGCAAAAAAAGTTGGCGCTTCGGTCTGCCGTAACAGCGCTGCGCTCGTTACGAGCGTACGGGGGGCAGGACGGCGGCTGAGCGGCATTGACAGATAACCGGCGGTCGGTTTATCCTGGGGCTAACGACCAGCCAAAATCGCTATTAGATTCATTCTTTAAAACACTGAACTTGCCTCCGCGCTATGACCTACCGCACTCGTATTGCCGAATTGCTACGACTTACGCTCGCTGCTCGCGAGTGGTAGGGGACGGTCTAGTTCGCTTCAAGTAACTATTGAAGATTCACACCAACCCTGAAACTCGCTTCGACGAGTTTCAGGGTTTTTTTGTTTCTACGTTTGACCCATCGAGTCGAGTTTCAACCCAACTTTCAATCCGAGTTTCAACAGTAATTCTCCTTTCAACCAGCGACTAAAGAGAACCGTCATGGCCAAGTATGTTCCATTTCCGCCTGTAGATTTGCCCGATCGCACGTGGCCCAACAAGACTCTGGATCGGGCTCCGGTGTGGTGTTCGGTTGACCTGCGCGATGGCAATCAGGCGCTGATCAATCCGATGGGGCCAGCCAAGAAAATGGAACTTTTCCGCACGCTTGTGGCCATTGGTTTCAAGGAGATCGAAGTCGGTTTCCCGGCCGCGTCGGATACCGACTTCGCCTTTCTGCGCGAATTGATCGACGGTGATTTGATTCCTGAAGACGTGACGATTCAAGTATTGGTGCAAGCCCGCAAGCCGTTGATCGAGCGGACATTTGAAGCGATTCGCGGGGCGCGTTCGGCGATCGTGCATCTGTACAATTCGACTTCGGCGCTGCAGCGGCGAGTCGTCTTCAATGCGGAGCAGGCTGACATCGTTCGCTTAGCTGTCGACGGCGCGCGCTGGATCGCCGATCTGGCCAAGGCGGACAAATCGGGAAACAAGATCCGCTTTCAGTACTCCCCTGAAAGCTTTACCGGTACGGAGCTGGACTTTGCCGCCGAGATCTGCGACGCGGTATGCGATGTGTGGCAGCCCAGCCAGGATAATAAGACAATCATCAATCTTCCTTCGACGGTCGAGTTGTCCACGCCCAACGTCTACGCCGACCAAATTGAATTGTTTTGCCGCTTGTTCAAGCATCGGCAGCAGACCATCATCTCGTTGCATACGCACAACGATCGCGGAACTGGTATCGCCGCATCTGAGCTGGGAATGTTGGCTGGCGGCGAGCGCGTCGAGGGGACGCTGTTTGGCAACGGGGAACGCACCGGCAACCTGGACATCGTTACCATGGCTTTGAACTTGACCACTCAAGGCGTCGATTCGGGGCTCGACTTTTCGAACTTAAAGGAGATTCGCCGCGTCGCCGAGTTCTGTACGGAATTGAAAGTTCACGAGCGCACGCCCTATTCGGGAGATCTGGTGTTCACCGCTTTTTCGGGCTCCCATCAAGATGCGATTAAGAAGGGGTTTGCGGCGCTCAAGGAGTCGTCCGAGCCGCGCTTCGAAGTCCCCTATTTAACGATCGATCCCGCCGATATTGGCCGCCAGTACGATCCGGTCATTCGCGTTAACTCGCAGTCGGGCAAGGGGGGGGTGGCCTTCTTGGTTGAACACGAACTGGGCTTTCGCTTGCCGCGACGACTGCAGATCGCCTTTAGCCAGGTGATTCAAAAGGTGACCGACCGCACTGGGCAGGAGATGCCGGCGCGCGAGATCGCCAATAAGTTTGTCGAGACCTACGTGAAGCCACCGCAGACCTTGATCTATCATTCGCATAGCCCGCTGGAATGCGCTATTGAAGATCAGGAGCGATATTGCTTCACAGTCACCTATCGCGATGAAAAACAAGACGTGGTGGGGCAGGGGGCTGGCCCCTTGGACGCGCTGGTGCAGGCGCTGACGGACAAGTTCGGTTTGGCCTTCGATATCCAGGACTACCAAGAGCACGCATTGGAGGCAGGTAGCGATAGTTCCGCTGCCGCCTATGTGCTGGTCAAAACGGCCGACGGCCGCGAGCTGTTCGGCGTGGGCCAGCACAAGTCGATAACCAAGTCATCGATCTTGGCATTGGTCGCAGCGATCAACCGCAGCCTGCAGTAATCGCATGCTCCGCCGCAATGATTGCGAATCAATGAGTGCAGCGACAACGGCCGTCGTGGGATAGCCGCTAAATCTGCCCTGCATCCTCTAAATCTTCTAGCACGTTCCCGACTTCGGCTAGCTTGAAAATCAAGCTAGCCGAAGCGAAGCGACTGCTCAGACAACAGTTTCAAGCTGTTCGGCTTCGAATTGTTTGCCGACGGCGACCTGAGAAAGCTCCCGCCGCGCACGCGCCTATTGCAAAGACGGCAAGGGAGCTGGGTTCCGGCACCGAAGCAAGGCTAGACCTTTGCACGATGATCGAGCTGTATATATTTTCACCCCCCTGAATGTAATCCCGAACCTCGGATTTATCGGCGGTGATAATGAAGCCCGTCCAACGATTAGTTTTGATGGCTGCTAAAAGCACCTTTTCATCAGCAATGTGTAGAGTTTGAAAGCGATCCGTGGAAGTGTCGAAGGCCATACCGTAAAAAACGTTAAACGAGCCTGAATTGAGAAAAGCTAAATCGTAGTTTTCACCACTTCCTGAGACCGGAACACTGAATTGAAAGCTGCTCAGGTCACTGTAGTCAAGGACGGTGCCATCTTTGGCAGAGTCGAATTGGAACGTTCCCAAAGCCAGCACTTGGGCCAGACTGTTCTCGACCCTAAAGTCAATTGTTATTGCGGCAGCTTTTACTTGCCCGGCCATTGTGGCCGCGACCATTAGTGCCAATAGAAATGCTCTCATTCGTTTGCTACTCCCATGCTGAATTAAGATAGGTTGCCTAGAGGGAGTGGCGACACTTGTCGATCCCCTCAAAGGGCAGGTTTTTGAGAGTGTAGTTGTCCATTTGAGGGGTTTCAATAGGCAGGCTGAAATTATCGAATAATAATGTAGGGGTGCGCATTGTCCACTGCGCTGGCAGCAAAGGTAGCCAAGTGGGCTTTAAGAAGAATGCTACGCAGCGATTACGCGACTGCGTATCAATACTATTCGGAGCATAAGATGCACTGCTATGGCGAGCTTAATATGCACTGCTGTGATGCATTTCCAAAAAAAACTGCCTAAGATGCGCTGCCCAAGGTACGGCTCAGCAATAACTTCCTGGTCCGTTAGCTTGAGTTGTGCAGGCCGCGTCACGTGGTCGCGCGGTCCGCGATCAAACCCACACGCGTACCGTCCGCGGCGAGCCGTGACGTAATGGCGGCTGCCGTACCAAGGGCTACGGATTTTCTAATCATTCATTTTCTGACCTTCGATCGCGCAGCTGTGGTCCACCAGCTACTGCAGCTTGGCGTTGAGCGAATTGGGCAGGCTGAATTGTTTAACGCCGAACCGCAGTAGGCCGCAGCGCCTGAGGCTACGAGTGCGCAGGGCGAGGCACGCTGGAGCACCACCCCGCTAACCAACCGTTAGCCGCGACCTGCGCAGGTGAAGGCACTTCACTTGTCTGCTGCAAAGCCCATGGTCCCTTATTGCGACTAGAGATGTTAGGCGTTGAGCAGGCGTTGTCCGTTGGGATTCTGTTTATCGAGCTGCACTAGCGGAGCGGCCCGTGCGCCGGCGATCAGATTCGCGCAGATTGATCTTCCGCAGGCGGATCGAATGCGGCGTGATCTCAACGAGTTCGTCGTCTTCGATGTACTCCAAGGCCGCTTCCAAGCTCATCATTCGTGGCGGTTTGAGGATCACGTTTTCGTCGGATCCGGCGGCGCGAATGTTGGTCAGTTTTTTCTCGCGGCAGGGATTGACCACCATGTCCGATTCGCGAGCATTTTCGCCCACGATCATTCCCTCGTAGATTTCATCGCCCGGGGCGACAAACAGATCGCTGCGATCCTGCAGGTTAAACAGTGCAAAGGGGACGCCCTTGCCGCTGACCATCGACACCAGCACGCCATTCGCGCGGGCCGGTACCTCTCCCTCGCGGACCTTATAGCCGTTGAAGCGGTGGTGGATTATGGCTGTGCCTTGGGTGGCATTGAGCAGTCGAGTTCTCAGACCGATAAGTCCACGGGCCGGGATGTCGAATTCGAGCAGGCAGTAGCTGCCGCGCGGCGTCATGACATCGAGCGTGCCGCGGCGGAGACCGACCAACTCCATCACGGGGCCGACTTTTTCCTGCGGCACTTCGACATTGAGCGTTTCGAACGGCTCTTGCTTCTGGCCATCGATCTCGCGCAGCACCACGCGGGGCTTGCTGACGGACAGTTCAAAGCCTTCGCGACGCATGGTTTCAATGAGGACAGTCAAGTGCAACACGCCACGGCCGCGGACTGCATAGCCTTCGGAACCTTCGACCGGCGTCACGCGGAGCGCCACGTTGCGTTCAAGTTCCTTTTCCAGGCGAGTGCGCAGTTGTCGATTGGTGACGAACTTACCCTCGCGGCCCACCAGTGGTGAGCTATTGATGCTGAACACCATTTCTAGAGTCGGCTCGTCCACCGTCAGACGCGGCAGAGGACGCAGGTCGCCACGCGCACCAATGGTGTCGCCGATCTCGATCTCTTCCAGTCCTACAACGGCTGCGATGTCTCCGGCCGTTACCTCGGTCACTTCGGTGCGTCCGAGGCGATCGAAGACTGAGACCGAGTTGACCTGCGCCTGCACGACGCGGTTGCCGCTCTTAGCCATGTCGATCTGCTGACCAGCCTTGAGCGTGCCGGCTTGGATTCGCCCAATTCCGATGCGGCCGACGTATTCCGACCAATCTAAGTTGGTCACCAGCATCTGCAGCGGGGCGTCTTGTTCGACTTCGGGGCCTGGGATTTTCTCGATCATCATGTCCAGCAGCGGTTCCATCGACTTGCCGGGCACCTTGGGATCGTGGGTTGCGTAACCCTCTTTGGCCGAGGTGAAGATGTAGTCGAAGTTGTCCATAAAGTGCTCGCCGCCGAGGTCGACCAGCAGTTCCAGGGCCTCGTCCACGACCTCCATGGACCGCGCGTCTGGGCGATCAACTTTGTTGACAACCACGATCGGTCGAACGCCCGCCTCGAGAGCCTTGGCAAGCACGAAACGCGTCTGAGGCATAGGCCCCTCGGCTGCATCCATCAGCACCAGCGCACCGTCAGCCATGCGCACAACCCGCTCGACTTCGCCGCCAAAATCGGCGTGTCCGGGCGTGTCGATAATATTGATCTTAGTTCCCTTATAGACGATGGCCACGTTTTTGCTGAGGATGGTAATGCCCCGCTCACGCTCCAAATCGTTGCTATCGAGGATCTGGTGCCCCTGAAGTTGTGACTCTCGGAACTGGCCGCTTTGCTTGAGCAGGCAATCAACCATGGACGTCTTACCGTGGTCGACGTGAGCAATAATAACAATGTTGCGAATGTCGCTTCTGCGCATGCGAGACTGCCTCGGGAGGAAACTGTGCTTGCAACGGTGTCAAATGCGCCGCTGCTTGGTCATCTATTCTGGACGCCATCCTAATTCTACGGGAGGGGACGGAGGTTTGAAGTTGAAATTTTGCAGGTGGAAATGTTATCAGCGGGCTATTGGAGTCATTCGCCCATCGCGAGGGTAAGCTTTTAGCTCTTGTTAAATCGGGCAGTTTTTAGGATACTGGCCGGTTCTTGCCCCAGAAATTGGCTCAACCCACCCATTCTTGGTGAATGGTCGCTTAGGGATTGCGCCCGTCGCATCGCGACGAAAGGGAATGTTTGAAGTAGCTTTTGCTGGAGTTCCGTTAAGTTATGGCTAGATATACTGGTCCCAAAGCCCGTGTGAATCGTCGTTTGAGCATGTTGGTCTATGAAAGTGCTGGAGCCGCACGAGCGCTTGAGCGCCGCGATTCTCCTCCAGGTATGCACCCACGTGGTCGCCGCACGAGCAACTATGGAACCGCTCTGTCGGAAAAGCAAAAGATTAAGCACTACTACGGGTTGGGTGAGCGGCAACTGCGGCGCTACTTCGAAGCAGCGACTAGCGCTAAGGGGAATACGGCTGAGAACCTGCTGCTGATGTGCGAGCGCCGCTTGGATAACGTGGTGCGTCGAGCGGGCTTCACCAAGACGCGTCCCCAAGCGCGGCAAGGCATTGTGCATGGCCACTTCCGCGTCAACGGCATCAAGGTCAACAAGCCTGGTTACATTCTACGTGCCGGCGACGTAGTCGAGCTGCGTGGACGTGAGAATCTCAAGGAGCTGTACCGCGGCGTCATCGCCAACAATCCGCCACAGCCGCTGGATTGGCTGACGTTTGATTCAGAAGGCTTGCAAGCCACGCTGCTGAGCCAACCTACGGCGACCGATATTAGCCTGCCTGTGGATGCTAACGTCGTGGTCGAATTCCTGTCGCGCTAAGCGTCCAAATGTGGCGGCCTTCCAAGATTTTGTCCAGCCACTTTTTTACGGCATTGCTCATCCGAAATCCTGTGCGGGTTCGGACCGGCAAAAGAGTAGGGGAGTATTATGCACAGCGAGCTAGTGGTTTTAGGTGGCGGTCCCGGAGGCTACGCGGCCGCCTTTCTGGCAGCCGACGAAGGT
>CAKQWG010000166.1 GCA_934278005.1 uncultured Pirellulaceae bacterium | reverse complement strand
CAATCCACCTGCATTTATCAACCTGCACGACATCAACCGCGCTATCCGGCGCACGGCGTTAGCCGCGGTTCCCTCAGCGTTAGCCGCGGTTCTCTCAACAAACAGGCTTTCTTCAGGCCGCTTGCGATCTGCAATACCTTAAAATCTGCTACTATTATCTATTATGCTGGAATTCGACCTGAGCACGACCTCAAAAAGGGTGGCACTGCCTGGAGAACTGGCCAAATACGGTCCAGGCCAGACGCACACGCCGTCACTGCGGCAGGCCCAGGCCTACTGCAGGCGCTGGTCAGCCGCTCATCCAGAAAACTTTATTGTCGCCTCGCTGCTCCTGCCCCGCTCATTAAAGCAGGACTTTCACAACCTGTATGCGTTTTGTCGCTGGTCAGACGACCTAGCGGACGAAACACACGATTCTCGAACCGCCTTGGAATTGCTCGATTGGTGGCAGGCAGAGCTGGAGCGGTGCGTGATCAATCCGCCGCGGCATCCGATCCTGCTAGCCCTGCGCCAAACCATCGAGCGGCATCACTTGGATCTTGCCCCTTTTCGCCAGCTTCTAAGCGCATTCCGCCAAGACCAGCACGTGCAGCGTTATGCCGACGATCAACAACTGCTGGACTATTGTGGCCGTTCGGCCAATCCCGTCGGCCGCATCTTATTACAACTGGCCCGGGCCGTCACCCCTGCCAGCGTAGCGTACAGCGATGCGATCTGCAGCGGGCTGCAATTGGCCAATTTCTGTCAAGACATGTCGCGCGACGCGGAGCGCGGGCGGATCTACCTGCCACGATCGCGATGGTGCCTTCACGGCGTCGATGAAGCCATGTTGCTCCGCCGTCAAGCCACCCCCGAACTGCGCAGCGCACTGTCGCAGTGGGTCCAGCTGGCTCGCGGCTATCTGCTTGAGGGCTGGCCGCTCGTACGGCTGGTACCACGGTGGCTAAAAACCGACATCGATTTATTTGTTCGCGGTGGACTGGCTATTTTGCAAGCCATTGAGGCTCGGCAGTTTGACGTGTGGACCCACCGCCCAAGGCTGACCAAAGTCACTCAAGCCAAGCTCATGGCCAAATCCTTGTTAAGGCCTACTGCGCCCTTGGGCCTCGATAGCCCTGTGACGCCTAATATCCCCCTCAATCTCTCACACCTCGATTGGCAACAGCCGTCGAAAAGTGCGGCGACGGCCAAGCTCAATCACCTCGAACCCGAATCGAAACCACTGCGAGACAGCCGTCGGCGGTGTGTGCACATTTGCCGGGACAGCCAGAGCAGCTTCTATAACTCGTTTGCCCTGCTCGAACCGCCCCGCCGCCAAGCCATGTGCGCGCTGTACGCCTTTGCGCGAATTACCGATGACCTGGCCGATAACCCGCAACCACCCGAACTGCGCACCGCTCATTTGGAGTCCTGGCGGACTGAGCTCTGGCAACATTGCCAGCCTCAGCCCAGCCCGGCCAGCCAACATCTAACCAGTCAACATCTAACCAGCGAGCATCTAACCAGCGAGCATGTCCCCATTTGGCCCGCCTTAGCGCGCTGCGCAGCGAACTACAATATTCCGCTCAGCCTGCTCGATGGAATCATCACAGGCGTGCAGCTGGACGTGCAGCATAAGCAGCCTGCCGACTGGCAGGAGCTACACCATTACTGCTATCACGTGGCATCCACGGTTGGCCTAGCCTGCACCCACATTTGGCACTCGCCGGAACGTGGTCCAATTCCGACCCAAGCCGCTATCGACTGCGGCACCGCTTTTCAACTGACCAACATCCTACGCGATATTGGCCAGGACGCTCAAACGCGTCGCATCTATGTGCCACAACCGCTGTTTGACAAATACTCAATCGACAACGCGGCTTGGTTAGCTGGCCAACCCACAGGCGACTGGCGGTCGATGCTGGACGAAGTGGCCCAGCGTGCCGAGCAGCTCTATCGTGCCGGTTGGCCGACGATTCATGTGTTGAGTCCGCGCAGCCAGCGCATGTTCTCGTTAATGTGGCACAGCTATCGTGACTTGCTGAACCGTTTGATGGCCAACAAAGAGCGACTGTGGACCGGTCAAAAGCTTGTGCTGCCCAAACGTCAACGGCTTCGGCTGCTGGCCATGCACACGATGGCTCCTAGCAGACTGTTGGTTCGGTGAAGCAATCGCTGCCTGCGGAATCCAACTATGCTCAATCCACGCACCAGCCACCAACTCCCTGCGCAGCCCAGCCGTGATTTGGCCATGCGCTCCGCCATCGTGGTTGGCGGTGGTCTGGCGGGTATCGCTGCCTCACTAGCTCTAGCCAAACATGGTGTGCGCGTGGCACTCGTCGAAGGCCGCATGCGTCTGGGCGGTCGCACAGGCTCATTCACGGTCGAAGGTCCGCACAGCGGCGAGCCGGAAAATATCGACTACTGCCAACACGTGGGGATGGGCTGCTGCACCAATCTCAAGCAGTTGATCGAATGGCTCGGCCAACAGCAATCGTGGCAGGAACATCGCCAGCTGCACTTTTTCGGGCCGGATGGCCAGTACCGGCCGCTCAAAGCTTTGCCACTGCTGCCGGCCCCCCTGCATTTGGCGGGCTGGCTAGTGCGCTGGCCCGGATTGAACTGGCGAGATCGCGCAAGCATAGCCCGCGGACTAACCGCTATCGATAAATTGACGCTCGACGCCGCCTGCCAATCGCAGTCCGCGCTCGACTGGCTTCAGCAACGCGGACAAACGGCGCACGCTATCGAACGATTCTGGGCGACCATTGTGGTCAGCGCGCTGGGCGAAGATCTATCGCGTGTCAGCCTAGCTGCTGTGGCCAAAGTCCTGCAGGACGGCTTCATGCGGCATCGCCAAGCTTTCCATCTGTTGGTCCCCTCGCGCCCCTTGGGCGAACTGTTCGGCACTCGCGCTGCAGAACAATTGCGGAACCACCAAGTGGACATCCACCTAGGCAGCCCGGCCCTGGCCATCGACTACTCCAGCGGCGGGCAGATCCGTGTCACCGCGCGACGAGCCACCTTGGCTGCCGACGCGCTGGTAATTGCAGTGCCCTGGCATCAGCTTAGCAAGCTGGACTTTGGCAGCGACTGCGCCGGATTGTCTGGCATCGCGGATCAGGCAACACAGTTGCACAGCTCGGCCATCACGGGCGTTCACACGTGGTGGGATCGTCGGTGGCTGGAGCTTCCGCACGCCGCCATTGTCGGACGTCTCTGTCAGTGGGTGTTCCCCAAGGAGCACCTTGTGGAGGAGACATCCGCTGCAATTCGAGATGGGCATTACTATCAGATTGTGATCAGCGCCTCGCGGAATCTGCGCGGCTGCCAGGCCGGAGACATAGCGCAGCGCATTCAAGAAGATCTGAGCCAAGTTTTTCCGCAAGTGTGCGACGCGCGCTTACTGCGGCACCACATCGTGACCGATCCACAGGCAGTATTTTCTACCACTTCCGCCTCGTACTCACGGCGGCCCAGTGGAATCATCACACCGCGGTTGATGCTCGCCGGCGACTGGACTGCCACCGGCTGGCCCGCCACGATGGAAGGAGCCGTCCTGAGCGGCTTCCAAGCGGCTGAAAATCTTTTGCGATCAAACCATACAGCGTCTCCGCGCATCGTCTGTCGGCCGCTCGGTGCATAGCTGGGACGGCGGCTAATGCTGGACTGCGAAAAGGTTGGTATTGTGAGGAAATCACCGTTGCACAAGCGTAACTATTTCCCCGGCCTTCAGCCGGGGCTGGGTAATCTGCCGAACCTTCGGTCCTAAATGGGCAATGGCAGGCTAATGCTCATCGGGGTTGGTGCGATGCGAAACGCCATGTCCGTAGATCCACGAATGGGCCAGGTCGGCCACTTTCTCGACCAGCGGCAAGTCATCGCGGCCAAAATAGTGCGTCTCCTTCCAGTGTTCGCCATCTTTATAAATCTTGGCAAGCGATACGTTGTGACGCACGCCATGCTCAGTGGCATTCTCCCAGATCGTGGCCTTAATCCGCCCCAAACGAACCTGGTGCGCGGGGGCTCGATGCGCTGTGCTGTCCACGCTACTCATCATCATCACTCCTTAGGCTAGAAAACTCAAAGCGGTCTAGATATATAGACGTTGGAGAAGCCGGTCGCCTTACGCGCATTCTGATAAAATTTGGAAGATTGCCGCGGGAGATTCGCCGCCATTCGCTCGCACACGCCCCAAAGTCTAAACTTAGACCACTAACTAGCACTTGAGGAAAACAAGCAGCCATCCCCCACTTCCCTAATAGCATTGAAAAATGCTATTCTTAGGATCGCCTGGCGTGTCGCCCCCGGCCTGTGCAGTGAGTCGTTACGCTTCCTGCCGGTCGGTCGATCGCAGGACACGTTTGGTTCTTCATCCGTAAGTCTCCACCAGTGAATTTGGAACACATCCGTCATGGACGTTGTGATTTGGTTGATCGCTTTCGCTTGTTCGATGTGTGCCCTCGTACAGGCCTACCTGTTTTACAAGTTGATGATGACTTGCGATGAGGGCAACGATGAGATGCGGTTTATTGCGGCGGCCGTCCGCACCGGTGCTGATACTTATTTGCGTCAGCAGTACTGGGTGGTCTTTTTAGTTTTTATAGCCATTGCGATCTTATTAGCTGTGGCTGCTTATGGTTTTAACTTACAAAGCAAATTCGTCCCGCTAGCGTTTTTGACAGGCGGCTTTTTCTCAGGCCTGAGCGGTTGGCTGGGCATGAAGACGGCCACCCAAGCCAGCTCTCGGACCGCCCAGGCCGCGCGCACCTCGCTCAACCAGGGGCTGCGCGTAGCCTTTCGCAGCGGCGCGGTGTTGGGTTTGACCGTGGTTGGTTTAGGCCTAGCCTACATTACCCTCTGGTTTGCATTTCTGTACTGGGTCTGGCCCCTGATCGCCGGTGCTGATCAAGCTATGTCCCTAGAGGCCATTTCAGTCGCCATGTTGTGCTTTACCATGGGAGCCAGCGCGCAGGCCCTGTTCGCCAGAGTCGGTGGGGGCATCTTTACCAAGGCAGCGGACGTCGGGGCCGACTTGGTTGGCAAAGTTGAACAGAGCATGGCCGAGGATTCGCCTCGCAATCCCGCCACCATCGCCGATAACGTCGGGGACAATGTGGGGGACGTGGCCGGCATGGGGGCCGATCTGTACGAGTCGTACTGTGGTTCCATTTTGGCGACCGCCGCTCTGGGCGTGGCCGCCTTTGCCAGCCCCAATTTAATTCCCGGGCTGTCTCCCGAGGAGCGTCAGGCCAATCAGCTATCCGCCATCCTGCTGCCAATGGTATTGGCAGGGGTTGGCATCTTGCTGTCGATCGCCGGCATGTATCTCGTGCGAACCAAAGAGGACGCCGACCAAAAGAACCTGCTCGATGCGCTCGGCCGCGGCATCAACTTTTCGTCAATCACAGTCTGCATTGCCACGCTGGGACTGACCTGGTGGCTGATGCCCGCTGCACCAGGCACGCTGCTCTGGGGCACCGTCCCCGGCGTTGCCTTCAGCGTCATGATTGGCCTAGCCGCTGGTTGGCTGATCGGCAAATTCACCGAGTATGCGACCAGCGATCACTACCGCCCCACACAGAAGCTGGCCGCCGAGGCGGAAACGGGCGTAGCCACCATCATTATCACCGGCATCGCCGACGGTATGGGCAGCGTCTGGGCACCGGTGCTCATCATCTGCTCCGCCATGATGGCGGCCTTCGGCTTCGCCTGCGGTTGGAATCTAGACGACCCCCAGTACTTCGCCCTAGGACTGTACGGCGTGGGTATTAGCGCCGTGGGAATGCTCAGCACGCTGGGCATAACGCTCGCCACGGACGCCTATGGGCCAATTGCCGACAACGCCGGTGGCAATGCGGAAATGGCCGGTTTGGAAAGCCAAGTCCGCGAGCGGACCGACGCGCTGGATTCGCTGGGCAATACCACCGCCGCCACCGGCAAGGGGTTTGCCATCGGCTCGGCGGCTTTAACGGCTTTGGCCCTGCTGGCCGCCTACGTGGAAGAGGTTCGCATCGGTTTTGAACGCTGGTCGACTCAGGCCTCCCAAACGCTCGATGCGGACGGCTACTACAAGCTGTCCCCCGGCCTGGTGATTTACAAGCAAGGCACCGCCACAGAAACCTTTCTCGTGACGCCCGATACGCGCCGCGACGAGCGCATCGCGTCCTTGTGGAAAGAGCTCGACTTCGCGATGGGGCCGCGGCTTATTCCCGCAGAATTGATCGCAACCGGTCGCGCGCACGACGAACAGCAAGCCACCTTTGTCCCTAGCGGAGGCCAATTGAAGCGACTGCAGTCGGCCACTCTGGGTGACTTTACCAGCTACTACGAAGCCACGATCATGAACCCGCGCGTGCTCATCGGCCTGTTCTTAGGCGCGATGACTACTTTCGTGTTCTGTTCGCTAACGATGAAGGCCGTCGGTCGCGCTGCGCATGGCATGGTCGACGAGGTGCGTCGACAACTGCGCGAAACGCCGGGCATCCTCACTGGACAAGTCAAGCCGGATTACCAGCGCCCGATTTTGATCAGCACCCGCGCGGCTCAGTGGGAAATGATCCTACCCGCCATGCTCGGCTTGTTAACACCGGTGATAACCGGGCTAGTGCTGGGCGTGGGTGGCGTGCTGGGATTGCTGGCCGGTTCGCTTTCGTCCGGATTCTGCGTGGCTCTGTTTATGGCCAATTCTGGCGGCTCGTGGGACAACGCCAAGAAGTATATCGAAAGCGGCAAACTCGGCGGCAAGGGCTCGCCGGCTCACAAAGCCGCCGTGGTGGGTGACACCGTAGGCGATCCGTTTAAGGATACCAGTGGCCCCAGCTTGAATATCCTCATCAAACTAATGAGTATCGTCAGCGTCGTAGTGGCCAGTCTAGTTGTTCGCTACAGCCTAGTGGCCCAAGGCTGGCTATAAA
>CAKQWG010000165.1 GCA_934278005.1 uncultured Pirellulaceae bacterium | reverse complement strand
TTGAAAATCCGTGTGTCGCCGGATCATTCCCGGCCCTGGCCACTCCTATTTCCCCCTGGAAATCCTTGGTTTCTTGGCTTTTCTGCCATTCTCCACACCGCCGGCTCGCGGTGTGGCATTGCCGCAACATTCTACATCGCGCGCGACGACGTCGATCGTCAAATCATCATCCACAACATCCTCGCCACACTGGGCTTTGCCCTGCTGGATGATTAGCACTTGGCGATCGACGTGGATTGGGTCGAGCCAAAAGTTGTGTTCTCACAGAGGCACAAAGCCACGGAGGTTGCAAATGGCGTGAGAATCACAGTTAGCCACCGTTAATAATCGTTGATATTAATGTGGCTGAGCCATAAACGTGATGGCGATATCTCCGTCGGTGCCCAGCCGCAAAAAGCTTTCGCTATGCGGGTCCAAATTGTGATCCAGCAGAAATGTTCCCGTCCCATCGATGACTCGAAAGACCCCAATGTTCGTCTTGCCATCTCCGTTCCAGTCTCCGACCACTGGCTGGTCACCAGGCAAGCCGAATGACGCACTAAGTGGCTCCTGCGCGTCTTTCTGCCCACTTAACAGCCAGTGGGTGGCCACGCCCGTGGCCGCATGCGGGCGATAGGCTCCCGGCAGGCCCCGCCCGCTACCAATCCAGTCGCCAACCACCGGCACATCTTCGGCCGAACCATGCTCATCGGATCGATCCCACACTCCATCGCCATCATGGTTGATTTGCCAACGCAGTAAACCATCCTGTCCGGGCGAAACCCAAGCGACGTCGCTTCGTCCGTCGCCATCAAAGTCGGCCACCACCAGCCTCCCCTGGGGAACCTGCAGCGAGCGCGTTGACTCACTGATTTGTCCCTCTGCTGATTCGCTGCGCATCCTAAGCTCGACGTGTTGCTCGTCCACTCGCCGATAAACACCCAGCTCGTAAACGCCGTCTCCATCAAAATCCGCGACAAACGGCTGATCCGCGGCTTTCCCAAATTCGATCCTACGATCAGGCCGACCATCTCGATCGTGATCCAACAACCAAAGTCCCTGGCGATAGACGCCAAAAACAGGGGCCAGTGGCAAGCGAACAGCCTCGACAACGGCTTCCACGCGCACTTGCGGACGCGCCGGATCGTTTGTCTCAAACTCCAGTCGCGCCACATGCTGCCCCTCAGCTAGAGGCTTGAATTCGAACTCAATAAACGCGGAAGCTTGGTGTGCCAGTCGGTGAGTTGCGGGGTCACCGTTTAAGCGAATTGCGCCCTGCGTCTGAGGCGCACCAATAGTTAGCAGTTGGTTACCGGCATTCGACAGCGTCACCAATCGCTGCAGGCTTGTGCCGGGCCGAACCTTGCCGAAATCCAGGCGGATGGTCCCCTGCGAATCCAAACCGCCTTCGAGAACCGCTACCATCGGTCCAGAAAAGTAGCCGCTGAGACCACAGCTGAATTCTTCGCCAGTGCCATCGTCGGCAAGCGTGTGCAGCGTCAGCTGACCGGGTTGCAACATGCCACCGGAAGACTCCACGCTCGCTTTCAAGTGAATCGAATCACCAGGCCCTATGCGCTGCGGCATAGCGAAATCATCCAGCAACCGCAGACAACCACTGCTCATAACTGCAGATAGGGTAATCGGCCGCGGTGACCGGTTGGTTACAACCAACGTGCGTGGCAGGGATACCCCGCGTTGATAACTCCCCAAAAACTGTCTGGTCGACAACTCCGCTGACGCTGAAACAGTCAAGCCGAGCGATTCGGTTGGAACAGACAAATCATCTGCCTGCGTGCTACGGTTGTTGAGTGTTTGCAGTTCGACCCGTAGCCCCTCAGCTTCTAGCCCCTCAGCTTCTAGTCCCTCTGCAATTAGACCCGCTGCATTGTCACTCGGCTCAATAAGACTTTGAACGAGGCGCAGCCCCATGCGCTCGCTGGGCAAATCAGCCTCCATGGTGTAGTCCTCCGAGGCACTGACTCCAGCAGCGAGCGTCCAAGCCGATCCTCCGCGTATTGAGCGTTTGGCTAAATCCCCACTGCGTGACTCCGCCGATTTGGGCGTGTTATGTATCCACTCCGTGGCATTTCCCAACATGTCGAACAAACCCAGATCGTTGGGCTTAAGCAATCCTCCCACAACCGGCTTCAGTAGACTGTGTGGACGACAGTTAGCATAATTCGCTAGGTATCTTTCACTGCGTCCCCAATGTCGATCCGTAGTGGTACCGGCCCGGGCTGCAAACTCCCACTCCGTCAAAGTGGGCATTCGGAAACCTCGCCGCAAGTGAGCATCGTCAACCCCACGGTAGCGATGATTCGGCAATGCCTCATAACACTTCTCATCGTCGGCAAGGCCCATGACTTCCGTTAGTCGATTGCAAAACGCAGCGCATTGATGCCACGATATTTCCGTCTTGGGAAGGGACACAGGCTGCAGATACATGCTCCGCGAATCTCCCATAACCCAGTCCCACTGAGCGATGGTGACCTCTGTGGTGGAGATTGCAAAGTCAGTAGGTAGTTGAGCGGCGCTAGTTTCAGAGTCAGCGCTGACGGTCGCGTGACCAGGATAACACGCGACCATCGCAATATTGGGAAGCACTCCAAACCACTGTCGCTGCTCCGACGGTGCGGTAAACCCCAGTTGTTTTTGCAGCCTCAGGGTCTCGGTATCTTCATTCCAGCGTCTGAGCAACCAACCGCAAACAGAGTGCGTCGCGCCTCCAGGCTCATAACAATACCATTGCGTCAACTTCTCTAAGATGACAGCCCGGTCTGACGATGGCAACTGCTGCTCCGTATACTCGGACAGAGCCAACAGCAAGCCAATCCGCACATCTGGCCGCTGTTCTACAACCGCTTGTTCGATCAGTCGGTGCGGATCCACTCGGGCTGCCGCACACAGGTGAATCAAAGCCGTTTGCAAGGTGTTATCACTGCTGGCACCGAAATGCGTCCAAACGGTGGAGGGGACGTTGCCATGAGCCTTCAAGCGGGCCAAGATCATGGCCGCGGCTAGGTCGACCTCCTGCGGCGCAGCTTGGCCAATACCGTTCGGCAATAGGGCCGTAATCGAACGGTCCATGTGCGCCAAATCGGCCGAGGAGACGACTGGTGTAGGAAAATCTGCTGCTGTAGGAAAATCTGCGGATCCGTCGAACGCGCTATCAGCTCCCAAGTCGCCAACATTCGCCGCTGCGTTTGTCGAAAGCGCGCGGGGTGCGGACCGAATCCACAGAAAGCCCAGCCCGCCAACGAGCAACAGCGCGGCGCAGGCGATCAGCGCCCATTGTTCCTTGCGAGAGCCACGTCGCACATAACGATGGAGCGCGATTGCGAAATCGCCAGCCGTATTGAAGCGATCCATGGGATCCTTAGCCAGAGCCTTCATGCAGATCTGATCGAACTCCTTAGGCACATCCGCTCGCTGACGCAGCGGTGGAGCAGGGATGGTCGCAATGGAATGCGTGAGTGTGTGTTGCGACGCGTTGGGGGGCAGGAAGGGATGCACACCGGTGGTCATCTGATAAAGGATGACTCCTAGCGAAAAGACGTCCGATCGCCCGTCCAAATGATGCGAACTGCCGCGAACCTGTTCGGGGCTCATATACAGCGGAGTTCCGATAAAGCTCGACCCCGTACCCAATTCGCTATGTTCTAGCGCGATTCCAAAATCCGTTACATGAGCGCGTCCCTGTCGATCAATTAGAATATTGCTGGGCTTCAAGTCGCGATGGACCACGCCACGGCGGTGAGAATACTGGATGGCATCAGCCACATCCGCGATGATGCGCGCCGCCTTGACGGAATCCATCGTTGGCCGGCCACTAAAATCGGCCAATGTCGGGCCGTCGATGTACTCCAGCACATGATAGGGTAGACTGCCGTGCTCACCGCTGCTCAAAAGCTTGACGATCTGCGGATGCTCAAGCGAACGCGTCACCACCGCTTCCTTGCGAAAAAGATCGCGATAGTCGTTTCCTCCCACGCGGCCTCGATCAGGACGCAGAATTTTGATCGCAACCTGTTCCCGTTTGTGACTATCCTCGGCCAAGAAGACTAAGCCGATCGCGCCGCGACCGATCAGTCGCACTACCCGGTAGTCGCCCACGCGGTCGCCAGGCGCCAAGGGCAGCGCACTCGGCACAAAAGGACTTTTGAATAACTGTTGAATCGATTTGGCATGGTCGGGAAATCTTTCCAGGTACAATTGTTTGGCATCCGCCCGCTCGCCGAGCACGTCTAGCTCCGCTTCAATCAACGCCAAGAGCAGAGCCTCTTGGGCCACCAAGGCGTGCCGAATCAGCAGCTGCTCGATGCTGATTGCCGACTCCCCTCGCCGCAATGCCATCTCATAGCGTTCCGCGATGCGTTCCACCTCCCAGTTGTCATCGCGAATCGTGCCCCCAAATTCGATCATTGCCAGCTCTTCTCTTTTTTTCTCGTGGATCGCTCCGCCGATCCTGGCTGTGATTACTGGACCATGTTTGCTGTGAGATTGCAAAATCTCAAAGCTCAAAGCTCAAAGCTGCAATCCGCAAATCTGTTCGGCGGAGCGAGCAACGACCATGGGTACTCACGGAGTGGGCGGAGCTATGCGCCAGTCCTTCCAAGGTGTAAATCCCTGCGAGCCCTCACTGTATGGAGGCACGCCGTTGGCCGGTTCCAGTCGGCGATGGATGACCAGCTTGTCGAATAACTCCTGGACCACCTGCGGATGCTCGGCCGCGCGACTGCGTTTTTCCAACAAGTCCTCAGGCAAGCTGTAGAGCCACAGCTGATGCTCTGGGGTGATCTGCCCAGCACGTATGTCGGGACCGGTCACAATTAACTTCCACTGTGCCGTGTGGATAGCCATCGTCTCCGCATCGAGACCACTCTGACCGTGATACGAATACCAATCGCGTGGGGGAAGCTGTTCGTCGGTTCCCGCCAGCAGGCCGCCCAAGTTAACCCCATCCAACTCTCGACCTGGGACTTGTCCAGCGTCGGGCTCGACCTCAGCACTGGCCAGGATCGTGGGCATGACGTCGATATAACCCAGCCTGTTTTGCAATTTTCGTCCGCCTGGCCACTGGGCTGGCCAACGCACGCAAGCCGGCACGCGGATGCCGCCTTCAAACGTCGTCAATTTACCTCCCCGCAGCGGCTGGTTATTGGCTTTGAATTCCCTAGCTCCGCCATTGTCGCTCATGAACCATACCTGAGTGTTATCTGCTTCGCCGGACTCTTCAATCGTTTTCAGAATCCGCCCAATGCCTTGGTCCATGCTCCATACCATCGCCTTCAGGATGTCCTCTCGACTGGGCTTACGTCCCTTAGCAAAGCGCGCAATGTCCTGCGGTTTTGCCTGCAAGGGAGAATGCGGAGCGTTGAACGACACATAGCAGAAATAGGCTGCGTCCACTGCGGCCGCCTGGCGTATAAAATCACAAGCGCCATCGGCGATCAGATCGGTCGCGTAGCCTTGCTGGCCGGACGGTTCGTAGCCAACATGCCAATCTCGCTGCCCATCCCGCGTCAGAGCGAAATAATCGATGG
This sequence comes from uncultured Pirellulaceae bacterium, assembly GCA_934278005.1. Classification (GTDB taxonomy): domain Bacteria; phylum Planctomycetota; class Planctomycetia; order Pirellulales; family Pirellulaceae; genus Aureliella. The sequence continues at coordinate 1,381 of CAKQWG010000165.1, read as the reverse complement.
CACCGTTGTAGGCGCCTTCAAAGTGAGTGAAACCTCGGGCGAGCGGATGCCATTTGGCTTGATGATGGCCGAGATGCCATTTGCCAAAAATGCCTCGCGACGCATAACCCGCTTGGCCCAGCGCATCGGCCAGCGAACGTTCTTCCACCGGCAATCCGAAATTGCGATAGGGCGGGATTACGGAGCGTGCCAAACCGAAGCGGATCGGGTAACGGCCAGTCAACAATCCGGCCCGAGTCGGCGTGCACATCGGGGCCACATAGAAGCGATCCAGCTCTATGCCCTGCCGGGCTAAGCTATCGATATGCGGCGTCTCCATCCACTGCGAATGGTAGCCTACCGCATTCCAGCCCAGGTCATCTGCCAAGAGAATGACGACGTTGGGTTGCGCCGCTGCGCTTATCCCAGACAACCAATAGCCGGCCAATAGGGCAGCGGCCCAAGTGAAACGAATCAAGGTCATCGATAACTTATCCTTCTAACTAACTTGCCGAGCGAGTATTCCACCTGCCTCGGAATGCTATTTCATCAAGCCGCGATGGCGAAGCCAATCGGCCGCGCGGTCCGGCCACGTGGTAGTGGGAGAACCGCTTGCGCGCAGACCATAGCCGTGCCCGCCGTCCGCATACAGATGCACTTCCACAGGCACCTTGGCAGCCCTCAGCCCCAGCGCAAACCGCAGCACGTTGCTGGCATCGACCGGATCGTCAGCGGCCATAGTCATAAACACCGGGGGCGTGTCTTGCGTAATGGGCAGCGATTCACTGACCCAGGCCGAACTATCTTTGTCGAACAAATAAGCCGGATAGACCAGAATCGCAAAATCCGGGCGGCAACTGACTTCATCTACAGCATCGATGGTTGGATAAGATCGCTGTGCACTATTGGTGATCACGCGTGCTGAGAGGTGCCCGCCCGCGGAAAACCCTAGGACTCCGATGTGCTGCGGGTCGAGATGCAGCTCACCAGCTCGACTACGTAGCATGGACATGGCGCGCTGGGCGTCCTGTAAAGCTTCGATCGGCGGGCCATCACTACCAGGCCTAGGGACGCGATACTTGAGAAGCCCGGCGGTGATCCCGATCGAGTTCAACCACTCACAGACTTCGGTGCCCTCCAAATCCATGGCTAAAATATGGTAGCCTCCGCCTGGGCAGACTAACACCGCCGTGTCGGAGGTTTGCTTCTCCGGCCGGTAGATGGTGAGTGTTGGCTGCGAAACGTTCCCCAGTCGAATCACGCTGCGGCCAGCGACGCGGTCACTGCTCTCGGTCGACGTGTCGGCCTCTTGCCCTTTGGCAGCGACGCGGCCGGGCGGCTGGCCGGGCCACAACAAGGCTGGCTCAGAGACGGACTGAGTCCAGCCGGTGTTGGCGGGCGA
>CAKQWG010000164.1 GCA_934278005.1 uncultured Pirellulaceae bacterium | reverse complement strand
GAAGCTACTGAGCGCCGCGTTGACTTGTAGATCGCGCGCAGCCGACAGCAGTTGATCGCCGCTGGCCGTGTCGAGGCTCGCGCCGACAATCACGTCGCGGCCAGTGATATATAAACTACCGTTGCCCGAAGTGCTGATGCTAGCCGTCGTATTCACGTCCACGCCCACTTGCAGACTGATATGTCCACCGCCGCTGAGGACCTGGGCATTGATGTCGATGTTTTCGCTGGCCCACAGCAGAATGTCGCTAGCGTCCGCAGTGAGGACGCCCACACCATCGCCGTCAGCTCCGTCGCTCACGATCAGATCGCCCCCGCGCACGGCGACTTTTATCGGCCCAGCGGTAGTTGTTAAATTTTCCACAGTCAAATCGCCAGCTCTCGCCAGTTGCTGCAAGTAGATACCTTGGAGGCTGCTGGCCGCAACACTGTTTACTGCTAGATCAAGTGCTTGGCTGTTGATGTCGGACGCGTTTCCCGTGTCTGAACCGCCAATGATCCCGCCGGCGGTCATGAGCAAGCTATTGCCGCGCAGGTTTAATACATCACCGCCGTTGTTGTCGAGAATGTCACCGCCAGCATCGAGTTCTAAATGGTTAGCCGAGAGCAGCGCCAGACGTTGCGTGCCGCCGCTGACGACTTGTAGATTTCCACCTGCAGATCCACGGGAATCCGCCTGCGTGAAATCTCGGCCAGCCTCGATCAGCAGGTCGTGCTGAGCACTTATATCTGCGTCCTGTGTGATGTCCTGATCGGCGATTAATTCTACGCTTCCGTCGCTCGAAGCAATGATCCCGAAGATCTCCATGTTTGCGTCAGAGCCGATTGCTCGCAGTTGCAGATCGTCAGCGACTGTGATTGACGCTCCACTATCGAGTCGGACTGAGCCGCTGTTAGCGAATTGCAAAGACTGTGCGGTGCTCGCGCCCGTTAGTGTGGTGATTGTGTCTGTTGCAGAGTCGTCCGCGGAAATATGGACGTTGCCATCCGAAGTCACGCGGAGGGAGCTCAGGGCCAGGTGATCGTTGGTTTGATTGCCCAGGTCGATGCTATGCGCGCTCAGATCGCTATGTCCAGCGACCTCCAATGAAGCGCCTGCTGAGTTGGTGATCTGGCCAATTGGCGAGCTGACCTGCGCGTCGAAGTCACCGCTGACCGTCAGATCGCCGGCGATGTGGAGCGAATCTCGGGCGGAGAGGCTAACGTCACCTGCCACGTGCGCGGTAGCTGACAATTCAATATTCGCCACCTGGGAGATGCCGATCACGTTGCCAGGTTGGGCATCGAGCGGAGAGGTTGAAAAGTTGTTTCGCCATAAAAAATTTCCGACGCCTGCATCGCCTATTACATTGATCTGCGTCAGTTCGGACAGCAGACCACGCAATTCGCTGGGACCTCCAGAAGACCCATCGTCGTAAGACTGGTCACCGTTAGCGTCGACAAAGAAGTGCACGCCGTCGTCAGACAGCAACCCGGCATCGGTGCTCCCACCGTCGTCTTGAATAACGATGTCCAAGACGCCGGCTGCAAATGCAGCGTTGACCGACAGGACGCGCCGCGGCTCTAAGCGACGAAAAGAGATCGGCGGCGGCACGGCCGCTGGAGCCAAACAGGGACGCGATTCGGAAGGCGTGCCAAATCGCACGGCGGCCCAGCTACGTGCGCAGCGTCTTCCGAACCAAGCCAGTGCGGCGACCAACCGATTGCGAAAGCCAATCATAAATTATCTATCATGCTATTTACGGGCGATCCGGCGTGACGACCTCTGTGTATCAGGGTAGCACTTTCAGGGGGCGTCGTGTTTGTCCAGGCGTAGATGAGCGCAGTAACCTTGAATTCTAATTGGACGGCACCCCGATTTAAATAGTTCCCCCCGCAGCAACTGGAAAGAAGGCCCGCGTTTCGCCGCGGCGACCGCAGTAAGGATCCTAAGCGGCAATACTTCCAAGAGGAGCTAGTGAGTAGTATGGATCCCCGGCAAGCTCTCGATAGCCAATCGCCAGGCGACTACTCGAGTTCTTCCAAGCGCGCGTAACTACTAGCAATTTTAGCTTCCAGCTGCTGTAGCTTGGCCTGCTGTTCGGCGAGGACCTCTCCGGGTTGCTTGTAGAACTGTGGGTCAGCCATCAGTGCCTGCTCTGCTGAGAGCTGCTCTTCTAGCTCCGCAATGCGGTCTGGCAGTGACTCGAGCTCCTTCTGTTCTTTAAAAGACAGCCGTCGCTTCGTGGTTGCGCCAGTAGTCACTGCCGGTGTCGTCTTTGTCTTCGAGAGCTTGGTGCCGGAAGCGGAGTCCACAGCCGCTGCGCTAGCACCCACCGCACTGCTGCTGTTGCTGCTGCTGCTGCTGCTGTTGCTGCTGTTGCTGCTTGCCGCTGCTTTAGCCTGAGCCTGCTGCTGGCGCAGCCAATCGTCGTAGCCGCCGACATACTCATCAACCTGTCGCGAGCCATCGGCGGCGACAGTAAACACAATTGTGCTAGTGACTACATTGTTGAGAAACTCGCGATCGTGGCTGACTACCAACAGGGTGCCGTTGTATTCGACCAACCGCTCTTCGAGCATTTCGAGCGTTTCCGCATCGAGGTCATTGGTGGGTTCGTCGAGCACGATTACGTTGGCTGGTTTGGCGAACAGTTTTGCGAGTAGGACGCGATTGCGTTCGCCGCCGCTGAGCCGGCCGATGAGTGTCCGTGCGCGCTCAGGTGTGAACAAAAAGTCTTGCAGATAGCCGAGCACATGCCGGGTGCCGCCACCGGGAGTGGCAATCGTCTGATAACCATCGGCGACATCCTCTTCGACGGTTTTAGTATCGTCCAATTGATCGCGCAGCTGGTCGAAATAAGCAATCTGCAGATTGGCCCCCAAGCGAACTCGCCCCGAGTGCGGCTCCAGTTTGCCGAGCAAGATTTTCAGCAGGGTGGTTTTGCCACAGCCATTGCTACCGATCACACCAACTTTGTCACCGCGCATGATGGTGGTAGAAAAATCGCGCAGGATGTCTACCGACGAATCGCCGTCGCGGTGAGCGAAGCCGACGTTCTCGAGCTGTGCGACGAGGTTGCCACTGCGTTCGCCCTGTTGAATCTGCAGATTGGCCGTCCCGGTCTTGGTGCGTCGCTCGCTGCGGACCTCGCGGAGCGCTTTCAAGGCGCGCACGCGTCCTTCGTTGCGAGTCCTCCGGGCCTTAATGCCTTGGCGGATCCACACCTCTTCGGCTGCTAGCTTTTTATCAAACAGCGCGTTTTGTTTTTCTTCGGCCGCTAGGGCGTCTTGTTTGCGTTTTAAAAATGTATCGTAGTCGCATGACCAGTCGAACAACCGCCCGCCTTCGATCTCCAAGATGCGCGAGGCCAAATTGCGCAAGAACTGGCGATCGTGCGTGACAAACATAAAGCTGGCAGGCCACCGCGCCAGAAAATTCTCTAGCCACTTGATAGCTTCGATGTCCAAGTGGTTGGTGGGTTCGTCCAGCAGCAGAAGGTCGGGCTCGTCGACCAGCGTCCGTGCCAGCAGGACTCGGCGTTTCATTCCCGAGGACATGTTCTGCACACGCGCCTGAGGGGCGAGCTCCATGCGCGACAGTATTTGATCCACGCGATGTTCGGCTTCCCAAGCCGACGACGGGTCGTGCTCCAGATCGACGGTCAGTTGCACTCCTTGAGCGACGATTTCGGCTACGGTCCCTTCGAGCTCCTGCGGGACCTCTTGCTGCAAAAAAGCCACACGCGCGCCGGGGCTAAACGTAATGCTGCCGTGATCGGGCTCAACCTGCCCCATCAACATCCGCATCAACGTCGATTTGCCCGCGCCATTGCGCCCTAGCAAACCGATCTTTTGGCCGGGTTCGATGATACAATCTACTCCATCGAGCAACGGTGGTCCTCGGAAGCGAATGGAGACATCACTGAGCGTAACGAGTGGCACTAATTGGCTTTCCTAATTTTTTGTCGCGTAGTTGTAATATGCATTCATCATACGTCGCCGTAGGCGTGGACTTCATCGCAAATCCGCTTAAGCACTTGTTCCAAGTCTCCGCCGGCCTGTTCGAAGCGATCGGGATTGATAGCCAGTGGAGCGCCGATGACGACCATCGGAGCACCATACTTGGGTGACTCAATCGCCTGCTCGATCGACAATCCACCGACCGCTTGGACGGGGATGTCGACCGCCTGCACGACATCTCGCAGTTGATCCAGTGGAGTGGGTGCCTTTTCACCGCGCGCCGCGATGCCTCGCCGTTCGTCATAGCCGATATGATGGATGACAATGTCGCAGCCCAGATCTTGCAGCAGTCGTGCACCGGCGATCATATCGGGACAGCCTAGGTTATCGCCCATGACCCCCACTCCGTAGTCTTTGCCCGCTTGGCAGACCACGCGAATCGTTTCAGCGTGGGCACGGGCCATGACCACCACGTAGCTGGCTCCCGCCTTGGCCATCATCTCGGCTTCAAGGTAGCCGCCATCCATCGTCTTCAGATCCGCCACGATGGGCGTCTCCGGGAAGCGTGCCCGCAGTTCTCGCACCGCCCGCAAGCCTTCAGCCAAGATCAATGGGGTACCCGCTTCTAACCAATCCACGCCCGCTCGCAGCGCCATCTCGGCGGTCTCGATGGCTTCTTCCAGAGTCGTCACGTCCAGCGAAATCTGCACAACTGGCTTCATGTCGGCGTGTCCTAAGAGGGGGGCGTAAAGCACGGAAAACGTCCCACAAGAGCTTAGCCAATACCGCTCAATTGCGGAAGTACAGCCCCTGGTTCAGCCGCTGACGACAACAGGCCGCGACACTAAACACCCACGCATAACTTTCGGCATATACAATTAGCCGCTTTGGCGTTAGCCACGGTTGCTTCATCAGCCGCTTTGGCGTTAGCCACGGTTGCTTCATTAACCGCTTTGGCGTTAGCCACGGTTGCTTCATTAGCCGCTTTGGCGTTAGCCACGGTCGATTCATTAACCTTTTTTCGCACCGCACTGGCCTGGCCAGCGAGCGAGCGTGGCGGCTAGCATGCGGTGCGCAACTAGAGTTTCTGCAGATCGGCCCGCGAGTTCTCATAAGTCTCCGAAAAAGCCAAAGCGGCTGGGTCCGGTGGCTTGCCCCATCGCTGACAAGCCTGCAGGTAGAGCTCGGGCCACCAATTGCGATGTTCGGTCAAACCCTGTTCGCGGTAAGCCCGCCAGTGGCTGAGGACCTTGCTCCAGCACGCGTCGCCGTAGGCTAGTGCTTGATTGAGCGAATCGTAGCGTGGGACGTACCACCGTCGTCCGATTTTCGCATGCAAAACTTCGTCCGCCCAGTCAAAGTCTTGAAAGAGCGCCGACAGAGGTTCGCCACTCGCCAGTCCGACCTCCCATTCAAACCGCTTGCCGGTGCGCGGCATGAGCCCTTGTTCGATGAAGAACAGAACGCCGTGTCGCTCGCGTGCATCGAGCTGCGAATTGAGGTTTCGCGACCAAGTGAAATTGATCGGTATTTTCGACCAATCAATATTCAAGGCAGCAAAGCCGACTTCACCCATCATGGCGTGCCGTGCCTCGTCCCATAGTTGCCGAGTCATTTCGTAATGAAATTCCCATGGCTCCTGCTGGCGGAGCTCGACCAAGATGCTCGCCATCATCTCGGGCACGTCCAGTTCTCGCAGACGTTTGTAATGCATCATCAGCGTTTTGTCTTGCGGCGAGAACTGCGGGTCATACAGAAATGCCTCCGGGTTGACTCCTGCATTGAATGGATCTTGAAACCTTGCATCGCGCTGCGGCTCGCTGGAGAATACAAATGGCAGCCGTGAATACCTAGCCAACGGCAGATCAGCCTGGCCGGGCTGTGCCTCATCGAGCCCTCCATCCAGTCCGCCTGCCGCGGTCAAGCACTGTTGCAGCTCGGCTCCCCACAGTTCGATCTCTGCGGCCTGCGACGCGTCGACGAGGACCGCAATGCAGTCACACCCCACACTGGCCGCCTCGCTCAATTCAAAGTGGATCAGTTTGGCGACTCTGACGCTGGGTGCATCGGCCAGCGGATGTGCGTCGCGCCGAAAGCGAGTGCAGGCATCGAGCACGGCGGGAAACGCGACGTGGTACATGCCCCACAGTCTATGCCGACTGTCCGGGGCCGCCATGATTTCGTCGCACAGCTGCTCCAGCCCTGCGTGCGGAACGCGGTCTAGTCCCAATGGCGGCTCGCGCATCTCAGAGACTCGCCGTCGTATCAAACTGACCTGCTCGGCGCACAAATAGGCGTGATGGCTGTACAGCATTTTCAGTTCATAGATCGGCTCGGAAGGGATCCATGCCGTGAGCGCTTCGCAGGCGCGTTTGAGCACAAAGTGCAGCCGCTTGAGACGCTCGACGCTCAGCTCGACACTCCACGCCGGTTCGCCACCATCCTTAGTTGCCGTCTGAGCCACTGCCTGTTGCAGCGAGCACAGACCCGCCAGCGCCGGCAATTCACGCAACTGATCAAGGCCTGGCAGCTTACTCATGCAATCTACTTTCGTGGTGGGTGTGACGCGGTCTCTGCAAGCCCGTATTCCTCGGCGACCTGCTCTAGTGGAATCGAGATTGCCGGATCGTTATTAAGGGGGAAGATACTTAAGGAACCGAGTGGACGGAGCCGGCCATTAACGTGCGTCACCGCGAAGCGTTGGTGACGGTCCGAAATTTGACAGGAAGTTGAGTGCCAGCAAAATTAGAGGTTCGCATCCAGACTGCTAAATTAAACGTTGGGCAAGGGCTTCCCGCTTCGCGTTGTTACTCGCTAGGACGATTGCCGATCTGTTTTCGAAGCGCTTCGATCGTCGCTTGTAAGTCGCTCAGAGTCTTGTCGGCTAGCTCGTCATCGGTAGAGCCTGGAACACCCAAGATCGACTGAAGAATGCGAATTGTGTTTACCTTTTCCTTAGTTATTCCACGCGCTTCACCACGCGCTTCACC
>CAKQWG010000163.1 GCA_934278005.1 uncultured Pirellulaceae bacterium | reverse complement strand
AACGCCGTCAGCGTTCAAACCGCAGAAGCTCTGGTGGTTATTCCCACCGACGAAATCGCCGAGCGGCGGACGAGCGAATTGTCGATGATGCCCGACAACCAGTTACAGCAGTTCAGCCCTCACGAGATCCGGTCGCTGATCGCCTATCTCCGCGGCCGGGCGCAGGTCGCGTTGCCCGACGAGTAGCCATTGGTTGGCAGCCTCGTTAAACCGCGTGGGCATCGCCCCGCGCTTTGCACAAAATCCTTAAGCCCCGTGCCCGCGCGCTACACCAATGCGCGCGGGCCGACGCGACAACGCGACAGCCCGGCTACGGCGCGAGACAGCGCCACGCCATGTCGACGAACCTAGCCGAAGCCTAGCGACCGATAGTGGGAGGATTGTCCATCAGGAAATCGCGCGGACCGCGAGCTGTATAGTACGGATAGGCGACTTGTGCGGCTGGCCCGCCGCCGGCACCACCAGCTCCAGCGGGCTGAGCCTGTGCATGATGACCGACGTGGCCACCAGGCCCGCCGTTATTGCTCAGGAAGCGTTGGTAGTCCGTTCCACCGCGCTGCCATCCCAGATTGCAAGGGCGACATCCCAATGGCCCATTGCAGTGATTGCAGTCGCTGTGTCGTCGATGGCCCATCACGCCGCAGCCTGTGGTGCTCAACAATGTAAATGTCAATGCGATGCCTAACAGTACGCGTTTCATCAGCGTCATCCTTTACGCAGGTGCCAGCAGAGGAGTGCCAGCTTGATTGGTCTTGTATCCTAGACGTCGGTCCCGGCCGATGCGGGTGGCCTTGGCAAGCAATGCTTAACCGACATTCACGGCATCGGAACGATCGGCTCGCTGCAATCGGGAAAACCGTTAGGATTCATGCATGCGCACCGAGGGCGGCGGGGACATTTTCCGCAGCTCACCTAAGTTAACAAGACCGTTCGCATACTTACCCACTCGCGCCGCATGAGGATCCAGTGAATCATCGACCACAAACGCCCTCTCCGCTGCTTCAAGCACCGCGTGTCAATCTGCCAGCCCGGAGAGTCCGGTTGCTACTGCTGGCTATCGTGGCAGCAGGAGTCGGCGGTCTGCTATGGTTCGCTCAGTCCGTACCGGCCATTGCGTCGGAGCTGGGCGGTTGGTTTGGGCGTCCACATCAAGCGGTGGATACGCCCGAGGGCCGGCGCTCACAGGTCATCCTTTTACTGCTGGTCTACTCGGCGCCACTGGCGCTGGGAGCCATTGTCTATGCGGTAAATTATCTGCTGGTAAGCGTGCAGCGCCGGCGCGGTAGTTAGAGACAGCTAAAAATCGTTAAAATTTTTCCGGCTCGAGCGTAAAGTTATTCTCGCCGTCGGCAACGATCTCGGTGAGCTTCGTCGTCTGCGCATTGGCGTATTTCTTGGAAATGCGCGGCTTTCTTCCCTGTGTTAGATCCACATCCGCTGCCGCACGGCCACGAACTTCGTCATTCATAATGCTCATATCTCTAAGCACTATTTTGTGAGAGCCGACGACTGCACCTTTGCTTTGACCGTCATCAGTCATCAGTTCGAAATGCCCCGCTTCATCGGTAACAGCGATCGAGCGCGGCCCTTCCGATTCGGGCCAAAACTCAACCATTACCTTTTCGAGCGGCTTACCAGCCAGGGTCACCGTTCCGGTCACCGGAGCCATGTTAAATTCGTCGCCGCCACAGCCCAACAAGGGAGCGAGCATGAGAGCGGATAGGCTTAAGCCAATGAAATATTTGGACATGTTTCGTTCGTACTTCGATTGCGTGTTGCAGTTAATGATAGACTCCATCGCGTTGTAAGCTTTCAATGGGCGAGCTGGTCGAAAAAGCCACGCCCGAGAATTCGGGCGTGGCCTGTTGAGTCAACTCGAAAATTGAGGCTTACGACGCGCGTTACAGCTCGCCGATCACCTCGCCACCGGCGACCGTTCCCAAAGCGCGGAACGTCACGGGTGCTAGACTTTCGGAAAAGAAGGATACCGAACCATCCGCCCGGGCAAACTGCGCACCACCTGTGTGCATGCTTCCAAACGCGTTGATGCGATCCTCAAATAGCACCTGCTGGGCACCACTTAAGCTGTCAAAATTCGCTGGCAAGCGGAAGTTGATGGGCGCGCTGGTTCCCAAGAAACAATCGCCTTGAGCCCCAAACCAGGTCCAGCCCCAGTTGCGGATGCGATCGGGCTCCCAAGTTTGACTGTCGAAGACCGGATCGAAGAATTGACGCTCACCCATCAAGATAGTGTTGCTGGTTCCATCGGGTACCCCGCCCATTGTTAGCTGCGTGTTCTGTCGCAGGATGCCGTCGGTGAGCGCCGACTGTCCATTGCCGCTTGCCACTGGATCCGGCGTAGCTGGCGCGAACGGATTGAATAGGCTCGGTCGCGTGCCGCCGCCTCTTCGTGGATAACTGCGAGTTCCGGCGCAACCGTAGTAGTGGCCACGGAAATACTGCCCATCGTCTGGGTCGACAAAAGCGACTGGCTCGTTGAACAGACCGCCCGGATTGGACGGACAAATCATCGTTGGCACCACTTGCCGGAAGAAGTGCTCGCCAACCCATTCCGCTCCCGTAGGTGTCGCCTTCTTGTTGGCGTTGAAATCCAACTGGTTCCAACGGTCATAGAGATTGCCTTGCTCGATATACGGCAATAGCTGGTGCATCAGACCGTAGCGACGGTTGCGAGACGGGTCGCCGGCAGCCTCCTCGGGATGCGGAAACTCGGCGGGCTGGCGGCGGAGCATTCCATACGGAAACTTGCGATGCGTGTCATGGAAGTTGTGCACGCTCAAAGCCAGTTGTTTCAGGTTATTAGAGCATTGCATGCGGCGAGCGGCTTCGCGTGCCGCTTGGACTGCCGGCAACAGCAGTCCAACTAAGATGCCGATGATGGCGATCACCACCAGCAGCTCGACTAGGGTAAAACCCCGATTCTGCCTTTTCATAACAGACCCTCCCAAAAAAGAAATGGACGAGATGGCAGGTGCCCCGAGCGGGTACCACCATAAAACCGGCGGCCTTGCAGGCCGTAAATTCGCACGGGCAGACACTGTCGAAATAATCTTTTAAAAAGGTGGCTCGAACGAGCTGGATTATTTCACACATCTGGACTATATCTCAAGCTGTGGTATTGTCAAGCCTGTTCGGGTCGCACGGGTCGGTTATACACCGCAATGGCAGCATAAAGGAGCTTTCAGTGGGTTACGGCGGCCGCGGCGAGGCGCCAGCAACGCAAGGCAATCGCCGAATGCCGCCTTATTTCGAGAGGCTTCGCTGAGAATTCGCACCTTTCTTTTTCTGCAGAGAATGGCCAAAACTATGTTTATCAAAGTCCCGCCGGCGGCTGCCGGTGATACACCTGGCAAACGGCTCGCCTCGCTCGATCAATTCCGCGGCTACACGGTGATCGGCATGTTTCTGGTCAATTATTTCGGCGGTTATGCGGTTTGTCCGCAAGTCCTCCGACACTCGCATGACTATTGCAGCTACGCGGACACGATCATGCCTCACTTTCTATTTGCCGTGGGGTTTGCCCTGCGGTTGACCTTTGGGCGGCGGATTGAGACGCAGGGGACCGCCGCCGCCTATGGCCGCATCGTGCGGCGGTTGCTGGGATTGGTGCTGGTGTCGCTAGTCATCTACACCGTAGGACCACGCGCGGAGAGTTGGGAGCAGCTCAAAGAAATTGGCGTGTGGGGCGCCATCGGCGAACCGCTTAAACGCGACTGGTTCCAAACGCTGATGCATATCGCCGTGACATCGCTGTGGATCCTACCGGTGATACGCGGTGGAGTTTGGACGCGCATTGCATGGATGGTCGGCTCGGGGCTAGCCCATGTCGGATTGTCCTACTGGTTCGCGTTCACCTGGGTCAACACTTCTCCCAACGGCATCGATGGCGGCCCGCTGGGCTTTCTGACTTGGTGTATTCCCATGCTCGTCGGCACGTTAGCCTGCGATGTGTTTGTCAAACCGCGCGAAGAATTGCAGTTGTTTTCGCCGACGCTCTTCCGCGTGGCCGCGGTTTCGTGTGCGCTGATGGCCTTCGCCTGGGTACTATCTTGTGGTACGCGGTTGTACGACGTGCCCGCATCGCAGGTCGAGGCTCTGCGAGGTCAGAAGCTAGCGCCGGATCCGGTCTGGCCGTCAGCCGATCGCTTGGAAGCCAAGCAGGGGCAGGGCCTGTCCGCATGGCTAGCTGAGCCCCCTTTTGTGCAACCGCCGGATGCTGCCCACCGAAAATGGAACTACTGGATGATGAGCCAGCGCGCCGGGACGCTGTCCTACCCGACTTTCGCCGCCGGCTTCTCGCTGCTGGTCTATCTGCTGTTTTTTATCGCCTGCGATTTGTACGGTTTCCAACTAGCTGTGTTCCGTACGTTCGGAACCAATGCCCTGCTGGGCTATGTGCTGCACGGCATGGTGGGTGACGCGGTGGAGCCCTTCTTCCCTAAGGACTCGCCGGCCTGGTATGCGCTGACAGGCCTATTCCTGTTCTTCCTAATTACCTGGATATTCGTGCGGCATTTCGAGAAGCAAAAGATTTTTCTGCGGGTCTAACGCTTGCCTGAGACACATGTCAGACGATTGTCAAAGTTTTGACTATCGCTGTTTGGCTTTGGGGGAGACAATGGCAGTGAGCATTCGGCAATTTATGACCATTTGGCAAACTGACTCCTTCTGAAAAAGTCTATGTGGGATCTGATCGTGATCGGCGGCGGTGCGGCTGGGCTATGGGGCGCTGGCACGGCGGCCGCGCGCGGCCTACGAGTACTGGTCCTAGAAAAGAACCGCAAGCCAGGTGTGAAGATCCTCATGTCGGGCGGCACGCGCTGCAATATTACTCATGACACCGACATCGCTGGCATCTTGAATGCCTTTGGCAAACAAGGGCGGTTCCTCAAGCCGGCCCTGCACGAACTGCCACCGGCGGCCGTGGTCGCCCAGTTCAACCAACTCGGTGTAGCGACCAAGGTGGAGGACTCGGGAAAGGTGTTTCCGGTCAGCGATCGAGCAGTTGACGTCCGCGATGCGATGGTCGCGCGACTGCAGCAGGCGGGTGCTACATTGCAAGCCGGGGTAGCCGTGCTCGACCTGCGGCAGGACGACCAAGCGCAATGGCTAGTGCAGACCGATACCGAGCAACTTGTCGCACGAAGCGTGTTGTTGTGCTGCGGTGGTCTGTCTTACGCCGGTTGTGGAACCACCGGTGATGGGTACGCGTGGGCTCAACGCGCCGGGCACACGTTGGTCGAAACGCATCCTGCCCTGACACCGCTGCTCAGCCCAGCGGGCTGGGTCCATGAGCTAACGGGAATTACTCTGCCCGATGTCCAAGCGCGCGTCATCATGGCCGACAAGAAGAATAAAGATCCGCGCTTGACCAGCCGCGGAGGATTTCTGTGGACCCACTTCGGATGCTCGGGGCCGGTGCCCATGAACGTCTCGCGATTTGTGGCCGCGGCACCCGAGCCGCATAAAACTCACCTGCAACTGGATCTCGTGCCGCAACTGAGCGAAGCGGAATTGATCAGCCACTTCGATCCGCTGCGCGGAGGGCGGCGGACCGTTGCGGCCGCCCTGCAACCACTGGTGCCACGCAACATGGCCACCTGCCTGCTCAAGCGAGCTCATGTGATCGAGGGTGCTCCGCTGGCAGAATTGTCGCGACACAGCCGATTGCAGTTGCTGGAGGATCTCAAACGCATGTCAGTTCCGCTCAGCGGTACGCGTGGCTACCCCAAGGCCGAGGTCACCTCGGGCGGTGTCAGCACTCGCGAGGTCAATCCGCAGACGCTGGAAAGCCGACTAGCCAAGGGGCTGTATCTGGCGGGCGAAATTTTGGATATCGACGGGCCGATCGGCGGTTTTAATTTTCAAGCCGCCTTTAGCACCGGGCATTTGGCTGGCCTGCATGTGGGAGGTTGAGAGTTTTGCATATGCAGAAAATCCTAGTGACCGGATACGGTGGATTCTTGGGGGCTGAGGTCACCCGGCAACTGTTGGCGGCCGGTTATCGAGTTCGCGGGATAGCCCGCGGTAGCTATCCCGAGCTGCAGAGCCTGGGCGTCGAGGCTGTGCGTGGCGACGTCAGCCACCGCCAGACGGCGCTGTCGGCCAGCGCCGGGTGCGACGCCATCGTGCACACGGCGGCCAAAGCGGGCGTGTGGGGAGCCTGGAACGATTACTACCGCATCAATACCCAGGCCACTTCGCATCTGCTCGAAGGCGCTCATCAACATGGAGTCACCGCCTTCGTGCACTGTAGCAGTCCCAGCGTAACATTTGCCGGTACGCCGCAAGCGGGTGTCGATGAATCTGTCCCCTATCCCGAGCGCTGGCTGTGCGCCTATCCACACAGCAAGGCCCTGGCCGAACAAGCTGTGCTGGCTGCCGCTAAAAGCGGACGGGTGCGGACCTGTGCCCTACGGCCGCATTTGATTTGGGGAGCTGGCGACCCGCACTTGTTCCCGCGCGTTATCCAGCGCGCGCGACAGGGACGCCTGCGACGCGTGGGCAGCGGCACCAATTTGATCGACGTGGTGCATGTGAGCGGTGCGGCTCGGGCCCACGTGCTGGCCGTCCAAAAACTGCTGGCGGGCGATGCACAGCTCAACGGCCAAGCCCTGTTTCTGAGCGATGGTGCGCCGGTCGAGTGCTGGGAGTGGATTAGCCGCATTCTAGCCGCAGCCGGCGTGCCTGTCCCTAAGCGGTCGATCTCCTTCGCCGCAGCGTATCGATTGGGCGGAGTGCTGGAAGCTGTCTATGGCGCGTTGCGCATCGGTCGCGAACCTCCGATGACTCGCTTCGTGGCCGCGCAGTTGGCTATGGATCATTATTTCGACATCAGCCGTGCGCGCCGCCTGCTGGATTATCAGCCCAGCGTCGATCGCGACGCGGAGCTGGCGCGGTGTGCGGCGTATTTAAAATAAGCTAAGCTGCCGGAGGCCCTAGTG
>CAKQWG010000162.1 GCA_934278005.1 uncultured Pirellulaceae bacterium | reverse complement strand
CGGTCGCTGACCCCGTATGCTTTTAGCTCCAAATGCTGGGTAGGCTCAATTGCCACTTGCCAGAAGTGTTGCAGCCCAAGCAGAGCGATGCGTCCATCTTGGCCGCGAGCCACGCCGAACCACTGCATGCCTTCTTTAATCGGCACTGTGGCCATTCCCTGAGCGTCGGTACGGGCAGCGAAATTCTCAGTGATCATCTTGCCACGCCCGCCGCGGCCATCCTCTGAATTGTCCCAGCCAAAACCGAACATTTCCAAGTTGGCACCGGCGATCGGCTGCCCGCTCACCGCATCTGTCGTCCATAACAGCCATTGGTTATCAGACAGCGTCTTTTGCATCAGCGCGGTGTCTTCGAGCGATACCAATATGCGGATCGTCTGTGGTTTAGCGTCAGCCTTGCCACTTAAGGTGCCTTCGATCAAATACATACCAGCGGTGCTGAATGGTGTTTCGATCTGCACGCGTCGATCCCAGTGATTAGGACGAGCCTCCAGAGGCTGGTTCCACTCGGCAACCTGTTCCAATAAGTAGTCGTCGATTTTGATTTGGTCAAACAGCGTCCCCGGCGATGTGATCGGCGGTGCTTGCTTGCCGATGAGCTTGCCGAAGCGATCGTTGGGCTGCTGGGCTTTGAAGTTGCGGTAGTAGGTCTTGGTATCGAGCAGGATTTTCTCGATGTCGACTCGTCGCGCGGTCAGGGCGATCTGGTTGGCGTTGCGAAACAGCAGGCTCAATTTGGCTGCTTGTCCGGCGGGCTGAGCGCTCACCGCGTCGAACGTCCCACGCGGTTGACGGATGTGCTCGAGCAACTGCAGCTTCCACTCGTCGGTAACTTTAAAACGCTGGATGTAGCTCTGCAACTGCTCCGCAGCCTGTGGATACTGGCGGCGATTGAGCGAGATTTGAATCAATTCCCAAGCCGCGCTCTCTGCAAAATTATCCGAGCCCTTGGCAACTTCCCGAAACAGATGGATAGGATTGAATTCATCCGGCAGGGTGAATCGCTGGATGCCATTGGCTAGTTTGGCGATCGTCTCGTTATCTTTCAAAGTGTGGATGGCCGCGACGCCTTGCTCAGGCAATTCGTCGCTCTGCCCAGTTCTGCGAAACAACCACGCGTCTTGCTGCAGCGTGTCGACAGAGAACTGCTGATTGAGAAAGCTCGCCCATTGGTATTTGGCTTGGCTGCGCACAGCCTCGGACTTTTCGGCCTGTTCGAGCGACCAGCGCAGCCGCTGACCATCGCTGGTAGCTGCCTGCCAGGATTCGGGCAGATCGTACAGGACCGGCTCGCCAGCGTCGTTCACCGGGGCTGGGCGAGAGGGCAAAAAGGTGTTGCTATCTAGGTCCAAATAGTCGGGAGTCGCCTGGAGATCGGTCAGGGCTTGCAAACGCCAGGCGGACATCCGGTCGCGTCCCAGCAGCAATGCCTGGGCTTGATCCAGATGCAACTGGGCAATTTCCTGGCTCAGGTCCGCTTCTTGCTTCAGTTCTTGCGGTTGCTTGTCTTCGCTGGCTTTGTCGGGCTGTTCGGAGTCGTTATCAGAAGCTTGTTCGTTGGCCAGTTCGATCGCCCGTGTTCGCCACTTGAGCGATTGCAATCGGTCTTGTTCGATCGCATTGATCATCTGCCCGTGTTGTCCGCCGCGGTTCCAACCGCGAGTAAACTTTTGATCGGCGACGGTACCCCAATGCTGAGCCGCCAAGATCTGATTAGCTGCGGTGGCTAATACTCGAAACGAGTTTGGATGAGCGGCTATAGCGGCTGACAGATCGTCATCGAGCGAGCTGAACAGTCCCAGTTGCTGCTGGCACCGTTGCAACGACTTAAGGGACTGGACTACTTGTGCATCGGTTGCGTCAGCATTCTGGGATGTTGCTCGAAACAGTTGTGCAGCCTCGGCGACATTGCCATCTTGCAACAATTGTTGGGCTTTAGCCATGGCGCTCTCGGGATCTCCTGCTTCAATGGCACGACTGGTGCTTACCAGCCAAGCAAGCAGAGCCACTGCCGTCGTCATCCCCAGCAAGCTAACGAGACTCTTGCGATGAAACGCTGAGGTGAAAACTGAGCTGCGCATAGTGTTGTACTCCAGATTCGATTGCGTCCACTAAGGTCACGAGTAAGGGCTAGACGCAGAGAAATTAAGTTCGGTTCCGAAAAAAAGTCTATGTCGGTAGGCGGCGACCACAGCCTGGCGTTTTCGGGGCTCGCACGTCGAATATCGACTGGACTTTATTTGTCTCGGCACCAGAGTCTAGCATACGCAAGCTCCCCGAATCAGATAGAAACCACTCCGCGTGCAGACATTCAATAGCTCCGAGGCACAAGCATCTGGCCAAGGTAAGCCGCAGCAGTCTAGGCAGGTTCAACCGCAAATCAAGGGTAAGTTCGCATGCTGCGCTGCACTGACAGCGGCGGCGCCGGGCCGACTAGGGTGTCTATCGCGATGTCCAAAAAAGGCAGAATGCCTTCAAAAACCCCTCCACGGCTGTAAATATCACGGAAATTCAGCCCAAATGGCAGCGGTACAGACTTTCCTCAGCACCGCAAACGCGCTAGGATGGTTCTCGGACAGTTGACGACTTTCCCCATGTATTGCAAAAATGGCATCCGACCGCCTCGTCAGGTGATGATGTTCGGTGCGGTATGCTTGTTTCCCCGAAGGAGAATGTATCTATGAGACACTTGGTTAGCTTGGCATTGGCAGTGGCTGTACTCAGCCCAAACTTCGCGAACGCCGAAGAAATTAAAAGTGGCTTGGAAGCTGGTAAGGGAATTGCCCCATTCTATGTGACCAAAACCGCAGGCGCGGAAGATGACGGCGTAGCCAAGGGTGACAACCTGTGCTACCGCTGTAAAAACGGCGATCGCCCTCAAGTCATGGTCTTTACCCGCAGCACCGATGCCAAGGTAGTAGCCTTAGTACAAAAGCTGGATGAACAAATCAAAGCGCATGAAGGTGAGCAGCTGCGCGCTTTTGTGAACATGCTGGGCGATAGCAAGGACGCGGCAGCCGCTTCAGTTGGCAAGCTTGCCAAAGCCAGCAAGGCCAAGCATGTCCCGTTCGTCGTCCCCAACGAATTTGAAAACGGCCCAGAGGACTACGGCATCAGCCCCAAGGCTGAGATCACCATCATTGTCGCTAACGATGAGAAAGTCGTTTCCAACCATGCCGCCGCCTCGGCCAAAGACTTGGACGTAGACTCGGTCATCAAAGACATTCAGAAAATGTTCAACTAACGCGACTTTTTGAGTCTGTCAAAGATTAAACTTATCCGTGCTCTCGGGTTTCCTGAGGGCGCGGATTTTTTTTTGGCCCGCCGAGGCTGCAGGCTTACAGTATCGCCCCATGCCGTGCAGCCATACACAGGCTGTAGTTAAGCGGGCACTTATTACGATTCGAGCGTTGCGATGAGTCGAGTTTTCTTTCTGTTGAACCGCTGCTTTCAAGTCGCAAAACTGTGCAGCGCTACTGTTGCTGCCACTGTCGATCCCACAGCGGATGGCACTACCGTTTTCACTGCGGGCGCCACTGCCGGCGCCCTATTCCCATATCCGCCGCTCAAGGCCCGCAGCAGGCTTCCGGCTGAGCTAAATCGACTGTACGGGTTACTGGATCGGATGTGCGGCATCGCCGCTCTAGATGCGGCTGAGGAACCCTACGCCGGCGACAACGGATCCGCTTCCGGAAACGCATGTGGGATAATGCCTACTGAGTTGAATCAACTCCAGCGCGATGAACTGGAGGAATTTGAACGTTTGATCGTGGCCCTTCGCTTTAGCTCCGATGAGTCGATCAAGAGCCCAGCGGTAGCACTGCTCCGCGCCATCTTCGCCGACGCGCACTATTTCTCAGGCTTAAAACCGCTTCCGCAATACACAGAAGCCTTTGCATACGAACTGCTGTTTCCTAGTTGGCTCAACCTGCTCAGCGCCGTTATGCTGCCCAGAGCGGACAACGGAAAATCTCGACTTGAGGGGAGTCGGCAAGGGCTATTGTTTGAGTTCCTAGGGGCGGTAGATCAGCTGACTGCGGAAGACCAACGACTGCTCGTTGGTTATATGACCTTCATTGCCAGTCGATTCGACGCGCCGGCCTGCGAAGATCTGCTTCAGCGGTTGGTCGACCTGGTCCTGCAGCACGGCGCATCCACTGTGAACGCGCTAGATGAGATCGATCTGGCTTGCAAAGACGCGCGTCAACTCAAGCACGCGGTGGCTGATTATCTCGTGGTCAGTTTCTCGCTTTCAGACAGCAGTTCAAGTCCCTATGCGGTCGCCTATCAAAGACCGCTGCGGCGTCCGCTGCCAGAGATATTAGTAGTAACGCTTAAGACGCTCGCCGAATCGAGCCGATGGACCGAATTTTTATCGCTGGCGGGACCACTCAGAGCAATTATCCAATCCAAGCATTCGCTGGCTCCTGAGATGGTAAGCCAGCTTACGCAGCGCCCCGCTTCACTGGGTGAATTACTCGGATTGATTGCCATGGGGACACCTAGCGGACGGTGCGTGTTGTCGGAGCAGGCGCAAGTCGCTGTAGCGGCGTTGATAGCCCAGCAGCCGGACCTGCTGGACGAGCACATCGACCGTTTGCAAATTTTTTGCCGGGACATAGCGCCGCATCTAGCCGGGTTCAGCGATGCAGCTCTGGACTGCTTCCATCAACTGTTGATTGCCGACCAGGCGGGACGCCAGCAATTGTTGTCAGCGTTGCACAGCCATGCCTCACGCACATCTGTGATCGAGCAACTGCAACACCGCGCGGCCAAGTCCGACAATGACAGTCGTTGGTTGAGTTTGCTGAGCTGCGCAAGCATTCTGTGGTCTGATGAAAGTTCCGGCGAAGCCCGCGCCTCACTGCAAGCCCTCGATGCGGTCGTTAGCAATCGCACAATTGGCGATAACGAGCTTAGCGATTTATTGACCGATCTACGGGCTGAGCCGCAAGCCGCCCTGGCTCGCCTGGCCTCGCCCATGATGGCGGCCGCTGGCAAAAGCCCCCGCGTCGCAGCCCTTTACCTGACGCTTAATGAAGTCAGTCAAAAACTTTCGGGCACCGGTGCGGTGGATAACTTCAGCGTCGTTCGCGCTAAATACTCGCGGCTGACCAATATGGGAGTTGACTAACATCTGCGACATCGCAAAGCTTGCGGTCACTGATGTTCCTATATAGATTAACGCTGCACTTCGCCGGGGCGGCGAGCGAACTCGGTACCGTTGATTTCATCCAAACGCTGTTGAAGACTTTGCTGGCTAGTTAAGAGCCTGCTCTCGTCGCCAGATACGACAGCCTGTGCCGCGCGGGCTGCCAGCGAAATCCTTTCCTGCATCTGCTCCATACGCAACTTGAATTCAGCGTCGAGTTTTGTTTGCGACAGGGCTATGACCTCTTGCGAACGTTGGCTGATTATTGCCTCAACTGCGCGTTGCAACCATGCTGCGGGCGGACTGCTAAGCTTGAACTCCGGTGCTTGCCATGTGCCACGCACATCAAACTGTAGTGCTTCACGCTCATGTTTATCTGCACTGTCATTCAAAATCTCCTGCAAACCGGCCAAGTCATCGCGCGGCGGCGTGTGCGACAATAGTGGCAAGGCTTCAGCAGCGATGCACAGAGTTCCAGTCAATCGTCCAGCCTCGGAAGTCAAGTGAGCGGTCACCGGCGATAGAGAGTTGATTGACATTGCTTCCGCGGCACTAGTCGGTCGAGCCCGCCTGGCGACATCCCGATTGAGCATTCTAATACGAAGCTGAATTCCAGTTGACTTGCGCGAATCATGGCTGCCGCTTACCTCTAGTTGATGGGTCTGGCAGTCAAAAAGCGTCCGAGAATTCAATTCGCGAAAGACCTCACCGGGACGTTGCTGAGCTAGGCGCCACGCGCCGCTGGTCTGAAACGGAGACTTCACCTGCGCGAATCGAAATTCGCCTGAAGCCTTTAAGTCGGAGCACTGAATTTGATCGCTGGCAGCCGAGGCAGCCCGGACAGTGACATCGTAATTCGACTGTCGAATACTGGCTGCCGCCTGGCTGGTGTGCGCCACGATTTCACCAAACGGTGCCACTTGATCCCAGCCAGCTTGTGCGAGGACCAGAGCCAGCCGTTGGTCCAGAGGTAACTCCGAATTCTGCTGCGTCGCTACGTCCTGTAGCTGGCTGCATTGCTCGTCCCATTCTCGCTTGTCTTGCCCATGCAGTTCTTCCAGCCGTCGCGTCTCGCGAGCTAGGTCGTCATCAATTTCTCCTAACTGCCGAGACAGAGAGCGTTGTGCTGCGACCAGTTCCGAGTAGCGTTCCAGTTGGGCGCGGATGGAATCTGCGAAGCGCAACGGATTATCCATCCCCTGCGTTTCTTCGTCGATGCGCGCCGCGACGGCTAGGATGCTCCGCGATCGATTCACCAAATCTTCAGTGCGCAGGAGCCACGCCGCTAGCGAATGATCCGCGGCGTCCAAACAGTTTGCACGCGGCTCAAGCTTTCGCCAGTCGAACTGTTCCTGATGGCGCGCCACTGCCTGTCGCCAGTCCTCCAGCTTGCTGTTGGTCTCCGGGAAGCTGCTGGCCAAGCTGATGACGGCATCCTGCAGGATGACTTTGGGCAAGTAGATTCGCCCGTCTGCTAAACGCGGGCGATCGAGTCCTAACCAGCAACGCGGCGCAGTCACAGCAAACTTTCTGATCGATGCTGCGGTACTCGCTCTGGCACCCGCATCCACTGCGCCAATACCGTGCCAACTCAGGCCACGCACTTCAACGATCGAACTCTTACCATGGTACACAATCTCACCTACCGACACTTGCGGACCGAGTGCAGCGGTAATCCACACACGCTGTAACCAGACGCGCGTGGGCTGAAATAGCAGCACACCACAAATGATCAGCAAGGCGACGGTCGCCCAACGCAAACGGCATTTACTGAGCAGCATGTGCTTAAACCTTATCCTTAATCGCTCGCAAGTGCTCCAACAAGTAGCGCAGCGTTTCGGCTTGGTGGGCATCGTTAACTGCGCGGCGTTCAGCCAC
>CAKQWG010000161.1 GCA_934278005.1 uncultured Pirellulaceae bacterium | reverse complement strand
GCGTAGCTACCGTCGCCAGACGGTGGCTGCCAATATGAAGCGTCCCACGCTCTGGCGAGCGTAGCTACCGTCGCCAGACGGTGGCTGCCAATATGAAGCGTCCCACGCTCTGGCGAGCGTAGCTACCGTCGCCAGTGGCCGTTTCGCTGCGAAATCGTGTGCCTGCGCGTCGGAATGGTTGTATGATAGCCCGAAAATGAATTTAGGCCACTCGTCGCTAGTCGTGTTCGGCGGCTGTAGCCAGCTGGCCTGCCTCACGCTCTACCTGCCTCCCAAACTAAGCGAGTTAACAAACATGCCTATGTTGCGTGCACTAGTCCTCTCGGCCTTGATCGCATCGGTCTCAGCCCTCTCCATTGGCCAATCAGACGCCTGGGCCCAGCAGACGCTGGGATCGATTGAACGCACCACTGATAGAATGGATCAGCTGGTCGACCCGTCGGCCCAGATCGAGGTTTTAGCCACGGGCTTCACCTGGGCAGAGGGCCCCGTGTGGATCGGTGGCCAGGATGGTCATCTGCTGTTTTCGGACATCCCTCGAAACAGCATTTTCAAGTGGCAGCGGGATGGGACAATTTCGCTATTCATGTCGCCCTCCGGATATACGGGAGTGAGCTACTATGGGTTGGAGCCAGGGTCGAATGGGCTGATGCTCGACCTGCAGGGCAGGTTGGTGATGTGCGAAC
Source organism: uncultured Pirellulaceae bacterium (assembly GCA_934278005.1). Classification (GTDB taxonomy): domain Bacteria; phylum Planctomycetota; class Planctomycetia; order Pirellulales; family Pirellulaceae; genus Aureliella. The sequence goes on along the minus strand of CAKQWG010000161.1, from coordinate 6,358 downwards.
ACGGCGATCGACGCCTGAGCGTGCTCAGGGAAAATGGTGGCAAGCAGACGCTGGTCGATAACTACCGCGGCAAGCGACTCAATAGCCCTAATGACGGTATCGTTAAATCCAATGGCGACATCTACTTTACCGACCCTCCCTACGGACTGCCTGGGCGTGCCGAGGATCCGCAGCGAGAGCTCGATTTCTGTGGCGTCTATCGCTTGTCTGCAGATGGCGAATTAACTCTGCTGACCAAGGACATTGAGCGACCCAATGGAATCGCTTTTTCCCCCGACGAACAAACGCTGTACATCGCTCAGTCCGATCCCGCACGCGCGAATTGGACCGCGTTTCCTGTCAAGCAGGACGGCACGCTCGGGGCAGCTAAAGAGCTTCTCAACGTCACGGAACGCGTTGGCAAAGAACCAGGTCTGCCTGATGGCCTGGCGGTGGACCGACAAGGAAATCTGTGGGCCAGCGGTCCAGGCGGTATCTATGTCATGGATGCTTCTGGAAAAGTATTGGGCCGGTTGATCACGGCAAGCCCCACGAGCAATTGTTGCTTTGGACCCGACGGTTACTTGTACATGACTGTCGATTCAATGTTGTGCCGCATCAAAACCAACGCCCGCGGACTGGCGACTGCGACCATACAGCAGTAGATCGGCGTCAGCCATCGAGTGAAACGCTGGGCGTAATTCAGCCCGCTCTCGATGGCTGTCAAACGACTCGCGCCTTTTGCTCAATCAGCAACCAGACCAACACGGGCATTACCAACACTGGCGCCGGACTCGGTGAACATGGCTGGGTCGATACGCGCTGTAGTTCGCACAGCCCACACCATAGCTGGGTCGATACGTGCTGTAGTTGCCACAGCCCACACCATAGCTGGGTCGATACGCGCTGTAGTTGCCATAGCCCATACCGTAGCTGGGGCGATAGGTGCTGTAGTTGCCATAGCCCACACCGTAGCTGGGGCGATAGGTGCTGTAGTTGCCATAGCCCACACCGTAGCTGGGGCGATAGGTGCTGTAGTTGCCATAGCCCACACCGTAGCTGGGGCGATAGGTGCTGTAGTTGCCGTAGCCAAGACGGTTGTAGCTTAGCGACGGTCCGACACTCAGGCTCAGGCCAGAGCCATAGCCCAGTCCGCCGTAATTCAACCCGCCGTAGCCAAGCCCACCATAGCCACCGTAACCTCCGTAACCTCCGTAATTACCATAGCCACCATAGTTCCCATAGCCGCCATAGTTCCCATAGCCACTGTAGTTACCGAAGCTGATACCAAATTGCGCAGTGGCTTCACTGTGCGGCATGGCCCCAGCAGCCAGGACGAACATGGCTGCACAAGCTAAACGTCTCATCGCATTTCTCCCTCTTGAAGAACCTGCATATTACTCCAAGCAGCACGAGCTGCTCTTAAACGCTACTACCAGCAGGGGAGGGTGTAGCGTAGATGTCTAAATACACCTGTTAGTCTGAGCACTACCGATTTCCAGATGCTCTTCGCGCAAAGGAAATTGGCTGATTTACTTACTGAATATTGTATTAATGGTTGACTAACATTAGCTGAGCCAGCGTTAGCTGAGTTAAAAAGAGCAAGGACCGCGGAGCGGCCCCACGATACTACTTTAAGCAGACGTGATTTAAGCAAACGTTGTACCAATCTATTCTCGATAGGATGTCCGGCCATGAACGCCAACTCGTCAGCACAGCCACGCGAATCAACTCCCCTGCCCACTGAGCAGACTACAGAACTGCCTCCCAGTGCGAGCTTACTGGGCGACGAGGAGCAGTTGCTGCAACCGGTCAGCGAAGCGAATGTGGACGTGTTGGTCGTCGGCGCACATCCTGATGATGTGGAGATCGCTTGTGGCGGTACGCTAGCCAGACTGGCCAGCCAGGGCTACCGCGTGGGAATCATCGACTTGACCAACGGGGAGCCGACGCCGGGCTGTGCGGACCCTCGCGTGCGCGAAGCCGAAGCGGCGCGCGCAGCCGACACGTTGGGGATCACGTTTCGCAAAATTCTCCCGCTGTCCAACCGGCGACTGTTCGACAGCTTCGAGGCCCGCGTCGCTCTGGCGACCGAATTTCGCCGCTATCGCCCGCGGATCGTCATCGGCTTTGGTGGTAAAACCCCCATGGCTTCACCGGACCACTACCAAGCGATGCTCATCACCGATGCGGCCGTGTTCTATTCGCGGTTGACCAAATGGGACGAGCATTTTGGCGGACTGCCAGTACACACTATTCACAGCCAACTATACTTTCAGTTGGGCTTCGAACCACTACGATCTCCTGAGTACAACAGTCAGATTACGGTGGACATCACCCTGCAGTTAGAAATTAAACTGGCGTCGATCCTCTGCTACGCGACCCAGTTTCCACCGGAGCGGCGGAGCATTGTCGATCGCGTTCGCGGCTTGGCGGTTTCCGTCGGTGCGGCCGCCGGCTTTGGAGCCGGGGAGGTTTTCTCTACCACGCGACCGCTCGGCTGTAGCGATCTGGTGCGGACGGTGCTCCCGGGCGAATGAGTCTTTTGATTTGACGAGCTGATATGCAGTTAACACCGATCATCCGACCGCACGTACATAGCTATCCCACGCTGGAGACGGCGATTTGGTTTCAACAGCTGCGGTGGGTGGCAGTAGCCGGGCAGCTGTTAACGATGGCCGTCGTGGCGTGGGGACTGAAGATCTCGGTACCGATTTGGGAACTGCTACTGCTGACCGTCGCGACGGCGGCCAGCAATGTGGCTTATGCGGTTTGGCTGCGTGTGCTGAGCCGTCGCGGGCTCAAACGCGAGGAGCGGTTGCCGACGGATCAAGTCGTGTCAACTTTGATGCTGGTCGATATTGCACTGCTCACTGGCATGCTCTATTTGACCGCTGGAATGGCCAACCCATTCGCGCTGTTTTATTTCGTGAACGTGGCCGTCGCCGGAGCGATTGTGGCGCCGGCCTGGGCCTGGACCGTCTGGCTAGCCACCGTTGCCGGTGCGATGCTGCTGCTCACCGACAGCCAACCCGTGCAGGAGCTAAGCAGTGCCAGCTTCCTATCGGCCCCACCCAACACGGCGGCCGTCTGGACAGTTGCCAAGGTCGGATTTTTTGTCTCGTTTGCCACGTGCAGCGGAGTTATCACTTATTTCTTGACGATGCTTACCGGCGAGCTCAAACAGCGCGAGCTCGCCTTGAAGGATGCCGAGGACGCGCGGATCCGACATCGACAACTTGAGTCGCTGACCACGCTGGCCGCCGGAGCAGCCCACGAATTGGCCTCGCCGCTGAGCACTATCGCAGTGGTTGCTAAAGAGCTCAGTCGCGCGATCGAAAAACAGAACGTCCCCGATGCAGTAAGCAAGGACGTGGCCTTGATCCGATCGGAACTTGACCGCTGTCGCCAAATCCTGGATCGCATGACGAGCACCGCGGGCGAAGCGGCGGGCGAAAAACTGCAAACGATATCAATCGAGGCGTTCTTGGCCGAAACGCTGGTGGGCCTACGAGAACCCGAACGCATCCAAGTCAAAGTCGCTGAGCAGATGGACAGCCTAGTCAACTTGCTACCCGTGCAAGCGGCTGCGCAGGCCGTTCGCAATTTGCTGCAGAACGCACTCGACGCCAGCCCTCACCAAAGCACGGTGCACGTGCTGGCAGAACCCATCCCACAGGGCTGGAAAATCTGTGTGGTCGATCACGGGGCGGGGATGATGCCCGAGGTTTTGCAACGCATCGGAGAGCCCTTCTTCACGACCAAAGAGCCCGGGCGCGGCATGGGACTCGGATTGCATCTAACCCAAAACGTTATCCGTCGACTCGACGGCAGACTTACCTTTGATAGCCGGGCAGGGCAGGGGACCACCGCGACAGTCATCCTGCCGACGCTGCGCAGCTAGAGTTGACCGCCAAGCGGTGGCAGGCAAGTGTGTTATAATTGAGTTCATGCACAAATAGCCGCAACTTATCGATAGGTCTCAGCGTGACGACTCCGAGTTATAGCAATTCAGAAAGTTCAGCCAGCGGTGCGGGCGGTCCCAGCGTCCTTGCACGCAGTATCCTATTGGTAGACGACAGCATCGTGCTGCGCGATCGTTTGGGGCAGGCTTTTCAGGAGCGAGGCTTCCGCGTCTCGGTAGCCAGCAACCACGACGAGGCCGTCGCCTGCTTCAGCAAAGACCCGACCGACTTGGCCGTGCTCGATCTGCGCATGCCCGGCAAGCCTGGCCTGGTGTTGCTGCAGGAGCTCAAACGCATCAGTCCGGACACGCAGTTTCTTATTCTGTCCGGCTTTGGCTCTATCGCCACAGCCATCGACGCAATTCGCCTGGGCGCAGCCAATTTTCTTCCCAAACCCGCCGACGCCGATGACATCCTCAATGCCTTCGCGCGCGGAGGCTCAGAGGTCGAGATGCCCGAAGTCGAAGAGGACATCCCGGTGCCGACCCTGGCTCAGGCAGAGTGGGAACACATTCACCGCATCCTGGCGGACTGCGGTGGAAACATTTCCGAAGCCGCCCGTCGGCTGGGCATCCATCGCCGCTCGCTGCAACGCAAACTGCGCAAACGCGCCCCCTGAGCCGATGTGGGTGCCCGCCGAAACTCGCCTACCCCAACTGGGCCGCCAGGGGCTCCCCCTGTCGGATTTGAGGCTTCTATGGCATACTGAAGGCTCCACACGTCGGAGCTGAATAACTCGCGAATGACGTACGTTAACGGCGACTTGTTATCCTGTACGCCTCGTCATTCGCACTCAATGTGAGATTAAACACCATAAGGAAGCGACATGTATAAAAGCCTAAGCTGTGATTTATTGGATATTTCGGGCCGTCAAAGCGAAATAATCGAATTGGCACTAACGTACGGTTTTCGAGGTTTCGAGATCGACATGGACGACCTTGTCAAACGTTGCCAACGCAGTTCGTTTGAGAACGCCTCTCGTTTCCTGGTGAGCTCCAAACTGCAGATTGCCGGTTTCGACGCCCCTATCGACCTGGACAGCGACGATGAGACCTTTTCGCTGCGTTTGGCACAACTCAACGCAGTGGCAGAAATTGCCGGCCGCGCCTCGGGCAAGACGGCCATCGTGACCATTCCCTATGGAACCAACCGCCTGCCGTATCCCGAATATTTTGACGTCGTGCGCAAGCGCATTGACCAGATTGCGGAAGTATTTGCTAAGGAGGACGTGCGCCTGGCGTTAACTTTCCATGTGCATGCTCCAGATGCAGAAGAAAAACAGTTTAAATTTGTGCGTGACGTCGAGGGCTTTACGGCCGTCGTCCGCGCTTGTTCGTCGAAGAACGTCGCTATCCTTTACGATTCGTGGAATTGGTTCGTCGGCGGAGGCAGCATGGAACAGCTCGAGCAACTCGGGCTTGAGCGAGTTGCTGGGTTGAGATTGTCTGATTGTGCCGAAGGTGTCACCGCTGAGTCGGCCACAGCCAATGACTGCTTGCTACCGGGCTCGGTCGGGACGATTGACAATACAAGTGTGCTGCAGAAGTTTGCCGAGGCCAAATTGAAGCTGCCCGTCGCAGCCCGTGGCAGAACGCTTGAAGAATCCCCAACTCGAGACGCCCTGGTCGCGGCAGCCCAGGATGCGCTGGACAAGGCCTTCGAAGCCGCCGGTATTCCGAGCGAAACGCGCCGGCCTGAGATGTTCGCTGAAGCTAGCTATTCGCGTAGTTACTAAGCCAGCTAGTTTTAGTTAAGTTGTAGCGGTTGTTCGGATTGCTCTTGGCGTGAGCAATTTTCTGATAGCTCCAGCGGTAACAATGGTCCGATGGTAGAGGACGCGCGGCCGATAAAAACTCGGTACCGCGCACCGGTCGTAGCGGGTTTGTCATCTAAGACAGTCTGTGCGACTAAGGGTTCCCGTATCTCGCGATTGCTTTTCGACCGTGCCTTGCGGCCAGGTGAGAAGCGATTCTGCGAGCGGTTACGTGAACTGTTAACTACCAAGGATGGTTTGCCATGGGAATTTGCATCAACAGCAAATCGACCGCCGCCGCGCTGCTGGCACTCAGCGGATTTGGAGCGACATCGCTATTTGCCGATGGCAAATTTATCGTCCAGCCGTCACTGCGCAAGCCGGCGGCGGAGGTAATCCAGGCGCCCCTGGCAGCGGAGACTACCGCAGAGAAGCCGCCGCGGCGTGGCCTGGCCAATTTACCCGTCGCCCCTACAGCGGGCCCTCGCATAGCCGTCGCCGCGGACCAGCCTAGCATTCACGCTCCTGGTGCTGCCAGGCTGGCCCCACACGCGGCCGCGCGTGCACCTCAAGCGGCGCGTAGCCCGGCCCACAGCTCCAGCGAAGCGGGCCAGAGCCTGCAGTGGATCGTCCGCGGTGACCCGCAGCAACAGCAACAGCA
>CAKQWG010000160.1 GCA_934278005.1 uncultured Pirellulaceae bacterium | reverse complement strand
TTCGAAGCCCCGTTCGTCTAGTGGCCCAGGACGTCGCCTGTTCAAGGCGGAAACAGGGGTTCGAATCCCTTACGGGGAACTGTGTTCTCTCCGCAACCCCTGTGAATGCCACAGTTCACAGGGGTTTTTTCGTGGACAGCATTGCTGGTAGCCAGTTGCCTAAACGACTGCATGCAATTTTAAAACTTGCCGAACGATAATCTTTTATCGGGAGCATTTTGCATGAGGTTTGCCGTTGGACCGGCCCCGCGTCGGCTCAAGCTTGGTTATAAACTCGACCAGCTGCTGCCAAAGGCTCCCTAGGATCGTAGGGCACATCTTCCAGCGGGTATGACACTCGCGCAATACCGCGCGAACCCCACCAGATGGCGCCGCAGCCTGCGAGAAACATGATTCCGCCAGCTGCCAACCAAACAGCCGGCAGGTGCTGCCCTTCTTCGACCAGAATGTGCCACTGTTTCAACTGCGCCTCGAAGCGGCTGGCCGAGAGCAGGAACCCGTTGTGCATTGCATGTAACAACACACCTGGCCAGATCGAACCGGTCCGCAGAGCTACCCAGGCCAGCAGCAGTCCCATAAATGTGGTCGGCAGAAAGCGCTCTACGGCCAGCACGTTGGATGTCAGCACGTGCATCAGCCCAAACAAAACGGCCGACACGATGATCGCCCATGAGGTTGTGTAGCGGTGTAGCGAGCTGAGGATAAAACCGCGAAACAATCCCTCTTCACACACAGCCGGAGTGAGCGCGAAGACGAACAGCACCAGTCCCCAAGGGAGTCGCGCTAATTGATCCTTAAACTCCGCTACTTGCTTTAAATGTTCGAGCTTGATGGTGCCTATTCCCATCAACTGGGCGGCGATAAAGATCTCATGCGCCAGCATCCAAGCAGAGCCTCCCAGCAGCATGACGCCCAACAGCCATAGCGGCCACTGCCCGGGCCTGCCTGCAGATAAGCGAAACGTTGTGTCACAGCGAATGCGACGATACCAGACCACCCACACTGGTAAGCCTAAGATTAAGCCGAACGACACCCCAGCAGAAATCCACAGCTTGGTGGTTAGGTCTCGGCTGAGCGAAGGCAGTAGGCTGGACGCGATGAAATACAGTGGGAACATCGCCGACATTGTCAGCGCCATCTGATCCAAGCTGGGATAACGCCTCCATTCTAAGGGACGCAGCATCAGGTCGCGCCAACTGCCTTGACTCCCCTGCATCGACGCATCTGAGCCAAACAGGCGACTGGCGACAGCCAAAGCGGCCAAGGCATAGACACTGTTGCATATGACCGCGACCAATGCTGTGTCCCACTCCGCCGCTCCTACCAACACCTGCCGCGCTAACAAAACAATATTCACCAGTGGAACCGTCGCTAACAGTCCTGTGAACTTGAGCCCCGGCATGAGGCTCATCACACCCGGAGTCAATGCCAGCAGCATCAACGGAATCAAATAGGCTTGCGCTTCTTTGAAGCTCTTGGCGAAACTGGTCACTGCCAATAGCAAAGCGGCAAAGAACATCGTGAATAGAACCAGCAGCGCCAGCACCGTTCCAATGACTCCCGTGGAGAGAAGCCCATCGCCAAACAGCAGTTTGCCAATCCCACTTGCCCACAGGGTCACGCTCATGGCCGCCAAGTTAGCCAGCGCAGTCAGTAGAGCTACGGTGACTACGGCCGAGTACTTGGCCAGCAACAAGATGCTGGTGGGAGTGGGCGAGACGATCAGAGCCTCCATCGTGCCGCGCTCTCGCTCACCGGCCGTCAGGTCAATGGCTGGGTAGACGGCCCCGGCCATGGTCATCAGCACAAGCACCAGCGGTATCATAGTCGCCAGCAGCTCTGCATAGTTAGCTTGCATGGCTACCGGCGTAGCGTCGATGCGTAGCGGCGGTTCGAAGCCTGCCACGATGCCACGCATCGAATCCAAATTGACCGCTGCCATAATCCGCTCTAACACCTGCAATGCTCGCTCGCTCTGAGCATCGCGATCGCGATAACGCACTCGGTACGTCCCCACCACGTCGAGCAGTTGGTCGAGGTCCACGTCAGGCGTAACTTGATTGTTCGCGCGGATAGCATCAACCAGCGGTCGCAGCGGATTGACGCGCGAGGCGCTCCTTGTGGGGCGCGACCCGTTATTCTGTGCCGCGCTGGTCGCAGCATCTGTGGCTGGCGAGGTTTCGCTGTCTAAGTCGCGGTCGGGTTGGCTGTCCGCAGATTGACGCGAGATGACGATATCCACGGTGCCGTCACGAAGTGCATCGCGTCCGTTGTCTGCCAACATGATGATCTGCGGCCGCGGTAACGCCGGGGGGCTGGCTTCCTGAGCCTGGCCGCGTCGCAGGTCGTCGACGACGTCCTCTAAGAAAACTGGTGCCGTCTCTCGCATTCGAAGCTGGCTGTAGCCAATCTCTAGCAGGATCGGCAGTGGACTCTCACGCAATTCGTGCCCAATGCCAAACGTAACAAACGTACCCGTCTTAGCCCCTGCGCCCGAGAGCAACACGCGATTGAGCACTAAACTCAACAAGGGATAGACCAGCAGCGGCATGAGGACCAATGTGACAATCGTACGCCGGTCACGCAGCGATTCTCTTAGTTCCTTGAGGCACAGGCGAGCCATGCGGGCCGGGGTTATGCGGTCGGACATGAGCCCTCCTGCGACGCCGACTGTTGATTGCCCCGCATGATGCTCAAGAACATTTCGGTCAGATGCTTTTGGCCCGTTGACTGACGAATTTCTTCCAGCGATCCGGCGTACATCAATTCCCCCTGGTGCAATAGTCCGAAGCGATCGCAGACCCTTTCGGCCTCATCCAGTCGATGAGTCGATAGCAGGACGGCTTTGCCCAGTTGCTTTAAATGAGAAATGAATTCGAACACCGTCTGGCTGCCGACCACGTCCAAGCCCCGCGTGGGTTCGTCTAGCAGCATAACTGGTGGGTCGTGCATCAGACCTCGGGCCAAAATCACCCGTTGCTTTTGACCTGTACTGAGCGTGCAGCAGCGTTGGTCTAAAAAGTTTGCGATTTGCAAGTGTTCGGATAAACCATTCAGTCGCTCGCGGGCCACATCTAAGGGGACGCTGTACAGGTCCGCGAAGTACATCAACATCTCGCGCGCGGTCAACCAGGGATAGACCCCGTCGTTCGTTGATACCATGCCGATGCTGCCGCGAACCAGAGCCGCATTGGGGCTGGTTCGAGTTCCACCTATTTCGGCATAGCCCGCATCTGGGCGGAGCAGCCCCATGATGATCCGCAGAGTGGTCGTCTTGCCGGCACCATTGGGGCCGAGCAAACCAAAAACTTCCCCCGCAGGAACGGCAAAAGATATGCCGCGCAACGCGTGAGTGGTCTGACCCGACCAGCGAAAGTTCTTAACTAAGTTCGATGCGACAATCAACAAACTGCTCGTTGAAAAAAGTCGTCAAGCGTTACCGCTGCGGCAACGCGCTGACAACTATGGACAAGTGTGCTAAGTTGCTACTCATTGTAACCGGTAGCCAGTTCTCTGGTGGAGCGCTGGCGGACTGCAGGGACGTAATTTGCACAGTTCTTCACCAGCTTGCTCCGTCCCGTACCCGAACATGTTCTCCAACCCATGCGGCGACGATGACGCTACGTTTTACGACTGGACTATCCGAACTCGACGAAGCCCTCGGCGGCGGGCTGCTACCAGGCACGTTGACCATCGTGGCCGGGGCAACGGGCGTTGGCAAGACGCAGTTCGGCTTGCACTTTTTACAAGCTGATGTGGCAGCTCATAAGCCCAGTGGAGCCATCATCGATCTGTCCAGTCGCGGTGATTCCCAGCATCATGAAGGTTACGCACAGCGCATCTTCGGGCGGACGCTGACCAGCGTCGATGTACGGAAGGATGAAACGCGGTCACCCTTCGACGGAGGTCGGCCCGCCGACATCATGCCATTTTTAGGCTACGGAGGTAAACGCGTTCTGCGCAGTCAAATGGATACAGAGCAGTGGGACGCCTGGCAGTCCGAAATGAATCGCCGCATGCCACAACTCTTCCGCTTTGTCTACGCACATTTGCTGCATGGCACGCAGCGGTTCGTTATCGACGGTATCGAACCCCAGCAGACGGTCGGCGATTCACTGCAACTGGACATGACCGAACTGATTTACCATCGCATGCTACGCCAAGAGCACGATTGGTTGGCGCGCGAGGTACTGCGAGAAAAATATCGCGAAAACGAGCCTCAGGTGCAGGAGTATGCCTACGATCACACCCAGACCGCCACGCTCGTTCTGCTCACGACTAAACAAATGATGCTCGAGCCGTTGATGACTCAGCCCCTGGCCGACGGCGACTTTGCCGCGGGTGCCAATACCGTCATTTTGCTCGGCCGAGTGCCACTCGGACAAAGCGTTGGTCGAGCCATGTTTATCGCCAAGCATCGCGGCAGCTACGCGCGGCAAGACATCATCCCCTTTGACATCAACGACCACGGCATTCAGCTCAGCACAGATTGAAGTGGCGTAAGCTTCTAGTGCCGTATGCTTCCAGCTTGCGAGCCGTGGCGCAAGCTTCTAGCTTGCGAGCCGTGGCGTAAGCTTCTAGCTTGCGAACCGTGGCGTAAGCTTCTAGCTTGCGAAAAACTTTCCTGTTTCGATGTCAAGCAGGATGCATAGCGTTGGACTGCTAAAAGGTTGGTATTGTGGGGGAATCACCGTTGCGCAAGCTTAGTTCCCTGCAGCAACTGGGCGCCAAGTTTATTGCTGACGCCTGTTGAGTTAGCGGTTAGACTGGACTTCGGGCCAAAGGCCTAGCAGATTATCTAGCCCAGCCTGCAAGGCTGGGAACGCAGCTGATAGGTAACAAAAACAACCTGAGAAAGATTGTCATTTTACAGTACAAACCTTAACTTTTGAGCAGTCCAGCATACCCCACTGGGCAAGCAGGATGCGTACCCCACTGTCCTGCTTCACTGACCCGCTTGAGGCTTCAACACCGCGGTCAGGGCACGCTCGATAATCGGCTCGCACCCCGGTCCCACCCAGCGCCAGCCATGGTTAAAGCCGTCATCCATGGCGCGCTGAGTAGGAATGTAGCCTGTCCAGCATTCGCCATAACCGCTGGTCATCACGAACCCTTGGGGCTTAAGCTGCTGCGCCAGCAGTTGGTAGCCTACGAAAGTCTCGCCGGGCAGGACCAACAACTGCGCGACTCCCAGGTCTATGCACGGCAGATCGATCGGCTCACCCCGAGCAACGCGTTCGAGCGAGCTGAGTCCCATGGCCGCCAGAATGCGCTGCTCAGTCGTTTGCTGATCATCGTGCAGCACACCCAGCATGGCCTCGCGGGTGAATTCCGCGCCTTCGTGAAACGGGAGCACCAGCTCGGCGTTGCGAAACGTCCATTGATCCAGCTCGTGGCGCTGCGTCCGCTCCGCTGCGCTGGCCATGGCCTGATACATCCGGTCGGCCAACTGACCTCGCGCCGCCAGAGACCCATCGTTATATTTGCCTGCGGTAATGTCTCCGCTACAACCGGTCAGATACAGTTGCAAGGTGTTGGGGGTCTCTACTTGCCGTCGTCGCCGAGCCTGGCCGATGAAGTCGGCGCTGACCGCTCCTTGGCCATACGCGCTCATAGGATGAGTCGCGTAGCACGAAATGACGGCGAGCTCTTGTTCGCCATTCCAGAAGCTGATCGACTTGAGCCACGGATCGATCTCCCCCGGCGGGCTGGTGGCTTGATAGGAGTCGGGCTCCGATCGGCTATAGCGGTCAAAATGCACGGTGCCGTCGGCATGCTCGACGCGCCGATTGCTGGCCACTTTCTCGACTTGAGCTTGTCCCAGGCCGATGTGCGTGACTGGTTGAGCTTGTTCGATCGCGCGGCGCAGGGCCTGTGCGGTATCGGCGATGCAAGCCGCTTGGAATTCGACATCGAACAACTCTTTTGGCAGCCCAACTTCGTCCAGCAGCTCTTGTGCGCGATTGTCCGTTACGGGGGCATCGTGCTGGTGCAGCGAGCAGACCAGTACGCGCTGGCGAGTCGTTCCGGCAGCTTTGGCCAGCTCATCGCGCCATAGGTCATAAGCCCCATTGCGGACCTCGCACCAGTCCAAAGCCAGCACGACGACTGGTTGCTGTTCGCCCAGCAAGACTACGCCCACGGCTTGCAGCGGGTCGTCGATCCGCTGCGCTTTGGTGGGCAGAATCCCCATGCAGCGATGGCCGATGGGAATGGTAATGTCGGCTGTAAATGTGCCGATCCGGACCTGAGCCTGGACCAACGGCGCCCAGGTCAGTGTGCAGACAAGGGCCAGCAACGAGAGCGCGTAGCGTCTGGGGGCTGTGCTGAGCATAAGCTGGATTCCATAGAGCTGGCGGGAAGACTCTCGCTGAACACGCGCCATCAGGTCATTAGCGGATGGGGAGGGATTCGAACCCCCGGTACCTTGCGGTACAGCGGTTTTCAAGACCGCCGCAATCGACCACTCTGCCACCCATCCGAACCAATAAAAACAAGGGTTTTCTGAAACTGCCGCCCCCCCGGCCTGTCGAGCGTACAACACTCTTAGACAACTTTTTAATACCTGCGGGTTTGGCGGAGACCAATCACCCTCACAAACTCGAGCTTGTCACGACCGCTGGCTAAGGTGATCGCTACGACAAAGTCTACTAACAAAAAGCCACCCGAACTAGCCCGACACCCCATGTGACTCTCTTACAAAAAGTACAAAAGTCGATTTTTTTCATCGAATGCATGTGACCCCAGGCTACAGCAGTTCGTACAGTGGTTACTGCCAGGGTGTCGCTGACCGCTCCGCCGGTCCGATGCTTCATTTAGCCGCCAAGCGGTGCCAGGTGCCTACGCAATCAATGTGCAGCGAGCAGTTCAGCGCCGCGCCGCAGCAGGTCGCAGATGCACAGGTAGCTGCCTGCTTGCCTGTTCGGGGCGAAGGAGGGATTCCGAAAGAAGCTGGTCACTCCCGGCCATCCAGTTGATAGCAGGCGTCGCTTCCGTCAATATGTAGAGTCTTTTCGTCGCTGAAATTGAGCCAGCGGCAGGCACCGCAAGCTAGATTCCACGAAAACAGCCAGTGCCCGGATTGGGAATCCCAAGCACCGAGCGTTCGTTGCCCACCGAAGCCGAATATGGCGGATTCGTCCGGGGAAAGTGTTAGGTTCTCGATTT
>CAKQWG010000159.1 GCA_934278005.1 uncultured Pirellulaceae bacterium | reverse complement strand
TCTCAGTCCGGCGCTACTTCTCATTTCGCTGCAGCGTCTGCCGCCGCATCGCACCCACTATCTTCGCCTTGTCACAGGAGTGATTGGCCATGCCAATTTCGCGAGACGCACGGATGGACCGTCGTCGCCGCATCCTGCGCGACACTGTGGAAGAAGAAGCTCAGCCGGTCCCGGCGGTTCGTCGCGGTAGCCGCAAAGCCGCTGAGGCGGACGGTGGCGATACTCTGGGGATTAAACGCAAAGCGGGCTACAGCCAAGACGTTCGCAAGGCTTGTGGACAGCGGCTGGTCCAGCTCATTCCGGTACGCCGCCGAAGCTTCGCGCTCGCCTGTTTAGTCAGTCTGCTGATTCCCGGGCTCTTGCTGGCGCTGCACTACTGGATCCACGTTACTGGTCAGTTGCCCTGGTGGCGGCATCCATTGGCGGTCGCTTTAGATGTGGGACATCCGCGCAGTATTGCGGCTTGGCTGAGCAGTCAACTGTGGCTGTTGTGTCTGGGGGCAACCGTGCTGACATTCCAACTCCGGCGGCACAAGCTCGATGACTATAACGGCGAATATAGGCTTTGGTTTTGGTTGGTGGTGACCTGCTTGGTGGCTAGCATCGACGCCACTACGAGCATCACTCAACTGTTTGCTCAGGCGCTGGACCGCTGGACGCAGGTCAATATTGGCTGGTCGGGACCAGCAGTAGTCGATGCAACGCTGGCCGTGCTGATCGGCATGCTCGGCCTGCGGATGTGCACCGAGCTGAAAGTGGTTCCGCTGAGTCTGGTACTGTGGCTGGTCGGGCTGGTGGCTTGGGCTGGAAGCGCCGCGCTGGCTCGGCCCGAATTGCGACTCGAAATGTCGGCGCCGATCCGCTACTGGTTGATCTCGGCACTGTGGATGAGTGGACTGACGTTGGTGTGGCTGGCGGCATTAAGCTATTTGCGCCATATCTATATGGAAGCTCAGCAACGGTTCCTACTGCGAGGCGGCTTAGCAACGACTAGCATGCCATTGAAGCAGCGTTGGCGCGAGGCCATGCCGGCGATGCCAACTATGCCCGCCATGCCTCGCTTGAGGCGTCTGCGAGCCGAGGGGACCGGCCCGGCAGCCGAGCCAGACGCAGCGCCACGTTGGCGCCTGCCACGACTACCCAAACTCGCTCGCCGAGCTGCGCCTGAGCTGGTCGACGCCGCCGGCGCACAGGCGGTAGGGGCACAAGCGGCAGTTGCGGCAGGGGTGGCAGCACCCGCTGCTGCCAAAGGTGCGAGTGCTGCGAGTGCTGCGAGTGCTGCCAAAGGTGCGAGTGTTGCGAGTGCTGCGAGTGCTACCACGTCGCGCAGCACCAAGCCCGATCAGCCTGCTCGCGAGCAGGGCGACGCAACTGAAGACGCTGCCAAACCGCGCCGTGGCCTCGGTGGTTGGCTGCGCCGCGCCAAGGACGACGATGAAGCCGATGAATATCGCAAGGTGAGTGCTGCGAGCGAAACGGCTGAAAAAACGGCAGGTGGCCCGACCGCTGACCGCCGCACTCAACGCGCTGAGGCCAAAGCAATGCGCAGTGAGGCTAAGGCTGAGCGCCGGGCTCAAGCTGCACAGGCCAAACAGGAGCGGGTGGCGCAGCGCGCGCAGGCCAAACAAGAGCATCGTAGTGCGAAAGGTGCTGTGAGCAGTCAGGCTGCGAGCAAAAAGGCTGCTGGCAAAGGGGCTGCGGGCGATCAAACGCAGGACGCTGCGCCACGTCGCTGGATGCCCAAGCTGCCGCGTCCCAAGCTCCCCACGCTTGGAAAAGCCAAATTGCCTAAGGTTCCTGCGGTGAACTTAGCAGGCTGGATCCCGCGTTTGAAACTTCCCTCGATCGGCTTATCGGCCCTGCGTCTGCAGCCGCCCGAGGAGGGTAAGGAGCGTCAGCCGGCGGCGGCAGCACGGGCCGCTAAGATGCGTCCCGTCAACGAGGCGCGCCCACTGCCCAGCACCAAAGCTAGCCCAGCCGATCATTTCGACGACGACGACGATGATGATCACGATGGGCGGCCGCTGAGCAAAGCTGAGAAAAAGCGACTCCGCCGCGATCAACAAGGACGCCGCGCCGCGTAGCGTGGGGTAAGCATCCTGCTTGCCGTGGAGTAAGCATCCTGCTTGCCATGGAGTACGCATCCTGCTTGCCGTGGGGTACGCATCCTGCTTGCCATTAAGAGTACTTAAGAACGCTCGACTTAGTCCGACGCGCAGCTTGTAGTTAACGCCAAGCCGCAGCAGGCCGCAGACATACAGGCCGATTGGGCCAACGCGAATGAAGCGTGATTGGAATCGCTCTAGCGAGAAGGAGTCCGTTCATCACCTTGTATTCGCAAGCCTGGCGATCTATCGATACCTCCAGAACTGAACTGCAACATGGTTAGTTCTCGCATTCCAAAAACACATTCTGCCCTCTTCGCCCACTACTAACGGAACAAACTCAAATTGCATTAACGCACTCTCGAGAGATTTCGGCAGTTGGTTTGTTAGGGTAAATTCTGTCAATTCGCCGATTGCCCTAAGATCATCGAGAGTTCCGTCGTCATAACAGATGAACTGGTCGCGAATCGTCGCGGCTAAGTTCTTTGGAAAGTCAATCGGAATGGCGAGCTGCTGATCGAACTCGCCTACATCAAACGTTGACCACCAAGTCATTGTAAGTCTGGCGGTCGGATCTAGTTCGACGTAACCCGCGTTCGCGTTAGCAGCGTTCGCAAGTGTTAACGCAAGAACCCTTCCCAAAGATTCTGCGGGATCAGTCGATAGCTTCAGAACTCTCATTGTTAATTAGCCTAATTCTTGCGAATAGCCTTGACGCCAAGTTCGTTCAATAGCCTCACTGGTCCCACTGCGACAGACGCAATAACTTCCCCAGGCATCATACAGCGCGAAACTCTGCTAGGCCAGCGATTCGCTTATTGAACGAAGCTGCGCGATCCAAGGTTAGAAAATGGATGGTTAGAAAATTCACCGACCATTGTACGGCGGCTATCGTCACGGCGCTTCTTGCTGCGCTGAGACTTGAGCTGCCCCAAAGTACTGCCAAACGGTAGGAAGCGTTTTTGGGTCGCGTAGACTCTCCTTGGAGTGCTGCGACTGGCCGTAGCTTTGTCATCCGCTCGACCATCAGCATTCGCCGGGAAGTTATGGTTGAGTCTTCCCTTGGCTTAGCGCAGCGGCTCTAGGCCGTGCAGCCGGCGGAGGAGACCGATTTGGCCGGCGTGGAGGGCTTCGTGCATGGGGCAGAAGACAAGCGCGCCAAGCTGGATTGGGTAGGCCGCGTAGGGCATGTCGATCGGCTGGCGGAGCATCTCCGCGGTGAAGCTTGGCAGTTCGGCCTGCGCCTGCTGGTCGATGGCTTCCAGCTTAGCCAGCAGCTCTTGGGCAGTAGGCTGCCCTGCAGCGGACTCGGCCGGTACGCTGCCGCGGCCAAACTGCTTGCGCAGCCATCCCGGCATCAGCTCGAGGTCCCCTGGCGCGCGACCGCGCTGGCGAAACAGCATCAGCCCGTACTGAGACACAGCCAAGTGGCCGACTTGCCAAGCCAGGTGCGTCTGCGCGCCGCTGGGCCGCTGGTACCACAGCTCCAGCGGAATGGAATCGATCAATTGCCGCGTATAGTGCCGCATCCAGCGCATTTGATCGGCGGCCTGATCGCGGCCGCGCAGAAGCTCGCTGTCGGAGAGTTGTGCGGGTGAAACGGTGGGGAAAGTTTCCATGCGGGAACCTTGACGAAATGCGTTTTTCACTGGACGATGCTAGCTATGCAAACAACCAAAGCCAGCATCTACGACTTCCCCACGTACTACGACTTAGTCTTCGGCAGCGACACCGCCGCTGAGATGCAGTTCTTGGACAAGTGCTTCCAGTTTTTTGTGGATGGAAAAGTCCGCAGGGTGTTTGAGCCGGCCTGCGGAACAGGACGCTTGATTTATCGCATGGGACGCAAGTCAAGGGAAGCCGGCGCGTTGGAGGTCGGCGGAATCGATCTGAATGAAAAAGCCATTGCCTACTGCAATCGGCGTCTTGAGCGCGTGGGGATCAAAGGGCGCACGTTTGTGGGAGACATGAGCGACTTTACCGTCAAGCGTCCCTACGATGCGGCTTTCAATACCATCAATAGCTTTCGGCATTTGCAGAGCGAAGAATCTGCACGCGCTCATCTGCAGTGCATGGCCGCTGCCGTGCGGCCTGGCGGCATCTACGCGCTGGGCCTGCACCTGACCCCGACGCGTGGCCAAGCCACCGATCATGAGAGCTGGTCGGCACGGCGCGGCCAACTGTCCATCAACACGTACATGTGGCCCATAGAAAAAAGCGCGAAAAATCGACTCGAGAAATTCGGCATCCGATTTGACGTCTACAAGCCCACCGAATCGTTCCGCATCGAGGACGCGTTGGAGCTGCGATCGTACACCGCCCGGCAGTTCCAAGAGCTGCTCGATTCGGTCGATGCGCTCTGGGAAATCTGCCAGTGGTATGATTTTGCATACGACGCAGAGGAGCCCATTAAGGTGACGGCCACCACTGAGGACGTCGTCGTTATTCTCAAGCGCCGGGCCTAGCCTTGGGTGCGTAACTTGGGAGTGGTCAGCCAGATCCCCAAGCCGATGAGCGCACAGCCTGCCGCGATAGCCCCAGCAATTAGTGCGTTTTGCGTGAGATCCGCTGCGTAAAGCTGGTACAGATAAAAATCTGGGTAGCGTTTGAGCTGCATGCCCATTTGGCCAAAGGAGTGCCACATTTCGCTGAGTGTGGCGGGGTCGAAGGAATCGATCATGGCGTCGCCAGCTTGCACCTCTTGTTGGACCGTGAAGCTGGTATCGATCCGCGACCGCTGCAGCGCATACCAACCGCAGAAGCTCGCCGCGATCAGAAAGCAGGCCATGGACACGGCCAAGCCCATTCCCCGCCAGCCCTGCCACTCGCGGACGCTTTTGTCCCCACCGTTGGCAGATTGTTCCAGCGATTGGGCGGGGCTATCTGCTAAAGGGAGTTGCCGCATTCCTCTGAGCGTTGGAACGGGGAGGATTTTACCGCAACGGCAGTGGATCTCCTGGCCGGCTTGGCTGCTGGAAACGCTATGCTCCCTGCCGCACTCACAACTTAACACGCGATCCATGAATTACTCGGTTTCTGAGGATAGTAAAGGAAACAATTATGACTTTCACTCTGGACCGACGAGACCGCCTAGTTAAAATTAGGTAACGAGATTCAAGCGAGCTGGAGTGGCTGGCTTGACCTTGCGACCCACCGCGTGGATGGAGACAAGCGGCTTGGTTCGGTGGTCAGCGATTGAAGTTTCTGGTTTGGTGCTGAGTGCGACTCGCCTGGGTGCGAAAGTCGGACTAGAGTATTGAATACAACTTCGATGGCTGGTGCAACACGGGGACAAAGCAAGCCTTAGGCAAGTCCGGTCATACTTATGACGGCGGGTGATCATTCACCATTGGCTTCCACGCATTCTTCCGAGCGGCAATTCCGAGCAGCATCAAGCCTAGGGGTCTTTACGTTAGAGAACGTGGATTGGATCGCGCTGAGCACATCGATTGGGACTGGTTTATACTTAGGTATAGGCGGTCTCCCAGGCGGCGCGGGTAGGAGACTGTGTCCAAACCGTTAATATTGCCCAATTATAACTTTTTACAATCTGCCCTGATATTGATGAAGACGCTGCACTAGGTGGTAGAGTTGTTAGTGATTTGTATTGACCGCCGCCGAATACTGCTGTGTCTCCTGGGATCTATGGTGCTTGCCGTAGACGATGCAACTCGGTCATTTTGGCACATTTAGGAGTATTGCCTTGTTCGACGTATTGCTGGACGAATTCGACGAAGACACCCCGCGTAGCACGGAGGATGATCTGGAAAGCTTTCAGAAGCTGCCCATTGAAGATGATGACTCCACTACCGACACGGTGCCCGAGGACGACGGGCTGGCCGCCGAGGGTGAAGTTCAGCTTGAGAGTGACGAGGAGCTGTTGGCCGCCGCTGAAGAAGAGGCGGAGACATGGTCTGATGATCCGGTTCGCATGTACCTGACGCAAATGGGCGAGATCCCTCTGTTGACCAGAGATGAAGAGATTCGCCTTGCCAAAGCTATTGAAGTAACCCGCCGGCGATTCAGGACCAAGCTGCTTGAGTGCGACTACGTAATGCAGTTCGCCTACAAAATCCTCAAGCGAGTCCATACAGGAGAGTTGCCCTTTGATCGCACGGTGCAAGTCTCGGTGACCGATCGCTTGGAGAAGGATCAAATCCTCGGTCGGCTGCCACACAATTTGAAAACCTTGGACGTGCTGCTCCGCAGAAACGCCCGAGATTACCGCATTGCCCTGAGCCAATCACACAGCCCAGAGCGACGCAAAGAGGCTTGGGACGCTTTGGCTCGCCGCCGCCGCAAGGCCGTGCGGCTAGTCGAAGAACTCGGCCTGCGCACGCAACGACTCGAACCACGCATCCTCGACCTGGCCAAGTTCAGCCGTCGCATTGACGAACTTCGCTCGGAGATCGATCGCTTGGAAGGAGACCGCGCGTCTGCCGCCCAGCGCACTGAATTGCTCAAAGAGTATCGGGAGCTGCTGGTCGCTACGCAAGAAACTCCGTCGAGTCTGCGCAATCGCGTAGGCGCTGTCCGCGATGTGTTCTTTGAATATCAACGCGCCAAGAAGCAACTCTCCGAAGGCAACTTGCGGTTGGTCGTCTCGATCGCCAAAAAGTACCGCAATCGTGGACTGAGCTTCCTGGACTTGATCCAAGAAGGAAACGCCGGACTGATGCGCGCGGTGGACAAATTCGAATACCGACGCGGCTTTAAGTTTTGTACGTATGCCACCTGGTGGATTCGCCAAGCCATCACTCGTGCAGTCGCCGATCAAAGCCGAACGATTCGCATCCCCGTGCACATGGTCGAGACCATGAGCCGCGTGCGCAACGTTTCGCGTCAGTTGCTGCAAGAGCTCGGCCGCGAACCGACCTTGGAAGAGACCGCTCGCCGCGCAGAGACCACGATTGAAGAAGCTCGACGCGTGCTCGCCATGAGCCGCTATCCGATCAGCTTGGATCGGCCAGTTGGCAATAGTGAAGACAGTCAGTTCGGCGATCTGTTGCCTGACGGAACCGCTGAAAGCCCCGCCGTGGGTGCTGGTCAAGAAATGCTTCGCGACCGCATCAACCACGTGCTCAAAACCCTCAGCTACCGTGAACGCGAAAT
>CAKQWG010000158.1 GCA_934278005.1 uncultured Pirellulaceae bacterium | reverse complement strand
TGAGACTTGAGACTTGAGACTTGAGACTTGAGACTTGAGACTTGAGACTTGAGACTTGAGATTCCAAACGCGAGCCCAAGCATGTAAGCATCTAGCATGCGACTAGCAGCCTATGCCCTCGGCTCAAAGCCAGCCCTCTGGCATGCAGCCTGGCCAACCAAGCGACACTCCAAAGCCACATAGCATAAACCACATGCTCTAGACCGCATGGTGTGGGCTACCGGCTATCAACCCCACGCGCTACGATAGGCGGTCGCCCTTGGTGACGCGGAGGACTTCTTCAATACTGGTGCGGCCCTCGATCGCTTTATCCCAGGCGTCCATCCGCAGCGTCCGCATGCCCGCATTTAAAGCGGCCTTCTTGATCTCCCACGTGCTGACTCGGTCGTGAGCCAACGACTTGATCTCCTCATTGGTCACCAGCAATTCATAGATCCCCATCCTCCCGGCATAGCCCACGTTGCGGCAGGTGCGACAGCCGACATTGCGGTAGAGCTGTTTACCGTCGAGTTTCTCCCAGGGAAAGTCGCTGGGCAAATCGTCTGTACTGGGAGTGTACGCAACTTTGCACACCGGGCAGAGCTTACGCAGCAGGCGCTGAGCCATGATGCCTTCGACCGTACTGGACACCAGAAACGGCTCGATGCCCATATCGACGATCCGCGTAAAGGCGCCCGCCGCATCGTTGGTGTGCAGCGTGCTAAACACCAAGTGACCTGTGAGAGATGCCTGAATAGCGTTCTCGGCAGTCTCTGCATCGCGGATTTCGCCCACCAACACCACGTCCGGATCGTGTCGCAGAATACTGCGCAGCGAAGCGGCAAACGTCAAACCGATCTTGGCATGCACCTGGATTTGATTAATGCCGTCAAGCTGATATTCGACGGGGTCTTCCGTGGTAATGATTTTATTTTCGGGGCTGCGGATCTCCAGCAGCGAGCTATACAGCGTGGTCGTTTTACCCGAGCCGGTCGGGCCGGTGACCAATACAATTCCGTGCGGCAGGCGGATCAAGTGGCTAAAGATGCCGTAGGTGTGATCGTCCATGCCCAAGCCCTGCAAGTCGAACTTCATCGAACCTTTATCGAGAATACGCATGACCAAGCCTTCGCCGTGGATCATGGGAATAGCCGACAAGCGGATGTCGATTTCGCGGCCATGCACTTTGAGCTTGATGCGCCCGTCCTGCGGCAAGCGTTTTTCTGCGATATTCAAGCGAGCCATAATCTTCAGGCGGCTGATAATTGCGGCTTGAAAGCGGTTGATTTCGGGCGGTACCGGTTGGTCATGCAGGATGCCATCGATGCGATAGCGAACCACGATCCCCGCGGATTGGGACTCAATGTGCACGTCGCTAGCCCGCGAATCGACGGCTTCTACCAAGATTTCGTTGACCAGTCGCACGACGGACGCCTGCTGGGCCATCTCGCCCAGTTCGCTGCCATCGGATTCGATGTCCTCGAGCAGCTGGATATCGTCGTCTTCGCGGGCGGCCATCAGACCTTCGACGGTCTCCGAGCCAACGCCCAGATGTTTCTTCATCAGGCGGGCAATTTCGGCGCGCTCGGACACGACCGGCACGATCGACAGGCCGGTGGCCGCGCTGGCTTCATCCAGAGCGTAGACATCCAGTGGGTCGCTGGTAGCCAGCGTGAGCGAGCCGTTGACGCGGCTGAGTGGGAACAGCGAATGTCGATAGATCAGCTTTTGTGGGAAGTGTTTGACGACTTCCAGGTCGACATCCGCGCTGCGCAGATCGACGAACTCCATGCCCAGCTCTTCACCGACAGCGCGCAGAGCCGCTTCCTCGTCGACTAGTCCTTGCTCGATAGCTGCAAAGAAGAGCTCTCGGCCCCCTAGCGATTGTCCCCGCAGGGTCGTGAGCTGCTCCTGATCGAGCAGGCCGCGGCGCATGAGAATTTCACCCGCTTCAAACTTGAGCATTAGTTACCTCTCCGCTGGCCATCGCCACGACCACCGCGTCCGCTGCCACCGAAGGGACTGCCATCGCCGCGCTGGCCACCTGACCGATCGCCAGCTTGTCCGCCACTCTGGCTCCCACCCTGACCGCCTCCAAAGCGCGAGCGCATCATTTCGGCAAAGGCCGCGCGGCGCGCCTGCGTGGCTGCGTCATCGCCGCCACTGTCGCCACCAGAACTCGACTGCGCCGTTTGGTTGCCACTGGATGAAGGCGCAGACGATGAAGAGACGTTAGTTACCGCCTTGGAACCCAGGATGCGTCCCACGCTGTCTTTAAAGACGGTCGCGCTGACGACCCCATCGAGCGAAGAGTAGGCAAAGCCTTCCTGCTCCGCTTCACCGGCGGTGTCGATGTCTTCGACCAGTTGTCGCAGTTCATCGATCTGATTGGGTTGAGCCAGTACAACGAGTGAATTGGTATTGGTATCGGCGCTCAGGGCAATCTTTGGCTCGACCAATTTGCTGGCTGCCCCGCCGCCGCGCCCACCGCCGCCGCCACCGCGCAAGGCAGCGATGATCTCAGCCGGGTTGGGCTGCCCACCGCCACCGCCGCCGCGGCCGCCGCCACCGGAGGAACTATTGCCCTCGATGCGATCGCCGTAGAGCTGTTTGATCAGCGTCAGCATCTGGTTGACATCCTGCGAGATAACTGGAATCATCGCCAAACGACCTTGGGTTTCGATCGCCAACGGCCCCTCGGCTTGGTCGATGACTTGCAGCAGTTGTTCAATCAGCTGCATATCGGCGCCGCTGGCTTTGATCACCAGGGCATTCAGCCAAGGGTCTGCGGTAATGGTGTAGTCACCCGAAGCGATGCCGCTGCCCGAGGCCATTGCTCCACCGCCGCTGCCACCGAGCATGGACCCGAACATGCCGCCACCGAAACCGCCCAGCACCGCGCCGGCCATATCGCCCAACAGTCCTCCGCCACTGCCGCTGGAGGAACTGGCAGCACCGCTGAGAATCGTTTCCAATAGCTCCTTGGCCGCCTCGGCGCGGCGGTGACGCAGATAGACTACAGTTGGTTCGCCGCCCCCCATGGCGGCTTGATCGGCCAACAGCCGCAGCAGGCTATCGAACTCCGCTAAGGCTTGCTTGTCCTCCGACTGGATGATCAGTCCGCCTGGGCCCTGCATGATGATGATCTCGCTAGCTGCCGCCGGCACCGCTGCCGACTGCGAGTCCCCAGTGGCATCCAGTTCAGCGGCATCCAGTTCAGCGGCTTCCGAGTTAGCAGTAGCCTGTGCGTCGGCTGGCTGACGAGCAGCATCGCCTGACACGGTCTCCGCTGCTTGCTGCTCGGTTACTTGCTGCTCGGTTACTTGCTGCTCGGTTACTTGCTGCTCGGTCGCGTCGGATGGCGATGGCGATGGCGATGGCGATTGTTGAGGGAAACGAACCATGCGTCCGACTGGAACAGTCCTCTGAGCATCGCGACGAGTTTGCGGCGCGGCCGCAGGAGCCGGGTTCGTGTCGGGCTGGCGCGCATCCGGGGCAGCGGGCTGCTGTAAGGTGGTTGGCTGCTGTAAGGTGGGTCGTCGAACTCCGACCGGAGGCGCGTCGGCTGGCGGGCGAGCGAAGGTCTTTTGCGGCAGCAAGTGCGATGTGCTCTCGACCGACGGTGCGATCACTCGAATAGGATTCGCTCCACCGTTTCGCGCCTGCCACAGCTTCTCAACTTGCTCGAGCGTCTGCCGCGCCGATGTGCCGGTCAGTGGCACAAGGCGAATCGTGTCACCCAGCAAATCTGTGCTCGTCGCATTCTCTTCGAGCTTTTCGATCAGCTGCCGTATCTGATCCACTTGAGTGCTCGAGCCTTTGACCCACACTTGGCGAGCTAACAGATCTCCATCGATGACGGGACCGCCACTATCGGCCGCCGGCGTATCGGGCAAACTGAAAAACTTCTTGATCGCGGCGATGGCCATGGTCGGATCGAGCCGCTTGAGCTGAATCACGACAAAGTCTGACGAATCCCCGGCCAGTTCGCCGAGCGTCTCGTCGACCAGCTTGTGTTCCGACGGACGAGCTTGCAGTACGAGCTGCTTGGCCACCGCGTCCTGCGCCAATTTGACATCCGGCGAACCGGCTAGCAACTGCGATACAACTTCGTAGGCTAACTGCATATCGATGCCAACGACTTTGTGCTTCTGCAACACCAGCCGCTCGACCTTGTCGATAGTCGACTCCGATTCGTCTGGCGGGACATCCATCTTTTCAATGAGATCTTTCAGGATCTGAATCTTATCCGTTTTGCCTCGTGCAAAAATCGTGGTGCCAAACGTGTTGGTGGAGATGCTGATGTCTTCACTAGAATTAACACCCTCCTCCAACCCGATCAGTGGCCGCACAACGCTCAGCACCTCTTCAGCTGTAATGGCTTTCAATGAGAAAATATTGACTGTCGAAGCCCCTGAGTTCTCGGCGCGGCGGATCATGTCCGCGATAGCGCGTACGTTTCCAGCCATATCGGTCACCAGCAATTGCCGTGAGGCGGGCAGGCTGCGAACGGTCCCTTGAATACTGCGCAGTTGATCCGCTTCGGTCTTGAGCGTGTCTGGATCGAGCCGCTCGAGCGTGAACATATGCTTGACCGGTTCGTATTGCCCTCGCCGAGCCAACTCCTCGGTGTCGACAAAGTCGGCCAATTCGTTGAGCAGTTCTCCACTTTTTTCCTGATCGCTCTCGAAGTCAATGACGCGCAGCATCCGCCCTTGACGCAGTAGCGTATAGCCCGAATTGAGCAGCGACGCATTCATAACGTCCATGGCTTCGGTAATGGTGTACTTGCGCGAACGGTCACGGAAAGTGAATGTGCCGGGAAGCGGGACGTCGGTCTGCAAAGACAAGTCCGCCTGAGCGGCCAACCATTTGATAACGTCCGACCAGGGTTGCCCCTGGAAGTTCATCTCGACGCGCACCTGGTCGACGGGCAGCGTGGCGTTATCGGGCTGCTCCTGAGCCACCGCCTGGGCCTTAGCTGCTACCTCAGACGTTTCAGCGGGCTGCTCGGCCCCGGGGCGAGGCGGTGGCTCGGGCAAGCCCGCTGTCGATCGCTCGATCAGACCAGCGGCCAGTTGCCAAGCCGACCACTGGCTCTCCGACAGGCTTTTTCGGATGGCCTGCTCGGCTTCAGTGCGAGTGCTCACGGCGGTCGTGCCACGTCGGTGAGTGCGAACCTGGCCAACCCAATGATCGACGATCTCTTGCTGCCAATCAGCTAGATTCAATGCCTGGGCGATCTCGGGGTCATCCAGCGAAAGCATGCCCATCCACTCGACGCGATATTTGGCAAGAACGCTTTGTTGCTCAGGATCGAGCAAGTCGAAGCCCAGCCGCTCGGATTCGGCGTTGAACGCCGCCCGCAGGCGGTCGTGCTGGTCAGCCGGTGCCTCGCGCAGGGCCTGGCCCAAGCCGATCGCCGCACTCATCCGATTGCGGATCAAGTCCTGAATCCGCGCCTGCTGGTCCTCGGTCAGCCCCAGCTTCTGGGAGACCTCGGGCTTGAGAATCTCAGGCAGCACGCCCACGTAGTCCTGCCCGAGCGTGGGCGAGGCAAGCCCGCAGAGCACTAACGCACAAGCCAGCGACCCAATGCATTTATTCCAGTTCAACGTGATATGGTGCAACATTCGTTTATTCGTTGTGAGTATCTAAGCAGGGCCTTGCCGCGCAGGTCGTTCAACTCAATTTAATTGAACCTACCGGCCCTGGGCTAATGAAGTTCTTGCTAAATGGCTAAATTAGGTCGTCTAGGTCCGCATCTTTGTCGCTTCCCCATCATTCGAACCCCTAGGTATGTGCAAAGTTCCGCCAGACACGCTCAGAGCCCCGACCATCGCAGTCGGTTTTTCCGTCCGCGCGCTCGTGGATGCGATCACCGCCGACTTTGCCCCTCCATTGGCTGTCGATCACTTTGCCGATCACGACTGCTACCAAACCGCTACCGCAGTTGTACGGCTTGCTCAGTGGGGTGGCAAGCTTTCGCACAGCACCGCGTTTTTGAGCCAGCTAAGCCAGGCCGGAGCACAGCCCCTGAGCCGCGTCCTGCTGGCAGGAGGCACCGAGAACTGGCCTGAGCTTGTTGAGCTGCTACAGCAACATTTTACGCTGCTTGGCCCAAGTGTCGAACAATTGCTCGAGTTGCGCAGCCCGCAGCGATGGCAGCGTTGGGCCGAACAATCGCGCATCGCCTTCCCCGAGCTGCGTTGGCTTGAGGCTGCCCCGGCACATGACTTTGGAATTGGCGATTGGCTCATCAAACCTCTGCGCGGCGCCGGCGGATATGCGATAAAACGCGCGTCTCAGCTGCAAAACCGCTCATCGATGCACTCTCGCCCTATAGAACATGCTGCTGATGAGACGCTGCTGCCAAGTGCCTATTGGCAGCGGCATATCGAGGGACGCTCTGTGGGTGTCTACTGCGTGCTGTCTAGCGATAGCAGCGTAGAGCTGTTGGGCGCGACGGAATCGCTCACTGCTGCACAGTGGCCCGGGCCGAGTGAATTCATCTATCGCGGATCATTGGGTCCGATCGGACTCCCCTGGCACCACCGCCGGCGGATCGTGGACCTATGCCAACTCATCCAGCGCCAGACACGTATGCTGGGATGGTTGCAATTGGACTTCATCGAGGATCTAACAGGCGAGCTGTGGCTGCTGGAGCTCAATCCGCGTTGGACGGCTGGGATGGAGATATTGTTTTTGGCAGGCACCAATCCAGTGGAGCGCCACTGCCGCGTCTGGCCGTCCGACATGAGCGAAGCTCAGACTGGAGCACGGCAGACTGGAGCAGCGGACACAAATCCACACGCAATTCCCTCAGCCAACGCTACGCCGAGCATCCCAGCGGACACCGGTCCCGGGGTCTGGCAAGGTGAGGTCAGCTTTGGCAAAGCCGTCGTGTACGCGCCCTACGAACTAGTGCTGACGCACCATAGCATCGCTGCTCTGCACAACTTGCCAGGCGATAATTTTGCAGACCTGCCCAGCCATCAACTCATCGCCGACGATCAATCGGCATACGTGGTGGCTACTGGTCAGCCGGTGTTGACAGTGCGCGCGAGCGGCCCTCACGTGACTCTTGTTGAGCAGCTGGCGGAGCTGCGCGAAACCGCTCTGGCATTGCTTGGTGGGAGGCCATAACAGGGAGCAGGGTGGGGAGAATTGTAGGGGCACCACCAGTCGCGCTGGCCGTTTTTCCGGTGAGGTCGAAGAGTGCTGCGTTGTTCATGGCGTTGCGGATCTGGATGGTCGTATTAG
>CAKQWG010000157.1 GCA_934278005.1 uncultured Pirellulaceae bacterium | reverse complement strand
AAAGCTACGACAAGTCGCAGCACTACAAGGAGTACCATCGCGGCCCACAAAAGCGCCTGCCGCCGAAGCGCAAAGCCCTCCAGAAAAAAGTTCGCAATGATGCTCATCGTGCAGCGGATTACAACACTGTGCCGCACGCCTAAGCATCGATGGCTCGGCGGATTGATGAGTGCTGTAGGCGTAGGAACAGGGTATTATCACTTCCTACTGATCGATTAATCCTCGCGCTTCTGCAAAGCGAATTGCCGACTGAGCTGCTGGGCTAAGGGATAAAATTCTTTAGATAGCGGTAGCTTTGACGCAGCGAATCTTGGCGAGTGGCCAGCGAGGCTTCATAGGCGCGATCCTCGACTTCGACGCAGACTGGACCACGGTAACCGGCGTCCAGAAGAGTGGAAAAGAATTGCCCCCAGTCAATATCACCTAGGCCGGGCAGTTTCGGAGTGTGGTACTCCAGCGGGTGCGCTAGAATGCCAACTTCGTCCAGACGAAATTGATCTAAACGCACGTCTTTTGCATGCGCGTGGTGGATGCGGCCGATGAATTCGCGGATGGGTTTGAGGTAGTCCATCTGTTGCCACACAAAGTGGGATGGGTCGTAATTGAGACCCAGGTTGGGGCTGGGCAAGTCGCTAAACAGCCGTCGCCAAATGGCAGGCGTGGTGGCAATATTCTTTCCGCCGGGCCATTCGTCTGAGGAGAACAGCATGGGACAATTTTCGATACCGATTCTTAATTGCAGTTGGTCGGCCAGTTCGACTAGGGGCCCCCAGGTGTCGAGCAGGCGCGGCCAATTATCATCGACGCTTTGCGTGAAGTCGCGGCCAATGAAGCTGGTGATGCGCGGGATGCCCAGTTCGGCTGCCGCGCGCATGACACGTTTCACGTGTTCGACGGCCTGCTGTGCTTCTGCCCGATCCGGTGCCAAGCAATTAGGGTAGTAGCCTAGGGAACTGATGTGCACGCCAGTCTCCGCGACCAGGCCAGCAATCGTGCGTGCCTTCTCCGGCGAAAGATCGGTAGCATCGATGTGTGTCACGCCCGCGTATCGACGCTCCGCTCCGCTGGCTGGAGGCCAGCACATAACTTCCACGCAGTCGTAGCCGATCTGTGCGGCCAGCCGCAATACGTCGGCCAAAGACATGTCGGGGACGATCGCGGTAGCGAAACCCAGTTGGATCAAAGTGTCATCAGATTGAGGCGTGTCCATAATCGTCCAATTCAATAGCGGGGATCAGGCGTCCAATGTCCTCGATGCCGGTAACACCTTGGGCCGTTTTGAGGAGCGCAGCGCGGCTGAAGTCGAGCATGCCACGCTCTAGAGCGGCAGCTTGAATCTCAGTCGAGGCGGCGCGTTGGGCAATTAAATTCTTAAGTTTGCGATTGATAGGCAGAACCTCAAACAGTCCGGTCTGTCCGATATATCCGCCCCGCGAGTTGGGATCGTTTTCATCGGGACCGTAAATCACAGAGCCTTCGCCGGGCTGTAGGTATTGCTGGACTTCGGAGAAAGTTTCGGGAGAGTGGCTGACGTCATACGCCTTGCGCGAGGTGGGCGAGAGTCGTCGCACCAACTGCTGGGCTACCACACCTACCAACGAGTTGGCAAGAAAGAATGGATTGACGCCGAAGGCCAGCATGCTTTGCACGGCACCTGCGGCCATCGGCGAATGGAGCGTAGCCATAACCAGATGCCCGCTGCTGGCGGCCCGCACGGCGGTGTCGGCCGTCTCTTCGTCGCGAATCTCTCCGATCATAATTACGTCGGGACTCTGCCTGAGCACACCGCGCAACAATTCAGAAAACCCTATACCGATTTTGGGCGTGACTTGGCACTGGCGGATGCCTTTGATCAACTTCTCAATGGGGTCTTCTAGAGTGATAATAATCCGCGAGCCAGTATTGAGCGTATTGAGACAGGCATAGAGCGTGGTCGACTTGCCAGCCCCTACCGGCCCGGTGACGAGCACTAAACCGCTGCCGCTTTTGAGGATTGCGCGCAGGTCCGAGGCTTGGTTGCCGATCAGACCGAGGCTATCCAAGCGAAGTGAATCGCCGCCGGTGGCCAGCAGGCGCATGACCAAGTCTTCGCCGTAGTGCGTGCCGATCGTATTGATGCGGAAGTCAAAGCTCGTGTCACCGATGGGATGTCGCCAGCGGCCATCGAGCGGATGGCGACGTTCAGCCAAGTCCATTCCAGCGGCTGATTTGATCAAGTTGACCAGCGACATGCCTTGCTCGTTGGAGACGATCACCATGGGGCAGACCATGCCCATTTGGCGATAGGATATCGAGTAGTGATTTCCATTGGGCTGGATGAACAGATCGCTGGCTTCGGCTCGAGCTGCATGTTCTAGGATCACATCCAGAGCTTCGCGTGGTTCCCGCGACTGGATCGATGCCAATTCTGGGGGCAGTGGATGTGGCGATTCAGCTGGCATGGTTATCCCCTCGTGCAATCGCGGTGGCATGTGCTTTGTCTTTGGCGATCTTAAGCACGGTGTTGAGCTTCATCAAACCGAACACGTGTTGAATGTCCAGCGGCAGAGAGTACAAGATGAGCTGCCCGCCGCTATCTCGAATCTGCTTGTCGGTGGCCAACAGCCAACCAATACCACTGGAGTCGATATAGTCGGTCTGCTGTAGCGACACCAGGATCTTCTGGTTTAAGCTGTCCACGCCGAGCTGTTCACTCAGCTGAGCTTGTGGAACATTGACGGCGGTTTGGCTGATGCGGCCCGCTAGAGATAAGTAGCAATTGCCGTCCGCTTGGTTTTCCAGCGTTAATATCATCGTGGTCACCTTACCTAGTTGAGCGACGCCCTAGTGAGCGTTCGATCGTAGCTTGAGAGGCAGCAGTTTACCAGATGGCAGCCCCCCTTGTCACCTAAGCGACAGGCCAGAAATAACTGTTGCGGTGTTGGCTACGACAGCAGTTTAGCCGCACATTGCGTTTCGCAGGCGGCGATGATGCGAGCCACTTGCGCGTCGACTTCATCCCCAGTGAGAGTTCGATCGAGGCTTTGGAAATGTAGGCTCAGCAGCAAACGCTTTCTACCGCTCCCATCCTTCTTGGTGTCGCGGTAGGTCTCTCGATAGCTGACCTCCTGCAGCAAGCTGTCGTCTACGGCAGCTTGGCAGACCGCTTTAAACTCTCTCCACTGCATCGCTTCGTCGACTACGAAGTTCAGGTCGCGAGTGACGGCTGGAAACAAGCTGACGCGTCTGGCTTGGCGAACTGGTTCAAGGACAGCGGTCAGCTCATCTACGTTAAGTTCAGCGGCAGCTACGGAGTGCTCAAGTGACATTGCCTGTTGCGCCTGGCGACTGATCAAGCCCACGTAGCCCAGCAATCGCTCATCGAGCATGACACGCTGTAGACTGCCGTCTGCAAACAAAGGATGTTGGCAGGCTTGCCACTGAGGTCGCGCACTGCGGTCGGCAACTTGCGCAATCAGCTCTTCGACGATGCCTGTGGCAATTTGCAAATCGCCTTGGGTAACCAGTGCCAGTGCAGCCACTTGTTGCGGCAGAGCGTCGGTCGCAGTGCCGCTCAGATACAGGCTGGCCGACTCATACAACTGTGCATTGCGAATCGACTGCACTTGGTTGTTGTGTCTCGCGGCCAGGAGGCTGGGGATCAACGAACGACGCAGTGTGCGCGAGCCCACCAGCAATGGAGTCTCGGTCTGCAGTGGCGGCTGCTCGGTCCACGGGCTACCGAATCTTTCAAAGGCCTCGGGGACGACGCTGGTCGTCATGGCTTCATCGATACCATAGGCGCTTAACGTGTGCCTGACGCGAGCCATGGAGATGTCCTTAGGGCGGATGTCGGCCACTTGCAGGGGCACTGAAACATCCTCTGGAATCTTTTCATAGCCGTAGATGCGGGCCACCTCTTCGATCAAATCGACTTCGCGCGTCAGGTCGCCGCGCCAGGTGGGCGGTGAGACGCGCAGCACGACCCACTGGCGGGCCTGCTCCGGGTGGCTAGCCTGCGCCTGGCTGGTTGCCGCCCGGTCGACCTGGCAACCCAGCTTGACCAAGATCCGCTCAACCTCTGTCAACGGAATATCAATTCCCAACACGCGCCTGATCTGAGCGATTCGCAGTTCGATCAGCGGCGGCTGCGCGGGGACGGAGCCGACGTCGACGACTCCGCGGCACAACTCGCCACCGGCGACCTGCAGAATCAGTTCGCAGCAGCGGCGACTAGCCCAGTCGATACCGGCCGGATCAGGACGGCGTTCAAAGCGAAAGGAGGAGGGACTGTGCAGTTTAAGCAGTCGCGCTGTGCGGCGCACGGTCAGCGGCTCAAAGGTAGCAACTTCGATCAGTACGTCGCTGGTCTGCTCTGAGACCTTGGTGTCAACACCTCCCATTACGCCAGCGATGGCAACTGCTCTATCGCTGTCCGCGACGACCAACATCTGGGAGTCCAGCTCGTAAACGCGGCCATCCAGGGCGGTCAGCTGCTCACGCTCCTTGGCCGCGCGGACGATGACTTGTCCGCCGTGCAATTGCTGTAGGTCGAAGGCGTGCAGCGGTTGGCCACATTCGAGCATCACGTAATTGGTCACATCGACCACATTGTTAACCGAAGCAACGCCCACGGCAGCCAAACGGCGCACCAACCACTCCGGACTGGGGCCAACCTTGACGCCGCGCAGCACTCGCGCCGTGTAACGCGAGCAGAGCGTAGGAGACTGGTTGAGCACTTGTATGTGCTCCGTCGCCGGGGACTGGCCGAAGCTGGGTTGTGGATGTGGGACCTGCAGGTCGCTGTCCAGGATCACGGCCGCTTCGCGGGCGACGCCGATATGGCCTAGGCAATCGCCACGATTGCTGGTGACCTCTAGATCTAGAACGACGTCGCTACCGACGTGAGTGGTCGATTCGTGATTCAACCCGGTCATCGCGAAGCGATCGGCCAAGGCTTCGGCGGTCACGTTCAGGTCGACGTACTCAGCCAACCATTCCCAGCAAACTAACATAGTGGTCCACGCTTAAAACTGATGCAGGAAACGCAAGTCATTGCGATACAGATCGCGGATGTCGGTCACGCCGTGGCGGCGCATGCACAATCGTTCAACCCCCAAGCCAAACGCAAATCCGCTGACTTGCTCGGGATCGTAGCCGACGGCCCGCAGCACGTTAGGATCGACCATACCCGCCCCACCGAACTCGACCCAGTTATCGTTCCAATGGAAATCGGCCTCGACGCTCGGTTCGGTAAAGGGGAAGAAGCTGGGCCGGAAGCGAATGCGCACGTCGGCGCCCAAATAGGCGGTGGCAAACATGCGCAGCACGCTCTTGAGCTGCGCCATGGTGACATGCTGGTCGATCCACAGGCCCTCCATCTGATGGAACATTGGGAAGTGGGTAGCGTCTGCCTCGTCTGGCCGATAAACCCGCCCGAGCGAAATAATGCGCACCGGTGGAGGAGTCTGCTCCATAACGCGGATCTGCACCGTGCTGGTCTGGCTGCGCAGTAGGCGGGCTTCGTGGGCCGACGTATCGAGGGCCGTCTTGCCAGCCACGCGGAGATAGAAATTATCCAGCGGATCGCGGGCGGGGTGATCTTCGGGGATGTTCAAGGCTACGAAGTTATGCCATGTGTCCTCCACCTCGGGGCCTTCTACTACGGCAAACCCGAGCCGGCCCATGATCTCTTTGAGATGCTCAATCGTCTGGGTGATCGGGTGGATGCGTCCGAGGTGCTGTCGTGTGCCTGGCAAGGTGGGGTCGAGCAGAGGTCCGCTAGGCGATGCGCTAGTCGCGCCGGAGGCTAATCGCTGAGCGGCCGAAGCCAGGGCTGCTTCGATCCGCATTTTGGCTTCGTTGAGCTTCTTGCCGGCCGCGGGCTTGGCGTCTTTGGAGAGTGCGCCGAGCTGTTTTTGCAGGCTCTTCATCTCACCGCTGCGAGCCCCCAGAAATTTGACGCGGGCCGCTTCGAAGGTCGCCTCGTCGCTGGCCGCCGCGAAAGACTGCTCGGCGGCCGCGGCCAAGTCCTCGAGGCTAGTTTGGAAGGTTTCCAGATCCATCGCTGGCTCTTTGAATATGTATTTGCAAAAATCCTGGCGAGCGTCGGGCTGCCAACGGAACCCCAAAAAGGCACTGGAAGCAGAACGCCTCCGAGTGACACAAAAAAAGCGGCGGCGGTGATCACCGCCGCCGCTTGTATCGATTGATAAACAGCGCGTGTCAAGTGGATCCAGCCTAGAGCCAGTGCAGCTAGCCAGTCCATTTTTGAGCATCCGCTCCCACGACGAACGTCTGCTGGGCGAACCCTATAGACCTCTCCATCCGCATGCGCGGATGGATACCGCGAGCTCAGCTACTTTCCGCTCCGATCCACATCGAGCCATCACTAAAGCCTAGGCAGCGACTGGATATTTTTCGGCCAGAGCTGCTTTGACTTGATCGACGACGACTTGGAAGCCGGCCGGATCGTTGATAGCCATTTCAGACAGCTGCTTGCGGTCCAGTTCGATGTTGGCCAGAGTTAAGCCATGAATAAATTGGCTGTAGCGCAAGCCCTGCTGGGCACAGGCGGCGCTGATCCGCACAATCCATAGGCGACGAAATTCGCGCCGCTTCACGCGGCGGTCGCGGTAGGCAAACACGCCTGCTCGGACCAATGTCTCTTTAGCAGTCCGCAGCAATTTGCGGCGACCGCCGACGTAGCCTGATGCCCGCTTCAGCAGACGCTTGTTGGCCTTTTTACGTGCCGCACCCTTAAGTGTTCTCATCAGAACAGCCTTCTACATTATCAAACGTTGGCAATCTCAGGTCTTTGACTGTCGATTGATCTAGCTACCTAGGTGGCTAGCAACCGGGGCCGAACGGGGAGGCGGCACAGAGTCAAACGTTGTACCCAGATGCTTGGAACAAAATCCCCGCATTTGTGATCAGCTGCTGCATCGATCCGTGCAAAACATCGATCCGTGCAAAACATCGATCCGTGCAAAACATCGATCCGTGCAAAACATCGATCCGTGCAAAACATCGATCCGTGCAAAACCAACAACTAACTAGTGCACGCTAGCTGGCCCAGCACAGTTTAAAGCTACACGGTCAGCTTAGTAGCTATTGTGCCGCAGGCAATCATGAATCTGACGCGTTTGCGGCTTGGCCAGTACGCGAGTGCCGCGCAGGTTGCGACGCCGCTTGGGGCTCAAGCGAACCGCCAAGTGACTTGTGCCCGCACCGCGGTGCATGGCTTTACCAGTAGCGGTCAAGCG
>CAKQWG010000156.1 GCA_934278005.1 uncultured Pirellulaceae bacterium | reverse complement strand
TGCCCGTCGCTGTGGTGCCAGTCGCTGTGTCAGCATATGCCTTGTGGCTGTCAACGCTGGACGGTTCGGCTGTGCCACATCCGGCTCGCGACCGAGCGTACGCTGGCGGCGAATCGTAAGAAGCTTGCTCCTGATGGCGATCAAATTCCTGCATGCCCAGCATTGCCTAGTGAAGTCGCAAACGACGCCGCAGCAGGTCTACCTCCGTGCTGTGGCTGCTCGATCTCTCGTGATCGACCAGACGCCGTGTACATTTACTCTAGGTCACAAGCCGGATTTCTCCAAGGCCTGCTGCTACTGAGCCTCAGCCGCGTACCACTCACTGAGACTCTTCTCAGGAATAGCTAGCTTCAACACTGGAGCGAATTCTACAAAGCCAGCGTCAGCTTCTGCCAGGATGCTCTCGATGCCTGAGCCAGCGTTAAGCTTCAACTTCGCAACGCCTGCTAGAAACTCTTCACGCTCGGTCCAGTTGCCGTCCTGGCAGGCGGGCAGAAGGGAGGCGAGCGCGACGCAGGCCGCGTCGCGCTGCGGAGGATTGGCTGCCAGCAACGCATTTAGATCGGGATGTCGTTCAATCAAGGAGGCGAACTCTTCGGGCAGACGCCAATTGCGAACCAGTGCAGCGGCCGCTTGGGCATGGTCCCAGCCGAAAAGTTCTTGTTCAAGTTGCGACAGTCGCAGCCCTTCGGCGCTGCGACGCTGGATCAGTTTTTCGTAATGTTCGGGCAGCTCTTTAAGCAATATGGGAATGGCCATGTCCTGCAGCAGCGCGGCGGCAAACAAATCCTCGGCGTTGGGCAACTGCAAAGATTTTCCTAAGATGCGCGCGAAGACCGCACGTCGCAGCGAGTCCTGCCACAGTTTCTTTAAATCAAACGGACCGAACTTAGGATCGGGAACGAGACTGAAGATAGCGCTCCACAGCGCAAAGTTCTTAATCGTGCGAACGCCCACCAGAGCCAACGCTTGCTTGACGCTCGAGATCTCGCGCGTGAATCCAAAATAGCTCGAATTGACGAATCTGAGGACTTGGCCCATCAGCCCGGCATCGGCTTCGATGGGCTGTGCGTATTCAGCCGGCCCGTTGCTCGCATCCTGGGACAGCTCTAACAGGCGGATCGCTGTTTGCGGCAGAGCCGGTAGCTGAGCCGACTCCAATATTTGCTGTAGATCAATTTTGAGCACAATGCACTGCGGGCTGGCTGAGGTGGTCGGGAGTTCAGGCATCTGATGGAGCATCTCTCTGGGAAAATAGAAACGGGTATTGCGACCGATTTTTCTGAACGGGGCCGTCTGAACACTACGCTACGCTCCGGCGCCAAGCAAATTGTCGAGTCGAATTGTTGGTCACGAGCACAAAATGCAGCCCCTTGACCCCTCGCAATGAGTACAACCGTCATCCGCTAAAGATCAAGGGTATTCAACCCAACGGCTTTGCGTAATATTGGCGTTGCGACGATTAAGCATCAAAACTCAGCCGACCGTAGACCAGGAAACAAGTCCACCGCCAAGCATGCTCTCGCAGAGCGAGTGAGAAATACGGCGGCCATTGCGGTGCCAATTTGACCGTCACCATTAACCAACTGAGGCCGGATTCAGGATGATCGAGCAATTGACAATTGAAGGCCAGGACGATCGACAGTTGATCGCCTCAATTGACGCGGCCTGCGACTGGATGGAGCAAATCTACGCGGCAGGCAACTATGCCAAAGTGACCGTGCAGCGGCAGTGGTCGATCCACAACCCTACCATCTCTGGCAAGATGGCGCGGCCTTCGGCCTACCGCTGGTATCTGCGTCGCGAGCTGCTGCGTCTGGCCAAAAAAGGGGCTCACATCGTGGTCAGCCGCGCTCAGCGATGCGTTGACTTAAATTCGCCCCGGCTGCTTCAGATTATTGATGAGACCGATTTTGATCACACGCTCAAGAAGGCCTTCCTGTTTGGCCCCGAACGAGCCGAACTGTCGATCCAGCGGCTCGAGCATTATACCAGCACAGCGGCTGAGGATTTTCAGCGATACGTCTTGCTGACCAATTATCAGATGCACATCGACGCATTCTGTGAGATGTTTCCCGCATGCCGTCGCCCCGCGCGACTCGACGCACAGATGCCCGCCTATCATCACGTCGCTCCCGAGAGCAGCGGTATCACCATCGTCAATATCGGTGTTGGCCCATCCAATGCTAAAACTCTAACCGACCATATTGCCGTGCTGCGGCCCGACGCGTTGCTGATGGTCGGCCACTGTGCCGGAGTTCGCAACCATCAAGAGATCGGCGACTTCGTATTGGCGTCGGGCTACATGCGCGACGACCACGTGCTCGATGCGGCCCTGCCGCGCGCCGTGCCGATCGCACCTAGCTTTTTGCTCAACCGCTACCTATCCAAAATACTCGACGGCCGTCGTTTGCCGTATCGCTACGGAACGGTCTATACCACGGCTAATCGCAATTGGGAGTTGGCCCTGACGGAGACGCTCAAAGAATTGAAACTCAGCCGCAGCGTGGCCGTGGATATGGAATCGGCTACCGTGGCTGCCAATGGCTTCCGCTACCGCATTCCCTGCGCCACGCTGCTGTGCATCTCAGATAAGCCCCTGCACGGCAGTCCGAAACTGCCCGGGGCGGCTACGACGTTCTACGAAAAATCCAAAGTGCAACACTTGGAAATTGCTTGCGCGGCTTTGGATATGGCCCGGCACGAGTATCCCGACGGCATACCCAACAGCGATCTACGCGCTATGGACGAACCGCTGTTGGGCGGTTTAGAAACTTAAAGAAGGCCGTCTAGAAAACACCAAAAGCGTCTAGCAAACCAACCATAAGCTCAGCCGAGGCGGCTCAGAGGCTGCCAAAGATAACATGCAGCTAAAGGGTAGCGTCGACCAAAAAGCCAGGTTTAGTCTCGGCGAGTATCTCGCGGACCGCTGCTCGATCCGCATCGCTCAGGCGTTCATACCCTTCAGGTGTGCTGCCGGCCGTCAAAATCTCCGTCACCCGCTTTCTCACAAACTGGAGCATCGGTTCAGGCAACGCATCGAAGGCCTCGCTGTAGATCAAGTAGCTACAGGGGTATTTGAACATGTACTCGTTTAGATCAAATTGGCGCAGACTGCGGCCTTGGCTATCCCCGTGCCACTGCGGGTTGGCAGGGTCCTCAAACGTCGCGGCAAACTTGCTCTGCCCATGGATCGGACACTCCAGCTTAAATTCGTCGGCAAATAACATGTACCTCACCAGCGCCTCGCCGGCGGCAGCTATACGCCGCTCCGTCGATGGACTGACCGTGTCGGCGGGTCGATCGAGCGCCTCGTTGATTCCTCGGTCGTAGTAGCCCGCAATCCGCGTTTCGAAACTAGCTCGGGCAATCAGGTTGTGCATCTGCGTCTGGTGTTCGAGCGTCATCAACGCCACCATGTCGCTGGTGGGCCGCATGTATGGAGTCGTATCGAACAACTCTTCCAGCTGTTCTCGATTGCAGCCCGCTTCACGGTCGATGTTTTCAGGCTCGCTGCGGTCGGTCGCGAATACGTTTCCCATGTGCCGCATGCTGCCATGAGCGCCTGTGACGTACCACCCTCCAAACCGTTCGTCCAAATCGGTCGTGTGATCGGTCACGTAGGTCCGCGTGCCGCTGCGCGGGCGACCATTGTTATCGGCGTAGACGCTGCGCACCAAGTAGCCGGGCACGCCCTGCGTCCGATTGGTGGCATGACAGGTTAAACACTGCCCTCGATCGCGGACAATTTTCGCTGGTTGAGTCGGATCCTGATCAACCGTATAGAATACGGCTCCCTGTTGTGGATCAGTCGCGGCGATTTCCACCACATCTCCGCGCTGGCACCAGCCCACGTAGACATCGTCGTTAAAGTATAAAGCCCGCGGCGTGCGGGGACTGATCTTGTGCAGCTGCAGCGAGGTTTTGGAAAACACCAAGGTTTGTGTGTCAGGACTGATGTTGAGCTTCTCCAGCAGACTCGGCAACCAACCGTGCTCCGCAGAATACTCAAGCTTCTCACGCCCCTCGTCGATCGCACGCGACAACTCGGCCACCGGATCGTTAGCCTCGGTCTGACCGTAGTCGATCGGCGCCTTTTCGAAATCCAGCTGAGCTTGGGCCGGGCAAGCGTGGAAGCAACTGGCGGCGGTAACTACCAGTAGGAGCAAGGCAGGTGGGAATGCTGTAGTTCGCATGGCACTCGCTTTCAGGTGGGATATAAGGCGTTCGACTTATTATGTTAAAGCAACCAAATCTGGATGTCAAGGTACAGATTAGGCTCTGCCTCCGCGCACCGGCTCATCTCGACTCCTCACCCACAACTTTTCGTCTTCGCGCTCAGTCTTGTCTCGCGCTTGAGCAGCCTGCTTAGGAAGGTTAAGTAGCAGACTTAGGAAGGTTGAGTAGCAGACTCAGGAGGAGCCGCGTGGCCCGCCCGGGGATTGCAAGCAGCACACACTTCCTAGCTCTTACTCGCGGAATGCTAGCTATAGCTACTAGCGAAAATCGCGGATCATGCCGCCAGGTGGAGGGTGCCAAAAACGTTCTGCACACTACAATGAGGTGAACAGTTGGCTTACAGCCGGTCAAGCCCTGCGGAAGCCTACCCCGCCCGGGCAGCCACTGCGTTATGCCCGAATAATTGCGTCCAAATAAAAAGTGCCGCCCACCCATGAAAAGAAGCCGATGCTGTCGACAGGTTTCCGGTTCCTCGGGCAATTCGAGCACACGCCGCGGCGCAGCATGGCTCATAGTCTTAGCGTTCGTTACCAGCCCGCTGCATGTCTTCGGGCAGGCTCCCGGCACCACATCCGCACTCCATGCCCAGCTTATTGAGCAGCTAGGTGCCGCTAAATTCCAAACTCGTGAGCAAGCCACTGCGGAATTGCTCAGCCAGGGTGAGCGGGTTCTGCCGCTGCTGCGCTCGGTGGCTGCTTCGGCCCCGTATGAAGTTCGGCATCGCGCCGGGCTGATTGCTCAGCAGATCGAAGACGACAAGTTCCTTGCCCTCTCCAACAGTTTCTTGCTGGATCTAGATGCCGAAAAGTCCTATGGGCTGCCCAGTTGGAATCGCTATCGGCAGCTGGTTGGCAGTTCGCGGACCAGCAAATTGTTGTTCCTGGACATGATTCGCCAACAACCTGAAGTTGCGCGGTTGATCGAATTGGCCGGTCCCGCGGCGCCTTCTGTAAAACAAACTGCTGCGGACGCTGTACAGCCAACTGCTACACAATCCTCTGCTGGCGGGAAACCCGTAGCGGGCTCTGCAGCCGCATTGCGAGCTTTGGAAACGATCGCTTCGATGGAGGCGGTGCGTTTGCGCGAGGATCTATTTTCCTATCGCGAAACCAAATTGGGCGACGCCGTCGCCATGTTGATGGTAGCCGCCACGCTACCGACGCAGACACCGGTCGAGATCAGCGACATTATCTCTATCAGCGAACGTCGTTCATTCGAAGGCAGCATTCATAAGGACGGTTACAAAAACTGCCTGCGCAAGCTGCTGGCTGCCTGGCTACCTAAAACACACATTGCCATGGCTCCAGCAGCTATGACTTGTGCTTTGGAACATGATTTGGCCGAAGGTGCCAGCATCGCGCGGCGCTGCTTGACTGCCAACTTTGACAACGACACGCGGACGTTGGCATTCTACTGTTTAGCTCGCTTCGGTGATGAGACCGACGTATCGCCACTTGCGGCTTGGTTAGACGACCGCACTGTGGTAGAGGAATTTGCACGCAGCGCTATCGAAGGCCGGCGGTCGGACTCTGACGACAGCGGCTTTCACGAAAGCGACTCAGCTCCGCCTGGAGCTCTGCCTGGCGTGTTGCCTCAGACGCCGCGGCCGAACAATTTTGTAGTCCGCATCAGCGATCTGGCGCTGGTTACCTCCATGGTGCTACTGGGTGAGAATCCACAGTCCATTTATCCGCGTTTTGAAGAGCATTCCAAGAGCGGCTTTTTTATCCATTCACTGGCCGGTCCGGCCGAAGCCACCGCTGAGCAGCAGCAGTTGATTCAGCAGTGGAAGCAGCAGCACTTGGCGCTGCGCAGCGAAAGCTGATTCGCGGGTCTTCATGTCCGAGAGCTGGCATTGGTTTTTAGAGCAGTCGCAGCGGCAAGTGGCCCAGGCTCAGCGCACGCGAGTTCGTCGCCCACTTGTGTTAACTGGGCTGATCGACTTCGGCAGCAACGACTACCTCGGTCTGCGGAGCCATGCCGAAATACTGGCCGCCCTACACCAGGCGACATCCCAGCCTCAGTTGGCCGACCCTGTCGCCAGCCCGCGGTGGGGGGCCGGCGCTAGTCCGGTGCTGTCGGGTTACACCGCTGAACACGCCGCCTTAGAGCACAGCTTGGCCGAGTTCTCCGGTACCGAGGCGGCGCTGGTTTTCAGCAGTGGCTTTGCGTGCCACTCCGGAAGCGTCGCCTGCCTGGCTGGCAGTCATGATCTGATTCTCAGCGACAGCCTCAACCACGCCAGCTTGATCGATGGCTGTCGCTTGAGCCGCGCCGCCAAGGTGGTCTATCCCCACGCCGACGCCAGCTTCGTCCACGACTACTTGCGGCAGCACCGACACCAGTTCGACAAGGTCTTGTTGCTGACCGAAACAATTTTCAGCATGGATGGCGATGCGGCTCCGCTGCTTGAGTTGAGCGACGCGGCCCAGCGTTACGACGCAGGGCTCATCGTGGACGAAGCCCATGCAGTCGGCGTGTATGGGCCGCGCGGGGGAGGCTTAATCGAGGAATTAAACCTGCAGGCGCAAGTCCTGGCAAAACTCGGCACACTCAGCAAAGCCCTTGGGAGCGTGGGCGGCTACGTAGCCGGCAATCGAGCGTTGATTGCCTACTTGGTCAACCACTGCCGCAGCTATCTGTTCAGCACGGCCTCGCCAGGGTTGTCGCTAATCGCCGCACAGCGCGGGCTTCAGCTGCTCATCGCCATGCAGCCCCAGCGTCTGGCCC
The DNA here is from genome assembly GCA_934278005.1 of uncultured Pirellulaceae bacterium. GTDB lineage: Bacteria > Planctomycetota > Planctomycetia > Pirellulales > Pirellulaceae > Aureliella. The sequence continues at coordinate 302 of CAKQWG010000156.1, read as the reverse complement.
TACGGCAGCAAGCTAGCCAACTGCGGCAGCGCTTGCGGCAGATCGCACTGGACGTTCCCCAGGGGGATAGCCCCATTGTGCCTGTGATCGTGGGGAGCGAAACGCGCGCACTGCAGCTTAGCCAGCGGCTATGGGAGCAAGGCATCTACGTTCCAGCCATCCGTCCCCCCACGGTCCCCGATGGCACATGCCGACTGAGGATCAGCCTGTCGACCAGCCATACCGAAGAACACCTCCAGCGCCTCATCGCCGCCTTAGCTCGGTGTTGACTCGGTGTTGACTCGGTGTTGACTCGGTGTTGA
>CAKQWG010000155.1 GCA_934278005.1 uncultured Pirellulaceae bacterium | reverse complement strand
GCGAAAGGTCGCAAAAGCTCACAAATCGTCTGCACATCGGCACTCCGCGTCGCAGGAGCGGAAGCTTGAGTCGCGAACGTCAGAAACAGATAAGGACCGCTATCCCTGACGGTCCTCCAAACACCACCTAGCATGCGATTCCGCACTAGGCGGCTGAGCGAATTGGAGCAAGGTGTCGCGCGCTCATAGTCCTGCGAGCTGCTGTGAGGCGTCGCCGAAGCGATCGAGCTTCACGCCCATCCGGTCCATGATCGATAGGTACATACTGCACAGTTTGCGGTCGGCGTCGTCTTTGCCCAAGTAGCTCAAAACGCGCCCGGTTTCCAACGTGCCCGACAAGCCTCCGGTAAGCAACACGGGCACTTTGCTCGAGTCGTGCGCGTTGCCCGACCACATGCTCGAGATGAACAGCAAGCAGGAATGATCGAGTACCGTTGCGTCGCCCTCAGGCATTGCGTCAAGTTTATTTGCCAGGTAAGCATATTGGGAACAGTAGTAGCGAGAGATTCGCTCGTATTCGTCTGAGCGGTCATCGTGAGACGCAGAGTGGTGCGTGTTCTTGACGTCTAAAAACGGATAAAACAACCCCGACAGATCGCGATTGAGCAACAGAGTTGCCACACGCGACTTGTCTGTTTGGAAAGCAATTGCGACAAGGTCACACATCAGTCGCATATGTTCGCGGATGTCTTCGGGCAAGCCATCATCGGGTCGCTTCATAGCGGCGATGTCCCGGCCGCGATGCTCCGCTCGCTCGGCGGCCTTCGCATGTGCGGCGCGCATTGAGACGGCACGCTTTTCGACTTCGCGAACGCTACTCAGGTATTCGTCGAGTTTGGTGCGGTCGGAGCGGCTAACTCGTCGACTGAGTGCAGCCACATCTTCGCTGACTCGGTCAAGAATACTCTCCATCCGGCGGCTGCCGTGATTGTCAAAGAGTGAGTCAAAGGCGAGCGAGGGGTAAACCTCCATAGGCACGGGCGATGTCGCATTCTGCCACGAAATGTGCGAACTGTAAGCCATCGAGAAATTGGTTTCGTGATACCCTGTGACGGGTTGTTCACAGCCGAGCACAAGGCTGGGAGCGATCGATTGCTCAGCGAAGTGATTGGCGAGCACTTGATCCATGCTGATGTCGCCGCGCAGCTCGGAACCTTTCTTCAGCGAGGCCCCGGATAGAATATTGCCGGTTTGGCCTGGGTGAATGCCCACCTCGGTGGCATTCTCGTTGAATAATCCGGTGATGAAATTCATCTTGTGCTTAACCGCTTCCATCGGCACCAAACTTCGGCCCAGCTCCATGTTGGCACCGCTGCCTTTGGCCCACCAATGGTCTCGGTTGATACCGCAACCCATGAAGAGGGCGGCAAAGCGTTGAGGCGGTGAGGACGCACCGGCAGCGATTGGTGCCGCGCCATCACTCGTCTCACTCCCCCAGACCGGCATCGATTCCAGCCACGGTAGCGACATCATCACGCCTGTCCCTCGCAGCATGGTCCGCCGCGAGACGGTGCGTTTAACTCGACTGGAGGAAGGATTTTCAGGTCTCATGGGATGAACGCCGTTTCACTAAGTGGAATGTTAACGCGTTTGTTTAGAAACGCGGGGCTCGTTACGATCACCTCGATCATCGCGCTAAAACGATAGTCATTCTCGACGAGCTCTCGTTTCATCTCAGCAATGATGAAATTGTCCGATAGCTGTAATGTTCGCCCCAGAGCGAACGCCAGAAGCTTTCGACAAAGATTGTCGACAAAATCGTCTTGGCGGGATTGGCGGATGTATGACAGCACACCTCCAAGGCCGCTACCCTGGCTGTCGTCGGGGAACACCGCCGAGTCATCGATCACTCGGCCGCCCAGATCCGATTCGCGGTATTCGCCAATCGGACCATAGCCTTCAAAGACCAGCCCCATGGAATCCATGCGGTTGTGGCACCCAGCGCAGGCGATGTCCTGACGATGTCGCGCAAGCGTTTCGCGCAGCGTCCAATCGCCCAATTGCGACTCATCGCTGGGCAATTCTGGCACGGTTGCCGGCGGTGCAGGAATCTTCTCCCCAAGTATCTGCTTGACCAACCAATGACCCCGCTGGACAGGACTGGTACGCAGCCCCGACGAATTGCTCGTCAAAAACACGGCCATCGGCAACAATCCACCGCGCCCATGTTCCCCAGCTTGATCCCAGCGAACCCACTGCTGAGCGGAGTCGTGGCTGCTGTCCGACTGGCGACCATAGTGGGTGCCCAACACAGGATTCACGAACGTGTGTTGCGCATACAGAAAATCTAACACGGACCCGTCTCTAGCGATGAGGTCGCGGAAGAACCTCTTGGGTTCGTCTGCCATCGCCTGTCGCAGTTCATCGGTGAAGGCGGGGAAGCGTTCACGGTCTACGCCGTTGTGCTCAGAGAAGCGGCGAAAGTCCAACCAGTTGCCAGCGAACTCGATGACGAATCGGTCGACACGGTCGTCCGCCAGCATCCGTCGACTCTGTTGAAGCATCATCGCCGGATCGCGCAGACGCCCATCGCCGGCTAATGCCAATAGTTTCTGATCAGGCATGCTCGACCACAGGAAATAGCTCAGTCGACTCGCAAGTGAGAAATCGCTCAGTGGTCGTATCGCCGCCCCCGCCGCCGTCTCCGCCTCCGCCTCCGCCGCCTCGGCGTCTGAGGAAGTGGCGGGATGCCCTTCGTCTAGGACAGTAGCTTGGTCGGCTACGACAGTGACTTGGCCTTCTACAACAGTAGCTTGGTCGGCTACGACAGTGAGTTGGTCGGCTACGACATGGATTCGGTAGCAGAAATGGGGTGACATCAAGACCGCGACCACGCCGTCACGAATCGCTTCCTCGTGACTGAGCCCTGCGCTCCGTCGCAGCGTGTCGTAGAATGAACGAATCGAGTCGGATTCGGATTGCGACAAAGGGCGACGAAACGCTCGCTGAGCGAATTCGACCAACGCATCGAGATGCAGTGGCTGTGATTCGACTTCAAGCCTTTCAAGGCGGCGAAAGGTGCGGTTCATGTCATCGAAATAAAATGCAATGGCCTCCAAGGCTTGGTCGCTTGCGCCCACTCGCTTGGCTTTTTCCAGGTAGGTACTTGCCAGACCAGCCACTTTCTCGACCGATATATTGTCTTTATCTTCGGCCCGATATCGGTCAAATACACGGTCGCGCATAAATCCCGAATCGGTTCGGTCGAACCAAATCAGGCCTGAATACTGGCGCATTGGCGCCTTAGCGACAAAGTCCAGTTCTAGCCACAAACGATCGATTTCTTGCCGCTGGGTATCGTCGAGCATCAGGTCGTAGAGGGGCGCGTCATCACGAAAGTATCCCATCTGGCTGTGGAAACCGGCGCTTAAAAACCGGCCCGTTAGTTTCTTTTCGTCCTTCTGATCAAGGTACACTCGGGCGCGTTCTGAAACAAAGAACGCGTCGGGGAACGTGTCGCAAAACTGTGCCAAGGATTGTTGGTAGGCCCGTGAGTTGGTATCCTCGGTCACTTCCATCAACCTTGCGGCAGCCGAATCCGCTGCCAATCCAAAGTCGCCCTGGGGTAGTTCATCCTGGATGTAGCTTCGTCGATTGGCGACGAACTGGCGATTCTTCCACAGTACGAGCGGCTGAGATCCATTGTTCATCTGTGGCGCGGTCAAGTTTGGTACTGCAGGCACCAGCGATTGACGCAGCTTCTCAACGAACGAGGCCATCGCTTGGCAGCCGCTCTGGGCGGCCGAAATATTCTCTGGCGTCGAAGCATCGGGAAGCTCGCGCAGTAATAGACGCAGTGCGGCTATCGGTCCGACTGCTTGCGTGGAGAGCCCGTCGCGCGGTGGTTGTCCAAGAAGTTCCCAGAGCCGCTGCACGTATCGCTCACTCAGACCCTGCTGGTTCGCTAAACACTCCAATGGCCAATCTGCTCGGCCAAGCAACCCGCGGTTCTGGTGTCGCCACAGGACTTCAAAATACTCGGCGTAGTCGGTCCGCTGGCGGCGGTAAAAATCGATGATGCGATTTACGCAAAACTTGTCGCGATCGGTAGGGGTGCTCACCGGGTGGGGCGCGAATTCAAATCTACTGGGCGTGAGTGCCAGATGCTCGGCAACTTCGCTTGCCGCGTCAAAGTATTTCTTTAGTAGGGCAGGGGACATGGCCAGCGATTCACCGGAGTTGTCGAAACCCGCCTCGTTGGCCGGGTCGACCGGAAATGCGGCAGCAGGTTGAATATCTGCGCCCGTCAAGTCGGCAATGGTGTAGTTGTACTCGCTGCTGCTGAGCCGGTGTGGGAGCACGATGCCAGGGTCGCCTTTAGTCCGCGTCGCCTCGGCGACTTTAACCTGCTCGATCCACGCGATCACCGCCGCTCGCTCTTGGGGCGTGGGCAGGCGATCACTGCCTTTAGGTGGCATCTCACCTGCCTGGAGACGATCCTGAACATTCGACCAGTGACGAAAGTTTTTAAGCACCGAGGCTAGATTATCATCAACCGTCAAATCCAAATCGCCCTCGGTGGTGTTCCCGTTGTGACACCCCACACAATACGACTGTGTAAACGGTCGCACGTGGTCATCGAACGAGGTTTGCAGCGATTGCGCTTGGCCAACTGAAGCGGCTAGCACACAGACGGTTGTTGCGAACAGACGCATCGCGCTCATTGGCAAGTCTTTCATTTTATGCCTTGATTTCAGACAGGCTAATTTGAAATTTGTTCTGCGGTGATTCATTGCGCTGATCGAGCGTGGGGGAATAGTCACAGACATCGACTGTTTTTCCATCCTGGTGGAACTCAAGCAGTCTTAGCCATCCGTCACCGCCATTGGGCAGCATCTGAAAGTTGACTAACATCTGATGAACATGACGACCGCTGGGAGTTTCGGAGACCATGCGTCCCAATCCGTCGCCGAGCACATGTCCATTGAGAGTAAGAATGACGTTTTCGTGCTGGGCCACCAGCCCATTCCACAGCTCCTCTCCATCGGTCACATCGTCGTCTGTGCTCTTGGCAACACCATAGGCATGTGGATTCCAATGCTGAGTTGTCCCCAGTCTCTCCCAGTCGTACCGCGAATCATCAAAATATGTAAAGGCATGTGTGGATAGTATCACAGCTCGAGCATGGTGCGCACCGATTACTTCGTTAGCCCAACGCACGACGTCCTTTCGTGGGCCAAACTCGAGACACAGCGACAGGAAATCTCGGCCGCCTGCAGTGAACAGGTGAAAGCTGTTCTCGCTGCGATCGGGCTCGCGATCGTAGACGCCACCAAAAGATTGTCTGCCTTTGAATTTATCCACAGGAAACGCTGCGCTCAGCCCACAATTTCGATCTTTACACGCGCCCCCCTGACTGTAGTCATGATTTCCGGGGACCATGAAATACGGCACAACATCGTCGAGCTGCTTCATAGCGTTGACAGCATTGTCCCATTCAGCCGCGGTGTTCCGATTAGTCACATCGCCAAGGTGGAGCACGCAAGCGATATTGCGATCGAGTTTGTTGTCAGCGATCCAGCGAGTTTGCGCCAAAAACTGTTCCGGATAGCTTTCGCTATAAATCTGCGTGTCGGGTAAGACAACAATCGTGAACGAATCCTTGGCGATACCCGCTGGCTCTCCATCAATGCGCACTGCGCTGGCGTATGGATCAACTTTGGTCTGCGCCGAACCATCCGCTGACAAGACTGCGGCAATGGCACCCACCGATGCTGACTGAAGTAGACTGCGGCGATTAATTTGACTCATAATGAACTCCACCTGAAGTATGTTGGAAACGAGTCCATTGTAGGCCACAGGAGCCTGGGTAGGGAGTGCGATACGATACGCCTTTCCCAGATCTGTAACCGTCCCAGCATTTCCCATTCACACACGCCAATAGTCGCCCAACCGCTCCGCCGGTTCGCTAAAGTTATAGTCGCCAAACCGCTCCGCCGGTTTGCTAAAGCTATGGTCACCAAACCGCTCCGCCGGTTCGCTAAAGCTATAGTCGCCAAACCGCTCCGCCGGTTCGCTAAAGCTATAGTGCCAAACCGCTCCGCCGGTTTGCAAAAGCTACAGTCGCCCAACCGCTCCGCCGGTTTGCAAAAGTACTGTCCGCCTAGGTGCGCTCCTCATTCCTATTGTTTCGACAACTTTCGGAGCTCGGACGAGCCGCCTTTTCTATCGGACCTTCTTCTCGCTCGCATTCGCCGCTGCGCTGCATCCGTGGGCTCCGCTGCGCTGCACCCACGGCTATCGAAATCTGAAGCTTCGCCGCTGGCAACTCGGGCTTCATGTGCATCTTCCCACTCGCCTACGATGGGGCATACATCAATGCTCAGGATACCTACCAAGCCCGGGCCACGATTACCTCCGGCGGACAGACCATTGTGGACACCGTCCAGCCGCAGCGCGTGCTAACCAATGGGGCTAACAATCAAGTCCAATTGACTGTAGCAGCGCTGGCCGGAGCTTGGACCGGCAATGTGACGAGCGCTGGCTACGCGGACTACGGCAGCATCGATGCGCGGCTGACGTCCATGTATCGCAAGTGGTTGGTTTGCCTGAAGGACAAGAGTGCGTTGTAGTGGGTAAGGCAGACGCCCGAGGCCGACTGCCCTTCAGTTGGTACTTTCTAACGAGTGAACTTCGCTCACCGGAGGGCCACCGAGTGTTCACAGGAGAGCTGACGTTCAACGAGACCCTTACAAAACCGCAAGCACTGAAGCACAACGCCTATGGCAAGTTCTTCAATGTCAACGGCCATCTTAAACGCGCGTCAGCGTCTATACAGCAAGTTCCACTGTCATATCGTGCTACACACGACGTGCCTCGACCCACACTCACACCCGACGAAGTCGACGTTACCCGAGGACCGTATCCTGAGGGTGCGACACGGACTATCACGGTCAACGCAAACGAACGCAGCGCCAAAGCTAGGCTAGAGTGTAAGGAGCACTATGGGACACGCTGCTCAATCTGTGGGTTCTCATTCCAAAAAGCCTACGGCGACTTGGCCGCCGACTATATTCATGTTCACCATCTGAAGCCCTTGCACAAAATCAAAGCCGAGTATCTGGTCAATCCCGTGCGCGATATGCGGCCGGTCTGCGCCAACTGCCACGCGGTGATTCATCTGGGCGGCGCAAACCGAAAAATCGAAACTGTCCAGAAGATGCTCCTGGGCAAACCTGCCGAATGGTTCGTCGAGTAGTTGCTCTGGAGTAGTTCTCCCAAGCGATAATGTGTATCCTTGCTACGTTCCAGACACATACAAGGAAACACATGTCGAGCGCCAATCTATCATCATTCATCTGGTCCGTCGCGGACCTCTTGCGCGGCGACTACAAGC
>CAKQWG010000154.1 GCA_934278005.1 uncultured Pirellulaceae bacterium | reverse complement strand
CTCGTCACCCAGGAGCCCGAACATGCTGCCCGCCTGTGGGCGTCATTGCGCCAGTGGATGGAAGGCGATGCCGTCCTACGCCGCGACAACCGGCTCGCTTCCCAACACGGCACTGAATTCCAGCCAACCACTTGAAGCTGATACTGAGATGAAACCTACCCCCGTTGTTTGTTTCGTTACAGGCAGCAGTGGTGACTGGGGGGGCGCTAGTCGTGTTCTCTACACCACACTGCGCCAGATGGACCGCAGTCGCCTTGAGCCATTACTTCTGCTGCCCTCATCAGGCCCCATCGTCACAGAACTTGAAAACCTCCAGTTGCGCCATCTGATCTGGGGGCCACTTACCGAACCCGGGAATTTGCGCACCTATCTAGGCGCTTTTTTTCGCGCTGTTGCCCTGTTTCGACGCGAACGTGTCGCGCTTGTTCACATCAATGGCTCAAATTTCTGGCGCCCGGCTGAAGTCCTTGCAGCTTGGGTGCTGCGCATTCCCATCGTCGCCCATTACCACGTGATCAACGACCGGCCTGGCCCCTGGATGCGACTGTGCCGTGCGGCGATTGCAGTATCGAGATATACGGCCGAAAAATCCCTTCCCGCCAAGCTGGAGCGGCCGGTGATCTACAACCCGGTCAACCTCAAACGCTTCGATGCGGGCCAGAACATCCGTGCGTCGCTGGGGCTGGAGCAGGATAACGTCGTCGTAAGCTTCCTTGGCCAGATCCGCGAAATCAAGGGGGTCCAGGATTTCATCGCAATGGCCCGCAGAATTGAGGACTCCAATGTTCGCTTCCTTATTGCCGGTGAATGCCGCGATCCGGAAAAGTTTTCCGGCTCATACACCCAGGAAGATATCCATGCAATGATCGGTAATGATGAGCGTATCCGCTATATCGGCTACGTCGGCAGGGTAGAGGACATCTACCACAGTTCAGACATCATCGTGATGCCGTCACGCTGGGAGGAGCCTTTGGGTCTGATCAGCCTCGAGGCGGGCGCATGCGGTAAGCCCGTCGTTGCCACGCGAGTAGGTGGAATTCCCGAGATCATTGAGGATGGTCATAACGGCTTTCTTGTCCCGCCTGGTGATGTCGACAGTCTCGTACGTCATGTGGACGATTTGGTTCAGAACAGGGAGCGCCGGATATCGATGGGAATCGCGGGTCGCAAGCTTGTTGAGCGCGACTTTACTCAAGCGCCGATACGACGGTTCGAGGATCTCCTTTTGAAATTCAGCGCGGCGTAATCTCGCCCTCACAATTCATCAAGCAAGAACAGATTGCTGCATATGCGCTACTTTCACTATGCCGGTGCGGTTCTGATAGGCCTAATCGTCGTCACGCTGTACGCCGTCAATCTGGCGGATTTTCGTTACCTTTTTACACCCGACAGCGCCGCCTACATCGAGTCAGCACGACATTTCATGGCTGGAGAGGGCCTGTTGGTGAGCGCCGGCGTGGGCGCCGCGACGCCCATGGTTCCGTTGAGCCTGTTCCCCCCCGGCCATCCCCTCCTGATTGCGCTGAGTTCGACGCTGACCGGCCTCGATGCCGCCCGCGTCGCGGTCCTCATCGCCTGGTTCAGTTGGGGCCTGCTACCGGTCGCACTGCTTTTCGCCTTGTCTCCGGTTCTGGACCGAAGGGTCATACAGTGCATCTCATTATTGACCATGACATCACCGGGCATGGTGGAGGCGGGCTGGGCCGCACTGTCGGACACCAGCTTTCTGCTTTTGATCATCATCGCATTCGCGTTTCTGCTGCGCGCCATGCGGCAAGCTCAAACCGTCGCCGCAACAAGCTTGTTCGTCTCCGGACTGTTGTGTGGCGCGGCCTACCTGTCGCGAAATTCCGGCACGGCGGCTTTCGCAGCAATCGCGGCGAGTTTCGTCGTGCTGGCGTTGACGCGAACTCTAACGTTGAGAGCGGTCGTTGCGCGGGCAACCTGGTGCTTGGCGGGAGCGCTTACCGTCTTGGTTCCGCTCTGGGTACGAAACCTGCAGGTATTCGGAACACTTCAACCTTACAAAATGTCTCCGTCGGACATTGGGCTGTTGGAAAACATCCGCACGTACCTGCAGTCCACGCTGCTGGATCTTTCCGGGCTGCGCTCGGTATCAATGCTTGCCTGGGATGGAAAGCTGCTGGTCGCAGGCACCCTCGCAGGCCTGCTTGCGCTCTATCTGGCCCGAACCCGACTCAGAGCAGCCTGGCTCAGCGCTGACTTGAGCGCGCGCTTGAGCTTCACTTTACTGGGCACTTATATTCTTGCCGGTGGCAGTATGGTCATTCTCGCCAGAACTCTGTACCAGTGGGGAGAACCGATAAACATGCGACATGTTATTCAGTATGACTGGGCACTACTCGGACTGGTGGCGATCACCCTTGCCACCCTGAATCGCAAACATGTCGTTTCTCTGTCGATGCTCGGAACTGTTTTTCTATTAGTCTTGCACTACCAATACAACGACAGCCAGATCGCTGCCGAGCGTAGCACTTACCAGCTGATCACCGAGACGCCAGACCCCTTGGGCAAGATCGCACGGGAACCGAATCGCGGGGTGATGCTCACCAACAAGCTTAAATTGATCGTCTCCAAAGACAATGAATTGATCGACGACATAAAGGCCTTACCGGAAAAAACTCTTATCGCCTCAAACATGGCAGATGTTTTCAGAATCGAGACAGGCCGGACAGTTCGTTCTATTGCTGAAGGAAGGAGCTGTGACTCGGGCCAGTTAGTTGACGAACTCGCCTCTGCGATCAGCGACAATAGCCCTTTCATGCTTATCTTGACACCTCGTAACGAAACCTTGCGCTCGGGCTGTTGGGAGCAACTCAAGCAGACCGTGCCCTCGCACCGCTATCAAGTCAGCGTACACCCGTATGCGCTCAACATCGGCACCCCATTCAGCCGCGCGCTACGAGAAGAACACCGAGAGCTACGAGACAGGTTCCAAAAAGACGCAGAGGAGTAAGCGTTTCTCCGAGCAGTAGCACACCAAACGCCATCGTCAGCAAAAAACCAAGTCCGACAAACGGATAGGCCTGACTTACATCTATGCGGGCAAGCACGCCAAGCCACAGGATAGCGCCAAGACCGTACAGGCTGAACCCAAGCACGACAAACGGGTTACTTGCGACAGAAGGTAGTGCCTGACTCAACCCAGCCGCCAGCCCGGCCTGCACCGCGGGTGAGGACATGCCGTGTTTCAACGCAATTTGCGCCGCTGCAGACATCATCACGCTTACAAGAATCAGGCTTAACAAAGCAAGGTTCATTACGACTCCAGCCTCCTACATAGCGATCAAGGTGGTCAATCCCATCGCAGCAAACACCATCCAGCTTGTCCTGTCTCGCAGACTGTAGAGCAGCGGATCGTCATTCATCTCGCCACGCGCTGTTTTTATCCACACGCGTGATATCCAATACAGCATGAAGGGACAGAGCGCCGCAAGAAAATTCGGGTGATTGTAATGCTCACGGACCGTCGGATCGTCGACATAGAGGGCAAGGACTAAAACTGAGATGTAACCTGCCGCGACCCCCATAGCCCCGAGAACCATCCGATCTGATACACGATAATCGCGACCGCTTGTTGCCAATTTTGTCTGTACGTGCATCACTTCAAGCTCTGCACAACGCTTGACAAGCGCAAGGCTCAGGAACACAAAGGTGGAGAAAAGCAATAACCAGGATGAAACCGTTACATTGATGGCCACGGCCCCGGCAACGATTCTCATCGTATATAGACTGGCGAGCAACAACACGTCCACCAGTACGTAGGTCTTGAAATGGAGTGAATAGCTCAGGGTCACAACGAGATAGCAAAGCATAACAATGACGAAGGGTACTGACACCATCGCTGCCATTGCGAGGCCAGTTGCCACCAATGCGATCATTACCATCACCCCAAGCCCGGGCGCGATATTTCCCGCGGCGAAGGGTCGCGATGACTTGCGTGGATGTCCACGATCAGACGCAAGGTCCAACAGGTCATTCAGGATATAGGTCCCGGATGCCACCAGCCCGAAAGCAATGAACCCCAGGCCGACTGCGAAAAATGCGTGCTGAGAGAAGGAGTGTGCTGTCAGCAAGGGAACAAACAGCAGAAGATTCTTCAGCCATTGATGAATCCTGACTGCACGCAACCAGGTTTTCAGCAGCGATGGACGATCGTCGAAGACGCGATCCACCTTGAACCGCGCGCGCGCAGAAGCGAGTACGCCCGGATCAGGATTGACAATCAAAACCTTGCGGGCCGCAGCCCAGATGTCCATGTCAGCATGCGCGTTGCCAGCATAATCAAACGCGCCGTGATCTGTAGCCAAGCGAATGGCGTCGAGCTTCATTCTGCCTTTGAGATTGTGGCCTGGCACGCTTGCCAACACACCGTCAAATATACCCAGTCGGTTCGCGATGGCCCGTGCCGGACGCTCGTCAGAGGCAGTAGCGAGATATATCTTGCGACCAGACTTGGCTTCAGAGTGCAGAAAATGCACGAAGTCGCCTTGCAGAGGAATTGAATCTGCCTCAACTTCGACGCGGCTCGCAATCTGTGCCTTCAGTCCTGACTTTCCCGACCGAAACAGCCAATAGATCATCGCAAAAAAAAGCCAGGGGGCGCTTTTCAGCAAACACAAAGCGCCTTCCACAAGCATGTCGGTCTTGACAAGCGTGCCGTCCAGGTCGACGAAAAGCGGCACTGAATCCTGCAGATCAGGGCAAGCATCAATCGCGAGATTCAAATCATGCTCCAAAACATTTTGCACTCAGAATATGGTGACGCAAAGGCATTACGGCCGTTCAGCTTCAATCTCAAAATACTCTTTCCACCGCTGCTGAATCTCCTCTGGCGGGCAAAAACGACAACCCGAACCCATTGCACCATTTTCGATTTCCTCAGCCTCAGCATCGGACGTGCGTGTTGCAGCAGACTCAGGCTCAATGGCGGCTTCACCATCCTGACGCTGTTCTTCCCCCTTCCCTGGCGAGACCTGAGGCATCACGTCTTGTGGTACAGCGTCTTCAGGCGCCGTCGCTCTCGCCGAGACGGGCTCCGGGAATGGCTTTTTACCACCCGATGCGAGATAAGCCTTCTGCAGATACTTTGAATCAGGAATGTGGCGCAGTCCGGAAGTTGCGACTTCCAGCACGGCTGACTGACTGCCCGTCGCCCGCAACGTCTCGATCAGCCCCCGGTAAGCAGGCTCATAGGCCGGGTTTACGCCAATTGCCTGACTGAAGGCGCGGCTAGCCAGCGCGCGCTCCTTGAGCTTCACGTGAGTCCTGCCCAGATCCGTGTAGAGCTGCGGCAACAACCAGTGCCCTGCCGGAGACGCCTTGATGGTGTAAGAAATTTCCCCTTTAGCGCTGGTCAGATTGAACGATCGACTATTCGCGTCACGCGCGCGCGCAGCACGGTTGATGAAGTTCAGGCCAAAGCAATAGTGATGCACGCTCGGATACATCGCACTTTCCTGCGGGCTCATCAGCCCTTTCAGCCGACGCGCACAATATGGCGGCAGATTGGCAATTTCCGCATCCGACGGTGCAAATTGCTCAAGTGAAAGCGCACTACCTGCAGAAACTGCAAGTAATAATGCACAAAGAATGCGTCTCATCATTTTCTCTCTGTATTTTCTTGCATTTAGCGTATTGCGCGCGTCTGTGACGCCACGGCCTCCCAGCTCAAGGATTCGCGTGCACGTGCGAGCGCTGCGGACGCAAGCGCTTCACGCTCTTCATCCTGTGTCAGGAGCCTGCGCAGTGCGCCACCGAGTTCGTCCAGTGAATCACCATCGACCCGTAAACCGGTAAACTCGTGCAGGACAGCTGAGCCAGTGCCACCCGCTCGACCGGCAATCGCAGTCTTGCCCGTTGCCGCGGCTTCGATGAAAACCATGCCAAAACCTTCCGTATCGCCATCGATTTCTCGATTGACAAGGACGAAGAGATCACAGGCGTTATACCAACGTGGTAAATCCTGCATCGGGACGTGTCCGAGCTGGTGAACTCGAGCAGACACGCCGATTTGTGCGCCAAGCGCCTTCAAGTAGGCCTCGTCTTCGCCGATGCCGATGATCGCGTAGTGAACATCGTGTCCGGATGCGAGCAGGTCGGGCAATACCCTTATGACCGTATCAAAGCCCTTGCGTCGGCTCAGGCGCCCAACCGACAACAAGAGTTTTGCCTCGCTGTTCAATCCCAGGCCGTCACGCAAGTCTTGACACGGAAGGCCTGGCCGAAAGCGTTCGATGTCAACGCCTGGATGAATCATCACGATCCGCTTTTCCTCAACGCCCATGCCGATCAAGGTCTCGCGCGTGAAGTCACTGTTGGCGATCACGGTGTCCGCGTGCCGCAAGACAAAACGCATGGCAGTGTACTTGTAGCCTTTACCCCAGCCCGTCAGTTCTTCGCCATGCGCGTAGATAACGACGGCGCGCAGGGTCAGGCGGGCGACCAGCCATGCAACCAAGCCTTCTGGCAGCGCGCGCCCGGCATGGATGGCGTCGAAGCGGTTGGTCAGCGCCAGCCACAGCGCTTTGCCAAAAAACTTCAGATACATGCCCAATGATTCCGGACGCAGCCACGGCACGCGACGCAGGTCCAGGCGATGCACACTGTTCGGGTGCTCCACATCATGCTCACCTGCGCCGGGCACGTTGGCAGTAATGATGTGAATCTCTTTCCCACCAAGGCGGCGATACACTTCGTCGAACCACACGGCGGTGCCACCCTTGGTGGGTAAAAACAGTTCGGTCAGAACCAAAAAACGCTTGGACATGGCAGATTCCGGAGACTTTGTTGAATGCTAACAGCGTGCGCGATCGCGACGTGGCACAGGCGTCACGGCAGAGAGCAGCTGAATCAATATTGGAAGCACAAAACGTAGTCCACTGAGCTTGAGCGCACGCGACAAGGCGGAAGTATCAAGCAGGCGGCGTAGAAAGTGGTCGACGCGCACAAAGGCTTGCCGGTCGACCAGCACCGGGTTTGCGGCCACCAAGGCCTCGCTCAAGGCGACCGTGGTCAGAAAACAGACGTCCGGATGGCGTTGCAACACGCCGTTCAACGCGCGCACCAACTCACCAAGGGCATGCCTGGCAGACTCATCCGGGCCGATGAAGCTCTCGCGATGCGTCTCGATCAGAGTCGGGCGCCCCAGAGCCGTACGCTCAGCCACGCCCTGCCACACCTGCTCGGCACGATGCCCACGAATGGGCTCGAAATAGACATCCCGCACCACATAGCGGATGTCACCAAGCCCGCGCTGGCCATTGAGGATCGGGCGTGTCGGTGGCATGAGCCCGCCGTCTGCGCGCCGCCCTTCGTAGCGTCGGCCACAGGTCACGACACAACGCACGCCATCTGCCGCCCACGCCCGCTCAACGGCAGCACTCCAGACGAAAGTGTT
>CAKQWG010000153.1 GCA_934278005.1 uncultured Pirellulaceae bacterium | reverse complement strand
AAGCTCAGTTGGTGCTATCGGCCGTCCGTCACGCACGCCGCGCACAGCTCCACACAGACACACAGCCCAGCGCAGACACACAGCCCAGCACAGACACACAGCCCAGCACAGACACACAGCCCAGCACAGACACACAGCCCAGCACAGACACACAGCCCAGCTCAGACACACAGTCCAGCTCAGACACACCGGCTAGCACCGAGGATCAGCCCAGCGCCACTCAGCGGCCTTATTTGCTCGTCGGCAACGATGTGATGGTCTATGACTCCGAGCGACTGAGGCGCTACAATTCGGCGCTGTGGATCGGGCCTAATGCCCAGTTGCTCGAGCGCTACAGCAAGATGCACTTGGTGATGTTCGGCGAATACATTCCGCTGGGACCCGTGCTGCAGTGGCTGCGCGATATGGTCGGACTGGCTGGCATGGATGCCGGGGAGGAAGCCAAGAGCTTTTCACTTGCGGACGTTCGCGTGGCACCGAGCATATGTTTCGAGAGCATGATGCCGCGCGTCATCCATCAGCAACTGCGCAGCTTGCGAGCTAAGGGGCAGTCGCCCGATGTGCTGATAAACATTACCAATGACAGCTGGTTTCGCGGTTCATCGATGCTCGACCATCACCTGGCTTGTTCGCTGCTGTGTGCCGTAGAGAATCGCCGGCCGCTGCTGGTGGCGGCGAATACGGGATTGTCAGCCAGTATCGATAGCTGCGGCCGGGTGCTGCAGGTCACCGATCGACTGCGCGCCGAAGCCATCGTAGCCGAGCCTAAGCGCGATGGCCGCTGGGGCCTTGCACAAGCCGTCGGCTATCCACTCTCCTGGTTGTGCGCGCTGCTGACGATCGTTGCACTAGTAGCCGCCGCGCGCCGGCAGCGGAGCTAGCTCGCGCCGCTCATCCGCTGCGTCGAATCAACTGCCCCTGCACAGCGTTTACTTTCTAGGGCCTAACTGCCAGCGTCTACGTTCTAGTGCGCCTATCGCAGGTCTGGTGCGACTAGGATTTCATCGCTGCCAGCATATTTTGCATGCTCTGCTGCGCGATGGTCTCAATTCCAGGATTGTAGTCGAATACTTCGACGCTCACCCAGCCTTGATAATCCACTTCGCGCAAGGCCGCAAAAATGGGTTTGAAATCCACCTCGCCCATGCCTGGTCCAAGCAGGTTAGGGTCGTTGGCATGAAAGTGGACCAAGTGCTTAGCGTTGGCGCGTATCACATCGGCGATCGGCATCCCCTCGCTACTCATGGCCTTCACATCCAAGTGCAGTTGCACCAGCGGCGAGTCGATCTGCTTGATGACCTCGACAACCTGTGCAGCATGATTCCAGAAATTGCCTTCACCGGGCCCCAGCGGCTCGAGCGCGACAGTGACCTGTTGCTTCTCGAGCTCCGGCAGAGCTTGCTCCAGAACACTGCGGGCGTTGTCGGCTGCCTGAGCGTGGGTCATGTCGCTCGGGAAATTGCGCTGCGCGGGTGAGCCAAGGACCATGATCGAACCACCCAGATCGCGGCACAGCTTGGCTAGTTGCCCTAGATAATCGCTGGTTCGGCGCCGGACCTGGGCGTCGGCGGTAGTCAAATGGTAGCCCTCGGTCTTAGCCAGCAGCCAGTGTAGGCCCAGCATTTCAATATCAGCTTGGGAGAGTTGGTGTGCCAGCTCACGACGCCTCGCGGCCGAGAGTTGTACCGGCTGGTCACCCAGGGTGAAAGGGGCGATCTCCCACCCCGTATAGCCATACTGCCGAGTCAGCTCAAGCGCACGCTCCCAGGGCCAATCTTGAAACAGTTCATTGCAAAGTGCAAAACGCATCGCGGATAACCTCATGAGCGAATCTCTGGCTGAAAAGCGAATAGGAGTGGTTTTCCCATTGCGTGAGTAGCGTATTATAGACGTTCGTGGGGTGTCTGAAAGCCAGGCTGCTCTCCCCCGTCCGCCCTGTAACTATTTGTGCAAGATCAGAACGTCCATGGATTTAGAACTCAACCAATCATCTCCTCGCGTAAAAACGCCAGCTCATGATTTGTTTACCGATCCGCTGATCTGGCAGCAAATAATCGAAGGCCCCGCGCCCGTTGAACTGGAGATAGGCTCTGGCAAAGGCTTGTTTCTGCTAGCCGCAGCGGCGGAGCGACCGCAGCATAGATTTGTGGGGATCGAAATCGCGGCCAAGTTTGCACATGGAGCCGCCGATCGACTAGCCAAGCGACAATTGTCCAATGTCAATATGCTGCGTGGCGACGCGCAAAAGTTTCTCGCGGAAGTGGTCCCCGACCAGAGCCTAGTAGCCGTGCACGTCTATTTTCCCGATCCCTGGTGGCGAAACAAACACAAAAAGCGGCGGGTGCTCAATGAACATGTCGTGCAGGACATCCAACGCAGCTTGGTCAGCGGCGGAAAGCTACACTTTTGGACCGACGTGCTGGACTACTACGAACATATCTGTGGCCTGGTCATGGACACCACCACCTTCGCCGGCCCGAGCTATGTTCCGCAGCGCACCGCCGAGCATTCGATGGACTACACCACCCACTTCGAACGCCGCGCTAGAACCCACGGCCAGCCCGTCTACCGAGCAATTTTCGTCAAACCCTAGATGCTTCGCGTCAGCTGCGATTAAGTAGTAGCAACGAGTCTTCGAGCGATAAACTTCGCAATTGAAAAACTTGGCATTCACAGCCGCACATCGCATACAATGACGTGCACGGTCGGTCGTGGCCGGCGCCCATACCGCCTCGAGTTCGATGCAGCTGACGATCGCTGCGGGCCGCAGTCGCACCCGGCCTGGGCTCCACTACTGCCGGCTTCTTGCTCCGGTGCGATCGGCTTTTTCAAAGGAACTTTGGATCATGCGAAACCTGACATTTCACTGCGGCAAAGTCTTCTTCGCTGCTGCCGTACTGGCGATCAGCCTAGTCGGCCAATCGGCCCAGGCGCAAGCTAAACCCTCGCCACTACCAGCCACACAGCAACCAGCCACACAGCAGTCCGCCGCGGATGAGCTGCACGCCAAGTTTCAAAAACTATTGACTGGAGCTAAATTGCGCGGGCAGTTCACCGTCGATGGGCAGTCGCTAGATAAACTGCAGCAGGAGTCCTATGAGATCAGCAAAGTGGAGAAGCTGGCCGACTCAGACGACTTGTGGGCGTTGACCACGCGCATCCAATACGGCGATCATGACTTAGTCGTCCCCATCGCTGTAGAGGTCAAGTGGGCTGGCTCGACTCCAGTGATCACGCTCGATGAGCTGACCATTCCCGGTCTGGGAACATTCAGTGCACGCGTCTTGTTTCACAAAGACAAGTACGCTGGCACATGGCAGCACGGCACGCATGGTGGTCATTTATTCGGGCAGATCGAGCTGGCAAAATAATCGAATTGGCTACATAGCTGATAACGGCAAACGCGGTGTGTGTTGAAGCTGCGGCAGGTCACACGACTCAAGGACAAATGCTAGCAAATGATTTTCACTGCCGAATCCTGCTCACTGTGAATATTGACTGGGACGGTTGAACAAATCTGCCGATAGTCCTCTGTGCGAAGGTCTAAGCATCGGGATAGGACGCCAATTTGTTCGACCATCATCACTCGCTCGATCCATCCGACTGGGATGCATTCAGGCGATTCAGCCATCAAACGCTCGACGATATGCTGGATTACATTGCGCACATCCGCCAGCGGCCGGTGTGGCAGCCCGCTGACGCAGCAATCGAGAGGCGCTTTTACACTAGCGTGCCGCGCGACCCCAGGCCGCTCAGCGAAGCCTATGCCGAGTTTCAGCAGCATATTTTACCGTACGCGGTGGGCAATGCTCATCCCGGCTTTATGGGGTGGGCGCACGGCGGCGGAAATGTTGTGGGCATGTTAGCTGAGATGTTAGCCGCGGGACTGAACGCCAACCTGGGCGGTCGCGATCACATCCCTATCGCCGTTGAGCAACAGGTGGTGCGGTGGATGGCTGAACTGTTCGGATTTCCCAGCCAAGCCAGTGGGCTGTTTGTAACCGGTTCGTCGCTCGCCAACTTCATCGCCATTTTGGTGGCTCGCATGGCCGCCTTAGGCCCTAGTGTGCGCAGCGATGGCTTGCGAGCTCATGCACCGCAGTTGGTGGCTTACGCTTCGGCCGGGACCCATGCGTGTGTGGCCAAGGCGCTCGATATGAGTGGTCTGGGCGCATCGAATCTGCATTCGATTGGCCTCGATGCAAGTTTGCGGATTGACACAAAAGCACTCGAACGAGCTATCGTCGCGGATCGGGCTGCGGGCAAGCAACCGTTTTGTGTGGTGGGCAATGCAGGCACCGTCAACACGGGAGCGATCGATGACCTGAATGCGCTGGCCGACGTCTGCCAGCGGCAAGAGCTCTGGTTTCACGTCGATGGCGCGTGCGGCGCGCTGGGTATGTTATCCGAGCAGCTCAAGCCGCGCTTTGCCGGCATCCAGCGGGCCGACTCGCTTGCACTCGACTTTCACAAGTGGGCTCAGGTGCCATACGATGCGGGCTTTGTACTGGTGCGCGATCAGCAGTTGCATCAAGCCACCTTCGCAGCGCCGGCGGAATATTTAAGCCGCGCCGAACGCGGACTCTCTGCCGGCTCCCCATGGCCCTGCGACTATGGGCCCGACCTATCGCGAAATTTCAAGGCGCTCAAGGTCTGGTTCACTCTGCAGGTCTACGGCGCAGATCGGTTGGGTGAAATGATGGACCAAACCTGCCAAGTGGCACGCTATCTAGAGCACAGAATCGCCGACGAGCCCGAGCTGGAATTACTTGCGCCGGTCTCACTGAATATCGTCTGCTTTCGATACCGCACCCAGCACGCCGCCAACGAACTCAACGCGGCGCTGGTAATCGCGCTGCAGGAATCTGGCATCGCGGCACCGTCTAGCACACTTATCAATGGACAGGTTGCCCTGCGGGCGGCCATCTTCAACCATCGCACTTCGCCTGCTGAGATCGACGCCTTGTGCGATGCGACTTTAAAATTCGGACGTGAACTTAAACTCCAAAGGGCTAGCTCATGAATCACAAACCGCAAGCATTGATCGGCTTAGCGCAAATTATGCGGCTGGCATTCGTTGGCGACGATCTGTCCCAGCTCACGCGGGAATTGACCAATCGCGTGCAAGCCAATGAAAGCACGGCCGCCGCAATGCTCGACCTCTCAGTCGTGCACCAGCTCAACGGCCAACACCAGTCTGGACTTGAACTGCAGTGGCAAGCCTTGCAGCAGCAACAGCACTACTGCCTGCGTTCCAATCCCGCGCATCCCGCCGTGCGCGTGCTAGCGATCATGGGGCCGGGCGAGGTGATGGCTAACACGCCCATCGAATTTTTGTTGGAGGACTCCGACATCGCATTGGAAATGCTATATGTTGGTGCGGGTCTACCGCCGGTGCATGACATTCCTAAACACGATGTTGCCTTCGTGGCGGTGTGCGAGTCGGACAGCAATCAACAGCTCTTGAAACAGCTCGACAGCGTCATGAGCTTTTGGCCCAAGCCGCACATTAATCGCCCTTTGCAGATCGCCAAACTGGCCCGCGACGGGTTGAGCGACTGGCTCGGCGGCATCGATGGAGTCGACGTGGTCGGCTCGCGACGCGTTAGCCGGGATGAGCTCGTCGAGCAGGCGGCGCTCGAATTGAAAAACGGGCCGGCCGTCGTGCGGCCAGCCAATTCACACGCCGGGCACGGATTGTGTCGCATCGAGCAGATCAGTCAAGTGGCCGACTACTTAGCAGCGCATGCCGAAGACGAATTCTCGATCGCTCCGTTTATTGAGTACCGTAGTCCACAGGACGGACAGTATCGCAAGTACCGAGTGGCGAGCGTGGCGGGCCAACCCTATCCAGCTCACATGGCTTTATCGCCGCGCTGGATGGTGCATTATCTCAATGCCGACATGCTTGAGAATGCCGATAATCGAGCGGTCGAAGGTCGCTTCATGGACAGCTTTGACTGGGAGTTTGGCGAGCGTCATCGGCGAGCGCTGGAGGCTATCGATGCCCGCGTTGGGCTCGACTATTATTCGATCGACTGCGCCGAAACGGGCGACGGAAAATTGCTTGTATTTGAGCTCGATAGTGGCGCGGTAGTCCATGCTATGGATCCGGTCGAGGTCTTTCCCTACAAGCGGCCGCACATGCAGAAGCTGTTCTCGGCATTTCACGGCTTGGTCAAACGCACGGCTTGGAGGGCCGCTGCCGCGCCTGCCAACACGACTCGCCGTCGTATGGCGGCTTAGCCCGTCATTCACTTGCATCGCGTGGGAAGTGCTCCTCCACCACGCGGTAGAAAGCCTGCGGATCTTCGACGTGGGCGACATGGGTTCGGAAGTGCCGTGCGCCATGTTTGCCCTGCGCGTAGCAGCACGCAAATTTGCGCATGAGGTGCGTCCCTTTTTGCTCACCGAAGCGTTTGACGACCAAATCGTAGTGTCGCAACATGCAGGCCTTTTGGACGGCCAAAGTCGGCTCAGCCGGGATCGGTTGCCCACGCAGGGCCGCGGCGGCCTGGGCGAATAACCACGGCCTGCCCAGTGCAGCGCGGGCGATCATCACGCCGTCGACGCGGTAGTGACGAAAGGCATGGACGACTTTTTCCGGACTATCCAGATCGCCATTTCCGATCAAGGGAATACTGCGCAAGTGATCTTTCAGTTCGGCGATCTGCTCCCAATCTGCATTGCCTTTGAAGTACTCTTCGGCGGTGCGACCGTGCACGGTCAGGGCCGCCGCACCTGCTTCCTCGACCACTCGGGCTACCAAGCCAGCGTTGGCGCTTTTGCGCGTGCAGCCGAGCCGGATCTTGGCTGTCACGGGCGTGGGAGAGCAAGCGGCTACCAACTGAGAAATGATCTCGTGCATTCGCTCCGGTTGGCTGAGCAAGTACGATCCGCTGTGCGCCTTTTGAGTCACCTGCCGCACCGGGCAGCCAAAATTGATGTCGACCACGCTGACTTGATACTCTTCCACCAGGCGACGGCCCACCTTGGCCATCGTCTCAGGGTCGTTGTCCCAGATCTGCACCGCCAGCGGTCGCACTTCGTCGCGGACACCCCACAAGCGATCGGGGTGCTCGCAATCGTTTTCATCCAGCCACACGAAGCCGCGCGCATTGACCATCTCGGTCGCATGCAGACCCACTCCACCGTAATCGCGCACTATCTGTCGATAGGCGTAATTGGTGAAGCCGGCCATCGGTGCCTGTAAAATGGGCGGGTCGACGACCAGCGGCCCAATACGCAACGGCTGAACATCCATTGGCGGGTCAGTCGAGTCGGCTGGGTTTTGCCAGGCTGCGCCGTTAGAGGGCGCGATGCTGAGCGTCGAACGGTTTACCATAGCTGCCAAGTATCTCTTAAGAAAACGAACATCTAGCTAATACATCTAGCTAATACATCTAGCTAATACATCTAGCTAATACATCTAGCCAATACATCTAGCCAT
>CAKQWG010000152.1 GCA_934278005.1 uncultured Pirellulaceae bacterium | reverse complement strand
CAGCACTGCAGCAGCACTGCTTCATCCCGCATTGCTCAATCCGATCATTTGCCCTCGACTTGGTTAGCATCGCGACACACGCAAAACCACTCGACAACTCAGACGCGAAAGGCTGCAATCATTTTCCGCGATACTCCACCCTTCGATTCGCTCCCCTGCCCTGCTCTGCCTGAGCTTCCGCCGCGGGCGGCCGATTCCCATAAGGGAGACTACGGCAGCGGACTGTTGATCGGTGGCGCACGAGGCATGACAGGCGCAATTGGACTGGCCGGTTTATCTGCGTTGCAGGCGGGTGCAGGCTGGGTGCGTTTGGCGGTAGCCGATCGCTGTTTGGAAACTGTAGCCGGGTACTCACCTTGCTTGATGACCATTCCGCTGGCCGATGACCCCCAGGGGCGGATCTCACTGGCGAGCTGGGAGAGCCTCGCTCCGCAACTGGACCAGGCCAGCTGCGTGGCGGTGGGCCCTGGCCTGGGACAGTCGCCCGAATTGCAAAAATTGGTAGAGCGCATTGTAAAACAGGCCCGCTGTCCACTGGTAATCGACGCTGACGGACTGAACAACTTGTCCCGGCTGCCCGCCCCTTTCGATGGCTGCCGCGCACCGTTGGTCATCACGCCGCATCCAGGAGAATGGTCGCGGCTGAGTGGCGTAGCGGCAGCGGATCGCAGGCAGCAATGCCTGGCCGCAGTGGAATTTGCGCGGCGAGTCTCCGCGGTGGTCGTGCTCAAAGGGCAGCACACCCTGGTTACCGATGGCCACACGGCGGTGTGGAACGACACCGGAACCCCAGCCATGGCGATCGGGGGCAGCGGCGACGTGTTGACTGGGCTGATCACCGCCTTAATCTGCCAGGGACTCAAGCCCCGCGACGCGGCTCATCTGGCGGTGCAGGTGCACGGCCGAGCCGCCGAAATTGCCCAAAAAGAGCTACGCTCGCACGTGGTTTTACCCACGCAGCTGATCGACCACCTGGCCCCACTACTTGCGGGCTGAGCGGTTTTCGAGGAAAGTTGCACCTTTCAATTCCGCCGCGCCACCCTCCGCTTGCCCCGCCAGATACACAGCCGATGCCTCAGTTGCTGACGAGCCTTGCCGATTTCCCTGCCGAACTTCGGGGAGGGGCTGTGTCGGTTGGGAATTTCGATGGCGTGCATCGCGGCCATGCCCAGTTGATAAAGCAGCTTGTGGCTACCGCCGTGCGAAGTGCGGGGCCGGCTTTAGTGATGACCTTTGACCCGCACCCGGCGGCTCTGCTGTTCCCTGATAGACCCCTCTCGCGACCGCTGACCAGCATTGCACGGCGCGCCGAGCTGCTGTTCGGATTAGGAGTCGACGCGCTCATCGCCTATCCCACAGACTGGCAGCTGCTGTCGCTGTCGGCTCACGAATTTTTCCAGCAAAAAATTGTAGGAATCCTGCAGGCTCGCGCTGTGGTGGAAGGCCCGAATTTCCGCTTCGGGCGCAGTCGCGACGGAGATGTTGTCAGCCTAGCTAAAATGTGCCAAGCAGCGCACATGCAGTTCGAGGTAGTCCAGCCTACGCAGGACGCCGCCGGCATGATTTCCAGCACGCGCATTCGCAACTATATCGCAGCGGGCGATCTGAAGCAGGCCAATGAACTACTGACGAGTCCGTATGTCGTCAGCGGCATTGTCGCCGTCGGAGCCCAACGCGGCCGGACCATCGGCTTTCCGACCGCTAATCTGACTGAGATTCCCGTGCTCATTCCCCAACCCGGCGTATATGCCGGACGGGTCGAATTGAGCGACGCAGCCAACAACGAAGCATCCTCGCGCGAATCGCTCGCTACCGGTTCATCAACCTACGCGTGCGCCGTACACATCGGTCCCAACCCGACCTTTGCGGAGACGGAAAACAAAGTCGAAGTCCATTTGATCGACTACGCCGGACCATCGTTGTATGGACGGCAGCTGCAAGTCGCCATGCTTGGAAAGGTCCGCGACGTACAAAAATTTGAGACGGTTGACCAGCTGCGCTTGCAAATTGTTCAGGATGTGGCAACCTGCCGCGCCGCTATCGTCGGACGGCAAAAGTAGCTCGCGCCAACTGTCGTGAAATTGACTCTAATTAACTCTAACTTACTGCGATCGGATTTCTGATGACTGTTCAATGGGACTTACTCGCCGAGCGGATTCACGCTAGCAACCGCTTTGTGCTAACCAGCCATATTCGTCCCGACTGCGATGCACTCGGTAGCGAGATGGGCATGGCCGGCATCCTCCAGCAACTGGGAAAAGAGGTGCGGATTGTCAATGGTCACCCAACTCCCCCTTCGCTGTCTTTTATCGACCCACAAAACAGCATTGAAGTCATCGGCGAAACCGTCGCTGCGGACGACGTGGATGGCGATTGCATGATCGTGCTCGATACCAGCGCCTGGGCGCAACTAGGTCCCATGGGCGACGTGCTGCGCAATTTCTCCGGACAGAAGCTGTGTATCGATCATCACGTGGGCGAGGATGACTTGGGGACCGAATTCTTCAAGGACACTCGAGCTGAGGCGACCGGTCACTTGATAGCTAAGCTGGCCAAGCATATGCAAGTCCCGATCACTAAGCCAATGGCCACGGCCCTATACGCCGCCATCGCCACCGACACCGGTTGGTTCCGCTTTGGTTCGACCACGAGTGAGACCTATCGAGTTATCGCAGAGTTGCTCGACTGCGGTGCGGTGCCAGCGGAGATTTACGGAGAGCTGTACGAACGCGATACCCTGGGCCGAATCCGCCTGCGTGGCCGCATCCTCTCGCGCACTCAAACGGAACTGGACGGCAAACTGGTCTACACCCATGTGCTCAAAGCCGATTTCCCTGAAACAGGCGCAGTCGCCAGCGATACTGAAGACGCCATCAATCTGACTCTGGCCATTCAAGGCACACAGGTCGCCGTGATCTTCGTCGAACAACAGAGCGGCGGTTGCAAGATGAGCTTCCGGAGCCGCAGCGCGGTGGATTGCAATGCGTTGGCCCGCGAGTTCGGCGGGGGCGGACATAAAGCCGCTGCCGGAGCTTTTATAGACGGCACCTATGAGCAAGCCGCGCAAATCGTGCTGCCCAAGGTGCGCCAAGCCATGCAGGAGTTGGGTCTGTAAAAAGGCGGTGCAAGTGCCCGGGCAGCAAGAACTGGCCGCTGCCCGATGGCGAGCTTCCTTAGAGTGTGAACTAACGACGGCGCGCGCTTTACAACCTTCGCTACGAGTTTACGCTCGCGAGCCTATGGGGCAGGCTCACCTAACGCTGGTGGCTGAATCACCGGCGGCGGTCTCGACGATTCTTCGTCCATAGCGGTAGCCGCCTGAGCCTCCGCGGAACTGTTTTCAACCGCGCCCCCAGCAGGTGTCTCTGTGCCTGGTGTCTCTGTAGCTGGTGTCTCTGTGCTTGGTGTCTCTGTAGCTGGTGCCTCTGTAGCTGGTGCCTCTGTAGCTGGTGTCTCAGTAACTGGCGCCTCAGTAGCTGGTGCCTCAGTAGCTGGTGCCTCTGTAGCTGGTGCCTCTGTAGCTGGCGCCTCAGTAGCTGGCGCCTCAGTAGCTGGCGCCTCAGTAGCTGGTGTCTCAGCAACTGGTGTCTCAGTAGCCGGAGTTTCGGCAGCTGGAGTATCCGTCGGCGATTCCGGTGCCGTGTCTACCGGCAAGGGTGCGCTCTCGAGCTCACCAGCCTCACCGACGGCTACCGAGCCGTCAGCTTCCATGTCTGCCACGCTGTCAGCCTTGGTTTCTACGGCTGACTCATCTAAGGTCTCAGGGAATAGCCTGAAGAATTCTTTCTCGTAGTGCCCTTCTCCATAGGTCAATTCGCCTCCTTGAAATCCCGTTATGCACACGCCCACCAGTAGCAGCAGCGAGCCGAGCAGCCAGATCAGTCGCATGCCAACCCGCTCGGTGCGGCGAACAGACATGGCGATCGGAATTAAGACCACAGCTAGGATAGTGACCGCGATGCCCAACCAGCGATGGCGGTCGATGGCGCTATTGAACAGATCAAATGAGAAACTCGGGCCGTAGCCCTCGTGCACGGCATACGCCCAGCCTGCTGCCGAAGCCACTACACCACCCAGGGCACCAATCCACAAACAGTGAAAGGCGACCGGGCCGCACGTGCTGGGCCTGACAAACGACAACAGTACGAAGAAGGTGGACACAGTTAACAAAGCAATTGGAAAATGGACTGTGGCCGGATGCAGCAAGCCTTGGAAATGCCAGATCCGCGCAGCCAGGGACGTGGGGGGAACTTCCGTCGGGACCTCCTCGATAGCTAGATTCCACATTCCCCCTTCGTCGATCCACAGTTTGATCGTAGCTAGTTCAGCCGCAGTCAAACGCCGTTCCTGCTCGACGGTTACCGGCGGCATGTGCATGTCGGCGTCGTCGGTTGTCAAATAGTCCGTCCACAACGAACTCCCCTCAGCGTCGCCCGGTTCGATGTAGTCCAGCAGCGAGGTGGCGATGTCGACTCGAAAATCGTTCTTGGCCTCCGTGGGCCCGTGGCACTCCAGGCATTTGTTGGTCAAGATGGGGTTCACGTCCCGGGCAAAATCAATGATACCCTGCGTAACTAGGTCTTCCTCGGCATGGCTCACATCGGCGGCAGCTGGTTCGTCATCCTGCGGTGCTGCCCACGTAGAATTCCCTGCGCCGAGCAAACAGCTGCATGCGAACACAAACGCCACAGTGAATCGATATACTCGCGTAGCCATTGAGTTCCATTTCTTTCAAGCGTGGAGGGGCCGGACTGCCGGATCCGGATGTTGAAGTGCAATCATTGCTCTTCGGCGGGGGGTGGGAAAATTCTACTCTTTCCGCAGCGGTAACTTAGTCTTTCCGCAGCGCTAACTTAGTCTTTCCGCAGCACTAACTTAGCTGCAGCCCGCGATGGGGCGGGGACTTCTTCTGTCGACGCAATGCTGCTGCGCGCCGCACTGTCGCTGGACAGCGGCAAATTCTCCTCGGTGGACAAACGCTCAGCCATCGCCAAGAATAAACCAGCTCGCTCGGGCCGGCCAGTCAAATTGAGCCAAGTGGCCATCAGTTCAAGTGCCTCGTGCTGATCGGCCTGCTGCGCCCCGTGTTGACCTTGAGCCTGCAGTGCATGGTGTGCCAAGCTCTCCGTCCAACCTTCTACAGCCTCTGCCTGAGGGGCCAACAGCTGGCTCCAGTCGCTCGTCGAAGCAAGCGACCGGTCGATGGGAAAGCCGGCGCCTTGTGCCGATACCAACACCACGGCCGCTTGGTCGTAGTCGCCACAAGCCACTTGAGCTATAAAGCGCCGCCCGAAAATCAAGTCGCTCGAGCCATATCGAACATGCAACTGCGCGTAGGCTGTTGCCGCTAGCTGATAACCGCCGGCTTG
The DNA here is from genome assembly GCA_934278005.1 of uncultured Pirellulaceae bacterium. Lineage (GTDB taxonomy): Bacteria > Planctomycetota > Planctomycetia > Pirellulales > Pirellulaceae > Aureliella. The sequence goes on along the minus strand of CAKQWG010000152.1, from coordinate 2,196 downwards.
GAAAATTGCATCCGCCGACGCAAGCAACTGGTCGGGTATGCCATGGCTGTTAGTGGAGCTCAGTAGCAGCTCGCTCTGTACAGTGTTCTCTACAGTGCTCTCTACAGTGCTCTCTACAGCGTTCTCTACAGCGTTCTCAGAAACCGCGTCGCACGCGTCGCAATAAGCGGGGCCATATTCGCTGGGAACTACCACGGCCGGTTCGTATTCGACGGCGGTCGGCAAACAGTAACTAGGCGCGTAGTCATAATAACTGGGCGCATAGCCATAGACAGTGGGGGCATAGTACGCGGCGATCGGCTCGTAATAGGCCAGCCGCGGATAGATCGTCATGGGCCGGGAAATGTTGGCGTAGAAGCTGGTGTAACCCGCCGGCCGCACATACCAGCTCGGGTAGCCCCAACCACTATAGCTGATGCTACTGTAGCCCAGCCCTCGGTATCCGCTCCAGGCATAACCGCCGCCCCACAGGTTGCTTGTATAGATCGCTCTCGATCCATATCCATAGCCATAGCTTCCATATCCAACCCCATGGTGATGTCCATGATGGAAGTGCCCATGTCCTACGCCCCAGGGATGCCCGGCCTGGGCGGCGCAGTTAAAACCCAGCGTTCCTAACAACAGGCCGAACGCGGCGCCCCAAATTTTGATGGCTGCAAACATGACGACAAAATCCCATTAGAGAAGCACAGACGCATATCTCTATTATGGTTTACAATGGCTTGCGGAGCAAGAAATGCCCCGCTACAGGGCCATTTATCCGGTTTTTTCCGCAATTCATTCCCGTTTCCACGTTTTCTAGGACTTGAAACATGTTGTGGGCAATCGCTGTGGCTTGGCTGTTGGTAGCAGTTCCCGACGCCCCGCACTATGAATCGCAGTTGATATTCCCAGCTGAAGATTTTCATAACCACTCCTCTAGTATCGTCGAAACCCCGTCGGGTGATTTGCTCGCTTGTTGGTTCCATGGCCACGGCGAACGCAAAGATGACAGCTTGGTCATCCTGGGAGCTCGCAAGAAACGCGGCGAGGAGCATTGGTCGCCTCCATTTCTGATGGCTGACAATGCGGGCCTGCCCGACCAGAACTGCACGCTGTTTATCGATAACGATGGACGGCTGTGGATGTTTTGGATCTCGTCTATCGACAATCTGGTGCGCAGCTATTTTCTCAAGTACCGCACCTCGACCGATTTCGAGGGGGAAGCGGCGCCGCGCTGGACTTGGCAGGACGCCATTTTCTGCTTGCCCAGCGATGCCGAACAGGCTTTTACCGAAGGGCTAGCCAAACGCGTGGCCGAGATCCATGCAGCCACGGAACTGACTCCAGAACTCAAGGCAGAATACCTAGCGCGGACTGACGCCATCGGGGCGGTCGTCGGCGACAAGCTCTTCCAGCGACTGGGATGGATGCCACGCCAGCCGCCAATCATGCTCGATGAAAAACGCATGATGCTCGGTCTGTACTCGGACACCTTTAACTGCGCCATGTTTGCCTTCACTGAAGATGCCGGACAAACCTGGGAGTTCAGTCGGCCACTTACCCAACGCGGCATTCAACCTTCGACGGTGCGCAAGAAAAATGGCAACTTGGTAGCCTTCATGCGAGATTCGCCGGTTGTCCGGCGCGCCGAATCCAGTGACGGAGGAATGAACTGGACTGAAGTCCCCAGCGAGATCGTCAATTCTGGTTCCAGCGTGGCCGCCCTGGCGTTACGCAGTGGCGCGTGGATCCTGGCAGTCAACGACGTGGCCGATGGTCGCCATGTGCTGACGCTCTATCTGTCGGATGACGAAGGTCAGACGTGGCCCGTACAACGCGCCTTGGAGAGCTTCCAACCCGAGATGGGCTCAGGCCATTACCCAACGCTGATCCAAGCCGCCGATGGAACGATCCACTGCACCTACACCCATGAGGACCAGCAAAAGTTCTCTGGCAAAACCATCAAGCACGCGCGCTTCAACGAAGCGTGGATCCGCGCTCAACAGTAACTGCTCGCGTAACTACGACACACTCACCGGACTCGCAGGCACGTTAAACACACCGGACTCGCAGGAGATGTGATCCAGCCAACAGCGTTCTTCTCTGCGGCCACAATGCAGAGTCCATAGAGACCTGCTCCAGAAACCTGCATCGAAACTGCCTCTTGTAGTTCGTTAATACCGACGCGGAGCGGTGGGCCACATTTTGTAGTAG
>CAKQWG010000151.1 GCA_934278005.1 uncultured Pirellulaceae bacterium | reverse complement strand
TCACTGGCGTCATAGTCACTGGCGTCATAGTCACTGGCGTCATAGTCAACTGCTGAGGCTAGCAACAGGCTATTTGCCAGTGCTACTTGGGCGCTGCCCGGGACGATCATCCTGTACGATGTCCAGGAATAGTTCTTCCATAGTGGTGGTCGGGTTATCGATCGTGACTACCTCGCCCCCGTCGGCGCGGATCAAGTCGGCTATTTTTTGCTTGGTCGCTTCGGTGAGCTGTTTAGCGTGGATTTCTGTAACATCGCGGACTTTAAGCAGACTGTCCACGCGTCCCAACTCACGCAGTTCTCCCTGGTGCAAAATGGCCACTCGGTCGCACACGTCTTGCACGTCGGCCAATTGGTGAGAGCACATCAGGATTGTCTTGCCTTCGTCGCGCAGGCGGACGATTAAATCCTTCATCTCGCGGCTACCGATGGGGTCCATGCCGGTCGTCGGTTCATCCAGAATCAGCAGGTCTGGTTCGTTGATCAGGGCCTGCGCCAGACCGATGCGGCGAGTCATGCCCTTGGAGTACTCTTTCAACTGTCGCCGGCGAGCCTGGTTTAGGCCCACCATCTTGATCAATTGTTCGGTCCGTTCGCGGCGCAGTTCCGCTGGCATGTCGAACAGCCGGCCGTAGAAGTCGAGCGTTTCTTCGGCGTTGAGGAACTTGTACAAGTACGATTCCTCGGGCAGATAGCCAATTCGCTCATTTTTAGTTACATCGCGCGCATCTTTGCCAAACACAAAGGCGCGGCCCGAGGTGGGGAACAACAATCCCTGGATGAGCTTGATGGTCGTCGATTTGCCCGAACCGTTGGGGCCTAACAGTCCGAAGATCTCCCCTTTGCGCACTTCGATGTCCAGCGCTTTAAGGGCTGCCACCTTCTTGCGGCCCCAGAAGTCTCGGTAGGTTTTGCCCAAATTCCGAGTCTCAATGACAACATCCGACGCAATATCGGGAGAATCAGGTTTTTCTGCTTCAGCAACGGTCGAGGCGCTCATAGGAAAGGCAAATCCTTGTACGTGCAACGAGAATAGAGTAGGTGTCGAGTCAGTGGGTGAGATGAAGCGGGAGAAAATAGCTAGTTCGGCTTCGAATTCTACGAAAGTCGCCCGAGCTTGGTTCACTGCGTTTGTCGCGCTTGCTTGTGAGAACTATAAATATGCACGAAAATGATCGCAAGCAGTAGGAACATCACCATAATTTGGGGAGTTTTTCACAAAGTGTCCGCTATCATCCCCCAAATCCCTCACACCACAGACGAAGCCCCCGAATACTCCGCGGCCCTGGGCTACCTGTACGACCGTATCGACTACGAGAAAATCGGGGCCACGCCCTACACGCTCGGCTACTATCGCCTGGACCGCATGCGAAAGCTGCTCGACGCGCTGGGCCGGCCGCAGCTGCAGTATCCGATCCTGCATGTCGCCGGGACGAAAGGTAAGGGGACTACGGCCACGCTGCTGGCCGCCACGCTCCGAGCCAGCGGCAAACGCACTGGCCTCTATACTTCACCGCATCTGCTGCGGCTCGAGGAGCGCATACAAGTCGACGGCGCCGCGTGCAGTCCCGCACAACTAGTCGCCCTGACCGGCATGGTCCGTTCGGCTGCAGCCGCTTTGGAGGCTAGAGGGGAGGGCCGGTCTACATTCTTTGAATTGACCACAGCCATGGGACTGCTGCACTTCGCTCAGCAAAAGGCTCAAGTGGTGGTCTTGGAAGTCGGCCTGGGTGGGCGTCTAGACAGCACCAATGTCTGTACCCCGATCGTTTCAATCATTACATCCATCAGTCTTGATCACCAAAGTCAACTCGGCACCACGCTCGACGCCATCGCTCGCGAGAAGGCCGGCATCATCAAACCCGGCGTGCCAGTGGTATGCATCGCACGAGCTCCTCAAGCTCGCAGCGCTATTGCAGATGTAGCTCTGGCGCAGGGCGCGCCTGCGCAGTTCATCGACCGCGATTTTCATGTCCAGTGGTCCCCCGAGCGTGATCAGTCCTACCAGCCCGCAAGCCAGCCACCCGACGCGTGTGACCAATGCCTCGCCGATCAAGCTGCCGGTAACCTCGCCAGTAACCTCGCCGGCGCGCAGGTGAATTACGAACGGGGCGTTGCCAGCGATGCCTCAGCCGCGGCCGAGCTCGAGGTGCCGGCGGTTGCCTCAGGGCCGGTTGCCGCTGCAGCGCACGCGATTCCTGCTGCAGCGCCGGCGCTTCTCGATACAGCGTTGCCGGCCGCTGAGAGCGATCTGACGGGACGCTGGCAGACCTGTTTGCTGGGACGACATCAGGCGGACAATATCGCTGCGGTACTGGCTACGCTGAGCCTGCTGCAGCAACAGGGCTGGCAATTTTCGCGAGCTGCACTGCAGCAGGCGCTGGCCGTCGCGCAGCCGCCGGCGCGCTTGCAAATTGTCAGTCACCAGCCGCTGGCAATCATCGACAGCGCACACAACCCCGCTTCGATAGCCGCCGGTCTAGCGGCTTTAAACGACCATTTTCCGGGCCGTCCTGTCAGCGTGGTGTTTGCGGCCAGCCGCGACAAGGACTGGGGACAGATGTTAGAGATGTTGGCCGCGCGGGCCAGCCGCTTGATTTTGACTGCCTATCAGAAGAATCCACGCGGTCTGCCGGTCTCCGAGCTGCGGCACCGGGCTGAGCAACTACTCAGCAGCGGAGCCCGTCAGTCGGCGGTGCCACCGACAATCGAGGTCGTGCAAACTCCGGCCGCGGCCTGGGCACACGCCTGCCAGACCGCACCCAGTGGACACGTTATCTATAGCACGGGTTCCTTCTTTTTAGCCGCCGAGATTATGGCCAGTTTGATATAGTAGTAGCTCCTCAAGTCTTCGTGGCTGGCTGCTCACCCTTTAACGGAATCTACTATTATGAAGAGCTTATTCCTGCTAGGCCTGCTGTCCTGCCTGCTCTGCCCGCAGCTAGCCGCAGCCGACAGGCCGAATATCATTCTCATCTTCGCCGACGATCTGGGCTGGAAAGATGTCGGTTATCAGGGGAGCGACTTCTACGAGACACCCCATCTCGACCGGTTGGCAGCCCAAGGCATGGTCTTTACGGACGGCTATGCGGCGGCAGGCAATTGCGCCCCGAGTCGCGCATGCTTGCTCTCGGGTAACTACACGCCGCGGCATGGCGTGTACGCGGTGCAATCCACCGACCGAGGACCCAAGCACGAACAGCGGCTGATCCCCATCGCCAACAAGAGTGGTTTGCCGCCGGACAATGTGACTTTAGCGGACGCGCTAAAGTCTGCCGGATACGCCACGGGCATCTTCGGCAAATGGCACCTTGCCGGCCGCGATGGCGCGGCGCCTGAAGAGCAAGGCTTCGATACGGTCTTTGAATCTCAAAGCGGTTGGGGGAAAAGCACGCCAGATAACCCTAAGCGGATCTTCTCGCTGACCGACGCCGCCTGCGATTTTATTGAGCAGAATCGCGAGGGACCGTTCTTTGTCTATCTTTCCCACTACGCGATCCACTCCGCACTACAGGCTCGTCCGGAATCGCTCGAAAAGTTCAAAGCCAAAAAGCCCGGTGCTCAGCACGATATGCCGCTCTACGCTGCATGTCTGTACGACCTCGACGCAGGCGTCGGACGCTTGCTTGACAAGCTCAATGAACTGGACTTGGAAGACAACACGCTGATCGTGTTCACCAGCGACAATGGTGGCACGCAAAAATCGTCGCAAGAGCCTCTCCGTGGTAATAAAGGCTGCTACTACGAAGGGGGCATACGCGAGCCATGGATCATGCGTTGGCCTGGTGTGACCAAGCCGGGCAGTCGGTGCGATGTGCCGGTCATTAATCAAGATCTGTTCCCCACCTTCCTGGCCCTGGCCGGAGCCCAACTGCCTGCCGCAAAGCAACTCGATGGTGAGAGTTTACTACCACTGCTCAACGGCCAAAGCGAATTGCAACGCAAGTCGATCTATTGGCACTTCCCGGGCTATCTCAACGATCCCGTCATACGAGCCCGTGAACTAGACGAGCGGACCGGTTTTCGCACGCGGCCAGTCAGCGTAGTCCGGCAGGGCGATTGGAAGCTGCATCTTTATTTGGAGGAGTGGGTACTCGATGGCGGGCGAGCCGAACTGGCCACCAATGGAGCTGTAGAACTCTACAATCTAAAAGAAGATATCGGCGAGCGACACAATCTGGCCAACAGTCATCCCGAACAACGCGATCGACTGCTGGATGATCTACTGGCTTGGCAGCGAGCAGTCGGCGCGCCCATTCCCCACCAACCCAATCCGACCTACGCTCCAGCCGACTAAGGCGTTGCTAAATACCAGCAGTCAGAAATGCTATTAGAGTTTTTCAAGTGTCGGCATTCTGTGTGTGTGCCAGACCGAAACTAGCCTATTCACCCAGTCAAGAAGCCGCGCCTAACTGTCCCCGCATTGGGTTCCAGCGCAGCTCAATCGCTGGGTTTTCTAACCATCTATTTTCTAACCACAGCTTGCGCCCCAGACATGTCGGTCCCTGCCGCAGGCGGAAGGGACCTTGCGCATCGAATCACCAGGCTACGAGTTAGCTGGCGCATTAGTGATCAGCTCACCGATCCTTAGGCGTACGGGCTGTACTGGCCCGGCACTGGGTGTGGATAGGCGCCGTTTTTGTCGGGCATGGTCGGCGGATCGGAATCGAGCGTGTAGCCGTCGATGCCGGGCGCTAACTCGCGACCGTTCTTGAGCAGCTCGTCCCACTTGACGACTTTGCCAGAGTAACAGGCTTCGCGCCCAAGGATCGCGGTGAAGGTGGACTTGGCGCCGATTTCGCCTTCATTGTAGATCTCGCCGCGCATCAGAGCTTCGATCAGATCGTGCTGCTCCTGCTGGTGACCACCCAATCGTTCGCCTGCGAACTTCCAGGCATTGGGGCCTTCAATTATGCCGGAAGGTTTAGCGGTCCCCTTCGATCCATGCGCGAATTCGTCGACGATTTCCCACGAGTTTGCCAAGTGGCGTCCCTGGCTGAACATCTTGGTGCCGTCGGCAAAGGTATATTCGCAGAAGGTGTGATCAAAGATCTGCGATTTGGTCGGATCGCCACCCATCCGCTGTTCTCGACCACCCATGCCGTTGCATTCGACCGGATATGCGTCTTTGACCCAACACCCCACGTCGAGGTTGTGAATATGTTGCTCGCAAATCTGGTCGCCAGAGAGCCAGTTGAAGTGGTACCAATTGTTGCACTGGTAGGCCATTTCAGTAACGGGCTTACCGGGCGGCATAAGTCCTTGTGCTTCATCGCGACCTTTGTGCCAAATTCCCCCGCCGTTCCAATAGACGCGAAGAGCGATGATGTCGCCAATGGCGCCGTCGTGGAGTCGTTTGACGGTTTCGATGTACTGCGGCTCGTGGCGTCGCTGTAGACCGATGCCGACCATCAAGTTCTTCTTCTTGGATTCTTCTACAGAAGCCAAAACGCGGCGCACGCCAACGGCATCTGAGGCCACCGGCTTTTCCATGAATACGTGCTTGCCTTTGTTGACTGCATATTCAAATTGTTGAGGCTTAAAGCCAGGCGGCGTCGCGATGACTACTAAATCGCAGTCGCTATCTATGGCGGCTTTATAGGCGTCGAGTCCAGCGAAGATACGGTCTTCAGGCACGTCGACTTTGTCGCCATACTTCTTCTTGAGCGCTGCCACAGAGTAGGCCGCGCGTTTGCCAAAGGCATCGGCCACAGCGACCAACTTAACATTGCCCTTGGTCTCCATGATATTCACCGCCGCACCGGATCCGCGGCCGCCTAGGCCGATGACGACAAAGCGAATCTCGTCCGAGCCAGCGGCGTGAGCGGTGCGACCTATCTGCGATGCGGCTACTAGTCCGCTCGCAGTGACCGTAGAAGTCTTAATAAAATTGCGACGAGAGGAAGGTGTCGTCATAGGGGAAAGCTCCAGTTAGCGGGAAATGGAAGGACCGTAGTACTAGGTCTATACCATTATTCTATTCCCAACAGCCGCTCGCTAATGCCCTACGCGGCTTTTTTAACGATTTGCGGACAAACCAGGGCAAAAAGCCGTTCGAATTCCTCAGGGTTGGAAAAATTGATGACAATTTTACCGCGACCGTTGTTTTGTTGGCGAATTTCAGTCTTGGTGCCCAACGATAGTCGCAGTTGCTGCTCCAGCGAAGCCAAGTGCGGCGAGCCACGTTTGCGCGGGCCAGTCCGCGAGTTCGCCCGTCCAGCGCCGCTGCCTCCCAACGAGTCCTCTTCGACGAGGTGAGCCGTAACGCGGCGCTCAGTCTCGCGGACACTCCAGCCCTCGTCGATGATCTGCTGAGCAAAATCAAGCTGCTGTGCTTCTTCGCCTAAGGGTAACAGCGACCGCGCGTGACCAGCTGTGATCTTCTGGTTTTGTACCCACGTCTGAAGTTCCGCCGGCAACTCGAGCAAGCGGATCAGGTTGGCGATCGTGCTGCGGTCGATCTTCAGCCGTTTGGCCAGGTCTTCCTGCGTACAGGCATGCTCGTCGATATATCGCCGGAAGGACATGGCTTTCTCAATCGCGTCCAAGTCCTTGCGCTGCAGATTCTCTACGATGGCCAACTCGGCTACCAGCCGATCATTGGCTTCGCGGACCTCGGCGCGGATCGTGGTTAGTCCAGCATGAATGGTAGCTCGCAAGCGCCGCTCGCCACTGATCAGCTGGTAGCGTCCTTTGACGATGCGGACCAAAATCGGCTGCAGTTGTGCGTGCTCGCGGATGCTCTCAGCCAGCGAGGCGATTTCACTCTCATTGAAGCGGCGGCGAGGCTGGAACGGATTGTTGTCGATGTCGCTCACATTGAGCACCAAGGTTTGCACGCGGCTGGACTCATCGCTGTTCTCAAGTGACAAATCGTCGCTGTCACTGATACGTCGTTTGGACTTGGTGTCGGAGGCCGTGCGGGCGGAGCCGACCGCTGGAGAGTCTGCGTGATTCGGCGCGGAACCATCCCCGACCGGCGACTGACGACTGGCAGGCCGGGCGGCCAGTGGCACTGAGCCGGTAACGCTCGAACCGCTAGAATCGGCAGCCGACTGCCGCGGCCGGTCCTCAGCGGTATCCCTGGCTGAGGGCCGCGATGAAATGTCCGACTTTGGCTCGGCCATCGACCGCGGGCTGGCTTGGGACGGTGCACTTGCTTGTGCGGGTGGCTGTGCGCTTGGCTGTGTACTGCGAACCAGGGAGCTACTGTGCTGGGCTCCGCTGGCCGGTGGCATAGCGGTCGGGCGCGTGGCTACAGCAGTACCGGCTCCAGCACGCGGCGCGGCGGCACCCTCGATGATGCCATCCTCCTCCAGCGGCGTTCCTAACAACGCTGCCAAGCCTCTTCCTAAACGACGATCTTTAGTCACGTTCGAGTACCTCCATGCACAATTCTAAATAGGCTCGGCAACCACGCGAGCGGGGCGCGTAATCCATTACGCTTTGACCGTGGCTTGGAGCTTCCGAGACGGCCACATCGCGGGGAATGACGGTATCAAACACGATATCGCCGAAGAACTCGCGCACCTCTGTGTCCACCTCGTGGGTCAACTCCAATGTGGGATCATACATGGTTAGTAGTATTCCCCCAAAGGTCAATCT
>CAKQWG010000150.1 GCA_934278005.1 uncultured Pirellulaceae bacterium | reverse complement strand
CTGCATCGTCTGCATCGTCTGCATCGTCTGCATCGTCTGCCTTAACTGCCTCATCTGGCTTATTTGAGCTGTCCGGCTTCTGTGCTGCTGGTGAGGGGGCGATGTACAGCAGTCGCGGTCCGTCGGGCCGGGCTATCCAACTGAGCGACTGCAGGCCGCGGACGTCTTTTAAAACGGCTTTAGCCGGAGCTACCAGCAGCGGAGTGTCGAAGGCTGTAGCGACTTGGCTGTCACTGACTTTGCTGTGAGTGGCTTTGCTGTGAGTGGCTTTGCTGTCGGCGGCTTTGCTGTCGGCGGCTTGGCTGTCGGCGGCTTGGCTGTCAGCGGGAGTGCGCGTGGCGGCTAGAGCTGAGGCCAGCGGTTGAACATATAGGCTGGTGGTGCCCTGGTTTTCCTCCAAGGAGTAGTTGGTCACCAAATAGGCCAATTGTTGACCGTCAGGCGATACGGCCACATCACCTATGCGCTGCAAATCCCACAAACGCTCTGGAGTCAACCGCTCGGCGTGGCACGTATTAGCCAGTAGCAGGCCCCCCATCACTGTTAGCAAACTCATCCAACCCCGCATCGCATAGCTCCTCATTAATTCAAGTGAAACAACGTAGACGTTCGATTGTAGCTTTAATTCCAAGGTCATGAGCCGAGAGCTTGGGCGAGTTGGGGAGTGTGGAATCTGGCAGGTTAAACCAGCCAAACGGGCTGTTTGACAAAATTTCCACATTATTTTGCTGGTTGTGACCGAAGGTGTCCAAGGGGCTGTCACAACGGAAGGCAGTCGCAGGCTTGGCCTGTCCACCGGCGGTCGTGCAAGCAGGCATGGCCGGGCGGGAAAAATGGGCAGCTAATGCTAGCATTAGGTAAAATGGATTTTCCTCAAGCCTTGGAAAGTATTTCCTGTGTCGCATCCCCCTACACTCCAGCGCAGCGCCGTTAAAAGCAGTGCCGTTGGCCGCGAGCAATTGGCACTGCTGCAGCGCTTGTCGCAAGAGATCGCCAGCTTGGAGACGTCGAGCGGTCGCTCTGCGGAGCAGACCGCGCGCAGCAGCACGGGCTGCGCTGCGTTGGACGCCCTGCTTCCACGCGGTGGCTACGCGGCGGGAAGTGTTGTCGAATATTTGCGAAGCACTCCTGCGTGCGGCGCGAGCACACTCGCCTGGGCTGCCGCGGCCGCTGCATTAGAGGCCACCGACGGTTTTTTAGTGGTGGTCGACACACAGCACCAGATCTACCCTCCGTCGCTGGTCAGCCACGGTATCGACTTGGCCAAAGTCATCTTTGTGCGACCTCACTCGCAGGCCGACGCTCTGTGGGCCGTCGATCAAGCCCTGCGGACTAAGACGGTCGCAGCGGTCATCGCCGATCTGGAGCGAATCGACGATCGCTCCGCCCGGCGGCTGCAATTGGCGGCCGAGTGCGGCCAAAGCCTCGCTTTGCTGCTGCGCGGCTGGCAAGCCAGGCTGCAGCCGAGCTGGGCAGAAGTGCAGTGGTTGGTCCGCAGTGAGTTTTCTAAACGCGATTTTTCCAGCCTGGAAAACAACAACCGAGAATTCACTAAACGGGAAATCGATCGAGCACAATTCGCTACACCGCAGTCGCAGCGGCAGGCAGTAAACAGTCAGGCAGTAAACAGTCAGGCAGTAAATGGTCAAGAAACAGGTCGGCAGCGAATCGCTCGGCCCCAGCCCCCGCGCCACTGGCACGTGCAATTGTCGCGCGTGCGGGGCGGGCAAGCTGGACGCAGTGCGGTGCTGGAAGTGGAGCCACTAAGTGGCAAACTGCGGCTGGCTCAAGCACCCCCTCACACCTTGCACTCAACCCAAGGCCAGCCCCATGAGCGACTCACCTCCACAGCGCCCGCCCAACTCACCCCGGGTGCTGTGCATTTGGCTGCCCAACTGGCCCATCCAGCGCATCGCCCAGCAGCAGCAGTCGCTGCGCCAGCTCGACGCGCCACAGCCGGCTGATAAGCAGCAGCCAGCTAACAACCGGCAGCCAGCTAACAACCGGCAGCCAGCTAACAACCAGCAGCCGACCACTAGCCCTCCGCTGGTGCTCTCCGCACACGACTCGCGGCGAGGCCAGATCGTGGCAGCGGCCAGCTTAGCGGCCCGGGCTGCCGGCATTCGCCCCGGTATGCGGCTGAGCGAAGCGACCGCGCTCGTGGACCTGGAAATCCATCCGCACGATCCACACGAGGACATCGAGGCCTTGTGCGAGCTGGCTGAGCAGGCCCAGCGGTTCAGCCCCTTAGTCGGTATTGAACAGCTCGATAAAAAGCTCTGGGCGGGCCGCTCGCTGTTGCAGCCGGAATGCTTGCTGCTAGACGTGACGGGGATTGCCGGATTGTTTGGGGGCGAACCGCAGTTGCTCGACAGCGTGTGCCGTTGGCTGGCCGACCAACGCTTGTTTGGCTGCCTGGGACTAGCCGCTACGGTCGGAGCAGCTTGGGCCCTGGCCAACTATCGCACTCGCAGGCTGCCGCCAGCCCCGCCCGATGCGCTACTCACTCGCCACGACAATCCACCAGCACAGCCACCAGCACAGCCACCGGCACAGCCACTCGCACAGCCACACGGACTGCCCTCCGACTTGCCAGCATGCCGCATCGCCTGCGCCCCTGTGGGGCACGACGCGCACGTCTTGGCCGACCTGCCGTTGGCCGGGCTGCGGCTGGAGCCCGCCACGATCCACTCGCTGCAACGCCTAGGCCTGCGAACCATTGGCCAACTGTCGCAACTGCCTCGGGCCGGGATGGCCTCGCGGCTGGGCGAGCAACTGCTGTTGCGCTGGGACCAAGCCACCGGGCAGCAAGCCGAGCCGATCGTCGCTCGCCAGGTCTCACCCGATTGGCACCTGGAACAGTCGCTGGAGTTTCCGACACAGCATCGCGAGACGATGGTTGAATTGGTTAAGCGCTTAACGCGGCAGTTGTCCGAGCGTCTCAACCGGCGTGGCCAGGGTGCGTTGCGGATTGTGTGTCGTTTGGATTTGGTCGAAGCCCCATCGCTGGTAATGCAGTTGGGGCTATTTCGCCCCAATGCCGATGCGCAACATTTGGAGATGCTGTTGGTTGGTCAGCTCGAGCAGCAATTGCCTGGGCGTTGGGCGGCCGCTGGCGCGCCACCGCTGTGGCGTTTGAGTCTCCATGCGACACTGATCGGGCCCTTGGTGTGGCGACAGACGGAACTGTTTGAAGCCACACAAACCGCCGATCGTCGCCAACTGGCGCGACTGGTCGATACGCTCAGCAGCCGGCTGGGGCGCAAAGCGGTGTTGGGAGCTACGGTGCAGCGCGAAGCACAACCCGAGCTGGCTTGTCGGCTACAACCGCTGACGGGTCGCAAACCCGATGGCGACGCCCAGCAGACCGTTCGCAAGCTGAGTTCCCGACTGGCTCGCCATCGCGGCGAACCGGCGCGGGAAGACCCACAGCGCCGGCCGACTCAGCTCTTTTCACCACCGCTGCCCATCCAAGTAGCTGGACGACTGGCTCCGCTGCTGGCTCCCGCTTGCGGTGTGCATTCTGTACAGACTGAACACGTGGAGACTGAACACGCGCCGGCCAACGCTGCGCAGCTAGAGACTGCCAGGGCAGCGGCTGAGCAGCTGGCAAATCCACCGCTTGATGGTACTGCCCGCGCAGCTTGTCCAGCGCGGTTCACCATGCGCGGCACGTGGCTGGAAATCATTCAAGCCACCGGCCCCGAACGTCTGGAGAGCGGTTGGTGGCGCGGCCCCAGCGTCCGCCGCGATTACTATCGCGTCGCCACTGAGCAAGCCAGTTGCTGGTGGATCTTCCGCGACTTGAATACGGGCCAGTGGTACTTGCACGGTGCGTTTGATTAATTCTCTGAAAACACCTCTCCGCCGGCGCGCGTGGACATAGCTTGATAAACGCTGGCATCGATGCTGTTGGAGATGAACGAGACCGACACATCGGCGCGCATGAAATTGACTCCGCCCGTGTGGTAGCTGCTGAAGTCATCGAAGTGTGCATGTGGATCGTTGGGACCGTGGTCGGCGACTCCTACGATCCGCGCGTGAGGTTCGGCCGCAGCCGGGATGTTGCCTTGCCACAAGCTACCGCCCAAGCGACTACTGCGTTCGCCGCTCATTAACGTATTGCTTAGACCATCGCTGACGTCGCCGAATTTGATACGGCTATTGCCATAGAACATACCGTTGCCCTTGTAAGGTGCACTTTCAATTTCGAAGGTGCCGAACATGCCAACGTAGTTGCTTTTGGAAACCTGGAAAAGTTTTTCGGGCCCCTGATCGACGCTGAGGGCTGAGTGATCGTGGTCGTGGCCGTCTCCGGCCGCAATTTCAAACAGATTAGGGCCGGTGTCGGATGGGCATAGGAACGTCGGAATGACAGTCGTGCGCACGACCGCATGCTGCGCATCGGCGATGGGCCGAGCGAAGTCGATTTGCTGATGCAGGTTGTTGCCTTCCATATAGGGCAGCAGTGCGGCTGCCCATCCCCAACCGGGCTCGCCGTGAACGTTGCTGGCGATCCAGCCCGAGGGCAACCGTCGATTGGCGGACTCGTAATTATGGACAGCCAAACCCAGCTGCCGCAAATGGTTGGTGCACTGCATGCGCCGCGCCGCTTCGCGTGCAGCCTGCACGGCCGGCAACAACAGGCCTACCAAAATACCGATGATCGCGATAACCACTAAAAGTTCGACCAACGTGAATCCGCTGCGTTGGCGCTGCGGCCGAGAGTTGAGACTAATCATTATGAAAGTGCTTTATGTATTGAATTGCACGTTTGCCAAACACCACTAGGCCAAGATTTTTAATCGAGCGGGTGTTCGACATCCACTGCATTGCAGGAGAGAGCTAGAGAGGTCTAGGTGAGTGAATGCTGACAGCATCCACCAGTGTCCATGGGTAGCAGCACCCACAGCATGGGCATAGCCGGCATGGAGACGCGTAGAGCGACCATCGCTGCGACTAGTTGAAAGATCCTCTAGACCGATGGGGGCCCGCGTGGTGCGGGCCAGCCACAGAGCGTGGCGATAGAAGTTTGGGCCGCTGCGTCGCACGAGACGATCGGCGGTAGGCACACATATTCCACCGCGCACATGCCGGGCGACGAGGCGGACTGAGAAAGATGGTAGCACATCGCACAATCGTGCGAGTCGCCGGTTCCAGACCAACCAAGCGCAGGCTGACCGGATGCGTCATCGGGCTGACCTGCGCGATCGGTATCGCCCGCGCGATCTAGACTGGAAGAAGCTGCTGCCGCGAAAGGCTTTGCCGGCGCGTGATGATGACTGCACCGATGGCCCGGCTGGAGCTCTGCATGTGAGTGTAGCTCTGCATGCGAGTGCCCCACATGTGTGTGACCGACATGCTCCAGCCCAATGTCCAAGTGGCATAGTGCATGGTGTCCCCACAATGGCATCGGGCCAGCGCTGGCGATTACCAGTGCTATCCAGCCGGTGAGTTGTCGTAGAGTGACCATGTCTTGCCTGAAAAAACAGCAACTGCTTGCGGATTAAGGGACAGTCACTCTATGAGATCGTGACGCGCCGCACAGTTCGTATATCGTCCAGTTTCACCGCTTAGAAGCGGAAAGTCAAGGCAAACGTCATGCGCAAAGGCGATCCCGAGGGCAATCTTTTTCTGCAGCCTGCTAGGCGAAACGGAGTGCATTGGTGAAGATTGGGGCTGAAATTAGATACCTCCAGAGACTATTGCGAAAGAAGAAGCAGAGCGATGCCGCTGGCGCTAGATCCCGAATGGCAGATTTTTGCCACCCTGCTTGGATATTCCGTAGCTGTCGTTCTGGCATCCGTAGTGGGGGGCTTGCTACCTGAGTGGATCCGACTGACGCACACGCGGATGCAGTTCATGATCAGTTTTGTGGGGGGAGTCATGTTGGGCATTGCGGTGTTTCATATGATTCCGCACTCGCTGGCCAGCCTGGGCGGAGATCGCATCGATCAAGTCATGTGGGGCGTCATGCTCGGCATGTTAGCCACGTTTTTTCTGCTTCGCTCCTTTCACTTCCATCATCACGAACCGGCTCACTTCGGCTTAGTAGCTGACGAACAGGCGCAGATGACCGCCGCCGGGGCAGCCATTACACAGTCCGGCGGACGGCCCGAAGATCATGAACACGTGCATCACGATGCTCACGATCCGGGAGCCAGCCACAGCCAGGCGCATGCCGAAGGCTGCAGCGGCCATGGCCATCAGCACGCGAGCCATGCTCATCACGCGGCAGATATCCAGCGCGGTACGACGCGCTGGATGGCCGTACTTGTCGGCCTAGGACTGCATACGCTGATGGACGGAGTGGCATTATCGAGCGGCGTGGTGGCCGAGGCGGGGCACGTCGGCCACGGTCTGCTGCCGGGGTTTGGGATCTTTCTGGCCGTGCTGCTGCACAAACCGCTTGACGCCGTGTCCATTACATCGCTGATGCATCCCGTGACCACGCCCAGTCGACGCATGACGGTCAATATTGGATTTGCGTTGATGTGCCCTTTGGGAGCCTTCTTGTTTTGGGTCGGTGCCAGCCAGCTCAGCGGCGATTGGGCAAGCAGTCTGGCGGGCTGGGGCTTAGCCTTTTCCGCCGGTGCTTTTCTATGCATTTCGCTAAGCGATTTACTGCCCGAAATGGAATTCCATTCGCACAGTAGAGTCCAGCTGACGGCCGCACTGCTGCTGGGAATCGCCGCCGCCCTGGCGATTGGCCTAGTCGAAGGCGAGCACGCTCACAGCCACGACCACGGCCATCAGTCGACTAGCGTAGAGCCAGATGCGGCTGGCAATACGCGCGTCGGTAAGCCTTAGCCAACTCAATTCCCAATGACCCCTGGCCATCGCCCTGATTGGAGCGTCGAACATCAACTACCGCGATTCTGACGTACCACGTCGGCTTCGGTAAGCTCTATGGCTGCTGACCCAGCTAAGTGAAGCATTATCCGTTGACGGTCAATTGTCGAGCCGAGCTCATAAGGGTAAACTGCTCTTTTCGCAGTTAGTGTCGCGCAACTCCTCTTAATCGCAGTTGCACGCCCGTTTTAAGCTTTGCTACGACGGCGATCCTCTTGCCGTTTTCACCGGAGATGATTGATGAGTTCTGCTTCCAAGCCTCAAACTACACCCGCCCAGACAGCGAAGTTAAGCGTGGCGGGCAGCGATATTGAACTGCCGCTGGTGGTGGGCACAGAGGACGAGTGTGGAATTGACATTTCCGCACTGCGCAAAGAGACTGGCTGCGTGACGCTCGATGAAGGCTACGTCAACACCGGCAGCACGACCAGTGCGATTACTTTTCTGGACGGCGAAAAGGGGATTCTGCGGTATCGCGGATACGCCATTGAAGAGATCGCCAAGCACTGCGATTTTGTAGAGACGTCCTATTTGCTGATCTACGGCAAACTTCCCAATGCCCGCGAGTTGAGCGATTTCCGCGAATCGATCCGGCAGCATACGATGATCCATGAGGACATGCGGTCGTTCTACAACGGGTTTCCCAAAGACGCGCATCCCATGGCTATTCTATCCTCGGTGGTGGGTGCCCTATCGACGTTCTATCAAGATTCGCTCGATCCGCACGATGAGCGCCAAGTAGAAATCTCGATCCACCGCTTGCTGGCCAAACTGCCGACCATCGCGGCTTACAGCTACAAGAAGTCGATTGGCCAGCCGTTCATGTATCCGCAGAATGAC
>CAKQWG010000149.1 GCA_934278005.1 uncultured Pirellulaceae bacterium | reverse complement strand
GTGAGGGGTGAGGGGTGAGGGGTGAGGGGTGAGGGGTGATCCACGACAATGTATCGACGAGCCATGCAACTGCTTGCGTATCAGAGAGCTTTTTGATAGCCTGAAGTTTAAGGCGTCGGCCAAGCGGACCACGCAAGCTCTCTGGTAAGTTCACGATGAAAGTACGCAATGAAACTAGCCGAGGCACTGCTGCTGCGAGCTGATATGAATAAGAAGCTCGCCTCGTTAGCTGAGCGCATCAAAATCAATTGCCGAGTGCAAGATGGCGATGAACCGGGCGAGGATCCGCAGAAGCTAATGAATACAGCCTTTCGTATCCTGCAGGAGATGGAAGCTTTGATCATCCGGATCAATCGCACCAATATTGGCTGCAAACTACCTTCGGGCAAGAGCATGATGGAATCGATCGCCGAGCGCGATCGACTCAATTCACAACATCGCTTGCTCAAGGAGGCGACGGCCGCGGGTCGCATCGAGAACATCCACTACAGCAACACTGAGATTAAATGGAAATCCGTGCTGAAGGTCGACGCTCTGGAAAAGCAAGCCGACGATCTTTCCAAGAAGATTCGGGAGCTCAACGCGGCTATCCAGGAGGCCAACTGGACTAACGAACTAGTCGACTAGCGGTTAGGCAGTTGGGTTTGGAGTTAGGGTTGGGGTCGAAGCTGTCGCTAGCCAACAACCAAACCTCACTGAGTTACTTGTCAACGATACATGGTTCCGGGCGAGCGTGGAGACCTGAATTTTCACCGGGTTGAAAACTAGTGAAAAACCTAGTGTTGCGGGCCGACGCGAAAACTTTACAACTTAGGCCCAGTACATTGGTAATACGCATCCTGTACCGTTGTACTCCGAGTACTACCTCACGCTGACGGAACCACCTTTTTCTCTTATAGCCCGGCTCCCGTAGGCGCCTTGCGATACAAGCAGACAAAACATGAAACGCTATCAGATTGTCTCGGCGGCTGGTCTTCCCGAATCACTCGTGCTGCAGGATTTTGATCCACCGCCGCTCAAAAGTCACCAGGTGCGGATTGCCGTCAGGGCATGCAGTTTGAACTACCGGGACTTCATGATTACCAAAGGGGGCTATCCGCGCAATGACACTCGGCCGATCACTCCCTTGTCCGACGGCGCTGGCGAGCTCATCGAAATTGGTTCAGAGGTGGAGCACTGGCAGATCGGCGATCGCGTAATGGTCAACTTCCTGCGCGATTGGATCTCGGGGCCTGTCGACGAAACGGCTCTGCGATCCGGTCTCGGCGGAGGCATCGACGGCATGCTGGCCGAAACCGTCGCGATCGACGCAGCAGCTCTGGTTCGCATTCCTGGACACCTGGACTACCGCCAAGCGTGCACCCTTCCGTGCGCGGCGGTGACAGCTTACAACGCTCTAGCCGCCGCCGGCACGACGGCCGGTGATGTCGTTTTAATGCTAGGAACGGGCGGAGTCAGCATCTTTGCGTTGCAACTTTCTAAAGCACTCGGTGCGCGCACCATTATTACCAGCAGCAGCGATAAAAAATTGCATCAAGCAAAACAGCTGGGCGCCGATGATACAGTGAACTACCGGACTCATCCCGAATGGCAAGACGAGGTGCGGGGCCTGACCAACAACCGCGGCGTGGATCACGTAATCGAAGTGGGCGGCACGGCAACCCTGGGTCGGTCGCTACAAGCCACGCGAGTCGGCGGAACGGTGTCACTGATCGGTGTGCTCGGAAAAGGCGAACCGAACATGACCCAGGCCTTGATGAATGCTCAGACCGTCCGCGGCATCTACGTCGGCAGCGTCGAATTGTTTCAGCGCATGAATCGCATCCTCGAACTGCACAAAATTCAGCCCGTTATCGACAAGGTCTTCCCATTCGGCGAGGCACACGCCGCTTATGAGTATCTCCAGAGCCAACAACACGTTGGCAAAGTAGTTATCGAAGTCGGCTAGGCAACTAGCTTGCAGACCGCGCGCTCCGCATGCAATGGCGCTTGCCGGCGGGCGAACCGAGTGGCTCTCTAGCGGGGCGGCGGCATTTGCCATGCTTCAGCCCCACGGCCCGGCTCAATCACACAGCCTTGCTGTCCTATCACGGCCCTCTCGCCTATCACAGCCCTCTCGGCTCGGGACTGGCTTTCTCGACATGGGCGGTCCTTCCACTGCCGCCAAGCCGGCATTTGGCGTTGAGCGGCACAATCTTTGCATCCGCAAGCTGTGGTCGTTTTTGTGAGGCAGGTTATCTCGAAAAGTTGTTACCGATGCTCGAACGTTATCGCCGCATACGTGCATTTAGCGCTTCTCTAGCGGCCCCACTCTCACCCGAGGACTGCACGCTGCAATCGATGGATGAGGCCAGCCCGATTCGGTGGCACCTAGCTCACACTACGTGGTTCTTCGAGACGTTTGTACTGAAGGAATTCCCGGGTTATCCACAGTTCAGCAGCGCTTTTGAGCGACTGTTTAATTCGTATTACAACACGGTTGGGGAACAATTTCCGCGGGCCCAGCGTGGACTGCTGTCGCGTCCCAGCCAAGCAGAAGTGCTCAATTATCGCGCGCACGTCGATGCCCATGTCATCAAGCTTTTGAAAAATGGCGATTTATCAACCGAAAAGCAAACCGTGCTCGAGGTGGGGCTGCACCACGAGCAGCAGCATCAGGAGCTAATGCTGACGGACATCAAGCATGCCTTTTCCATGAACCCTCTGCACCCCGCTTATGCTCCAGCTTCGGGGCGAATCGCCAGCCGCGCAGCGGGCGGGGCGGGCGTAGCAGTGGGTGCGGCGAGCGGTGCAGCGAACTACCAAAGCACTGCGAAATCTGCTTCACAGCATTCCTCCGACTGGATTGACGGGCCATCAGGGATTGTACAAATTGGACACGCCGACAGCGGCTTTGCTTTTGATAACGAGCGGCCGAGGCATCGGGTCTATCTGGAGCCCTTTCGGCTGGCTCGGCGGTGCGTGACCAATGCTGAATATCTCCAATTCATCGAAGCCGGCGGCTACGAGCAGCCTCAATGGTGGCTATCGCTCGGTTGGAACTTTGTGCAGCAGCTCAAATTGACCGCGCCGCTCTACTGGCACAAAACGCAGAGTGGTTGGCATCAGTTCACTCTGGCTGGAATGCAGCCGATGGACTTTGACGAACCAGTCTGCCATGTGAGTTTTTTCGAAGCCGACGCATTCGCGCGCTGGGCCGGCTGTCGTTTGCCTACCGAAGCGGAATGGGAAGCATGCGTTGCGAACTGCTTGCCGAACGATGCTGCCAGCGATGGCGTCCCCTTGCATGGCTATTGGTCCGATCGTTTGCTGAATGATGGGAACTGCCCGCAACCTCAATCCACCAAGGGCGACACGGACGTTAGTGATCTCGAGAATGCATGCGGCAATGTGTGGGAGTGGACAGCGAGCCCTTATACCTCCTATCCCGGTTTTAAGACCCTCGCCGGCGCGCTGGGCGAATACAACGGCAAATTCATGTGCAACCAGTTCGTCTTGCGAGGCGGTTCGTGCGCGACGCCAGCGGACCATCTGCGAATCACCTATCGCAATTTCTTCCCACCTGAAACTCGCTGGCAGTTCGCTGGCATTCGACTTGCTCAAGCCCCAGGTCGCCAATGAGTCGAGCACGGCCTGGGAAGCAGTTCGCACAAGCCTTACGCGGCAAAAATCCTTTCACTTACTGGACTACTCCCTATGCTCTCACCAACCGCAGCTAAAACAAAATCGTCTAACGATAACTTTCGCCAGGATGTGATCGCAGGTCTACAGCAGCCACAAAAGCAAATTCCTTGTAAGTATCTTTATGATAAGCGTGGATCCAAATTATTCGATCAAATTTGTCTGCTGGAGGAATACTACGTGTCGCGGTCCGAGACGGAGATCATGCAATGCCACATCGGCGAGATCACTGCGGCGCTGGGCGAACGAGTGCGGCTGATTGAATTCGGAAGCGGCAGCAGCCTCAAGACGCAACTGCTCCTGGATCACTTGCCAGAGGCTGTGGCCTACATCCCGGTGGACATCTCAGAAAATCACCTGCTCGGCACCGCCGCACGGCTTCAAGCGCACTACCCGCACCTGGCAGTATTGCCTGTAGTCGCAGACTTTACGCAGCCCTTTGCACTGCCGCAGGTCAATCATGCGGCACAGCGCCGTCCATCAAAGCCAATAGATTCGCAGCAAATCACTACGACGGTCTATTTTCCGGGCTCGACAATCGGCAACTACTCCCGCGAACAATCGACCAAGCTGCTAACTCGCATTGCAAGTCTTTGCGCTGAGGGAGATGGTCTGCTAATCGGAGTAGACTTGCAAAAGGACAAACAGGTACTTGAACGAGCATATAACGACGCGTCCGGGATTACAGCCGCGTTCAATTGCAATCTTTTACGTCGCATGCAACTAGAGTTGGGTGCCGAACTGGATCTGGACGGATTTGAGCACTATGCATTCTACAATGAACAACAAGGACGCATCGAAAGCTATCTTCGAAGTCGACGTTCACAAGCCATCCAGATCGACGATCGGCGATTTGAATTGAGCCAAGGGGAGTTGATCCACACGGAATACTCGTACAAATACACCATCGATGGCTTTCGCGACGACGCGCTGCGCGCGGGGCTGTCCTTCGATAACGCCTGGACCGATTCACGCGACTACTTCGCAGTCTTGCACTTCATTCGGACCGGCACATGATCCGGCATTCTAGGTGTACCACATCGCTCACCAATTCGATCAACAGGCAGATCGCACTCCTTTTTCTACCACAGTCCGAATTGGGAACGGCGTTTGCATTTCTATGTTCATTGTCAAAAGGATAACGCTGTCCTTTCAAACGCAGTGCTTACCAGAGGAATTACTGATGTCCAATTTTCCAGAATCCATGCAAACTGGCCGACGTTCGCAGGGTCTCGGCAGCAACGTTGCTCGTGACTACGGTGTCTCGAGCCACTCCACTGGTGAAGGTCCGCTGGCCCGCGCGATAGAAGAGCAGACCGCACGCTTGCCTTCCGATACTTGGCTTTGGGCCGCAGGTGGATCGATCGCTCTATCGTTATATTATCAGTCCACAGGTCAGAAGCAGCGAGCCCTGTTTGTCGGTCAGTGGGCGCCCACTTTTCTGCTGCTCGGTATCTACAACAAGATGGTTAAGCTGCACGGTTCGGACTGATCTACTACACAGCTTTACTAAACAGCGGCAGATGTGCAAAATCAGTCGGCTGCACCATCCACGCGCGCAGCGTGAGGCCAGCCGACTGGGGTTGCCGATAGAAAGCTGTTACTGAGTGTAGTTACTGCGACAAATTACAGGGCCCTGCGCTGAGCTTACGCGTCGGGCTGGTCAGCACTCTCTGGCTGCGTCAGCACCGCTGGCCGCGCTGCTCCTAAGCCCATGCACAGCTTGAGCCCTGCGATGCCTAGCAGCGATAGCAGGGAGTAGCTCCAGTTTCCTGTCGCATCGAATAGACTGCCGAATAAGAATGGCCCGGTAGCAGCGACTAGATAGCCAATTGACTGCGCCATTCCTGACAACTCCGTAGCGATCTCAGTCGTGCTCGAACGCACAACAATCAGCAGTAGGGCCAATCCGAATGTGCCCCCCAGGACAAAACCCAGGATGGAAACCCACACGGCTACCCAACCCAACTGCGGCATCAGCAAACCGATGAGTCCCGCAACTTCGGCTACGAGCAGCACGACCACGATGCCTCTTTGGTCCACTCTTCGTCCCGCTACCACAGGCACGATCAACGAGCCTAGGATGCCGGTTGCTTGTGAGAGCGATAACATCCACCCCGAGTAAGAGGACGTGTAGCCGCGACTTATCAAAATCGCTGGTAGCCACGCTAACACCACGTAGAACGTTAGCGATTGCAAGCCCATAAACAGGGCTACCTGCCAAGCTAAGCTCGAGGCTCCCAAGTCCTTGAGGGATTGCTTGAAACTTCGACTATGTTCTGAGCGTTTTAAGCTGCGAAGTTGCGGCGTCCAAACGATCAACGCTAGAATTGCCGGAATAGCCCACACGGCTAACGCCCCACGCCATCCAAGTTTGAAGTCGCTGGTTAATGGATAGCTCAGCCCCGCGGCCAAGGCGGCTCCCACACCCATGGCACTCGAATACAGACTGGTGATCCATCCGGAGTGCGAGTCGAAATTGCGTTTAGCGATGCTGGGTAATAGTACATTGCCGAACGCTATAGCCACACCCAGGAGAAACGTACCGACATACAGGGCACCTACCGACTCCATAGATCGTATGGCAATGCCCAGTATCAATAGTGCCATCGCCCCTAGCAAGGTGCCGCCAATACCGAAGCGGCGAGTGAACAGGGGAGTCAGCGCAGAGATGATCCCAAAGGCGATCAACGGCAGCGTTGTCAGTAGCCCCAGCAGAGAATTGGACAGTCCCGTCGCAAGCCGGATCTCCTCGACCAATGGCCCCACGCTAGACAAGGCTGATCTCAGGTTGACGGCCACCAGTAAAACACCCGCTATCAGCCACGCATTGGTCCAGCGCGAATGCGAAGACATGCGGGCTGTTGAGTCGTGGACTGAGCTCCGTTTCATGGACTCTCTTTGCGGCGGGGAGCAACGTACATTATCGGCAATGCTAAAGAGTCTTTATCATAGCCTTCATCGCAGATTTGCATACGCTGCACTGTTCGAATCTAACGCACTCGCCGAGCTCGTTTGGTCTCTCCGTGGCAGCGCATTTACCGAGCAGCCGGACAGAACATACTTTTTAATTTCATACTTGAAGGCACCGAAATTGATAAGCAGGACATGCTCGATTCTGGTAGCTCGCAGGTAGCCGAGGATTTGTGCGATATGCTCTTCCGCTAAGCTCTTGCAGGCTTTTAGTTCGACTAGGAGCACATGATCCATACTCAATATCCTCTGACCGAACATGAGCTATCGGCGTGTCGATTCCAAGGCATCTTGGCGATAAGCATACCCATAGCGCAGGTATCAGTCAGGCCTGCCAACACGAGCCCAGCGCCTACAAAAGCGGAGATACCCGTGAAGTAGGGATGTACGAACAGTCCCAGTAGAGCACCCGTGAGTACGATCGCGCCGGCCGCAATGCGCACTTGGCGCTCAAGCGACATCGACTTTTGGCCACGCACCACAGGCAGCCCCGCGCCCTCCCAAGCATCCGTGCCGCCTGTAACATTGATAACATTTGCAAAGCCTGCGGCGGAAAATTTCTGCTGAGCTTTGGCAGCCCGCGAACCGGACTTGCAGATGACATACAGCGGGTCAGCCCCCGAGCCATTGCGATGACTCATCACCTCACGCGGATCGAGTGTGTCAAGCGGAATATTGCGGGCGCCTGCGGCGTGCACTGCGCGATACTCCACTGGCGTACGCACGTCGATGACATCGACCCGCGTCTGGCCGCTCCGCTCGGCGAGCTGCTCAGCTGTAATTGACTGAGTTTGACTCAATTGACTCATAAGCTGTACCTGTCCTGTTAGTTATGATCGTCACATCGCAACAGTACGAAATGTCAGTGAAAAAAACCGGCGGGAAGTGGCCTGGATTTAGCGGCCCAAAAACCGATTTTCGACACATTGCATAAGTTTCTGCAGGTGAGGCTCGGCGACCTGGTAATACACCCGTCGGCCCTCCCGATGACTCGCTAACAATCCACATCGCTGCATCAATCGTAAATGTTCCGCCGCGACGTTATCTGGAAT
>CAKQWG010000148.1 GCA_934278005.1 uncultured Pirellulaceae bacterium | reverse complement strand
CCTGTTCGCTGTTGCTAGCATCGAACCGGGATATCTTGCGCTTGCGTACTGGCGGCTTACGCACCGGCGGCTTACGCGGCCGGCAGGGATGTGCCGCCCGCTGGGCTAAAGATCAATAAGGATGGGGACACTCCTCGTTGAAGTGGCTGACAGGCGACCGGGCGCTTGGTGAAGCGCGTTCGGGGACACTGCACATTGGGGCGGCGCGTTCGGGGACACTGCACATTGGGGCGCTGCACATTGGGGCGGCGCGTTCGGGGACACCACCTGCGCTCCCCACCTGTGCGTTCGGCGCGTTCGGGGACACTCCCCCACCTGCGCTCCCCACCTGCGCGTCGGGGACACTCCCGACTCGCGCGTTCCCTCCCGACTCGCGCGTTCCTCCCGACTCGCGCGCTCCCCCGCCTGCGCGTCGGGGACACTCCCGACTCGCGCGTTCTTGAGGCGCCGCGAGCGGGGACACTCCTCCTGCACTCCTCCTGCACATTCTCCTCCTGCACATTGACGCGAGCGGCGCGAGGGGGGACACTCCTCATTGAAGTGCTCCTCATTGAAGTGCTCCTCATTGAAGTGGCTGGCGGGTGGAGGACTGGGGGCTAGCACAGTCGCTATGCGTGCAGACCGGCGGCTCACGCCGACGGCAAGGATGTGCCGCCCGCTGGGCTACAGGCGTTCGCTGGTTTGCAAACCGGCGGCTTACGCGGCCGGCAGTGATGCGCCGGCCTCTGGGCTGAAGATCAAGGGCGATCATCGAGTTGCTGCTTGGAGGAACAGATGCGGCTACACTCGCCTGGCTCCCCAACTCGGCCCTGGCTGGCCGAATTAGCGGTCTAATAAATGTTCTAATCTCCGACTATAATTCAGTCCCTAACAGGCGAGGTATGCGATCAAAGCATGGCTTGTAACACCGAACTCACCGCGCCCGCGGCGCGGGCAATGCCATCTGAGGCTAAACCATGGACAGCATTACGTGGCACGATTTTGAGAAGATCCAAATGCGAGTAGGCACCATTGTTTCGGTTGAAGAGTTCCCAGAGGCGCGCAAGCCGGCGTACAAAATCAAGGCGGACTTCGGACCTGATATCGGTCTCAAGCAGTCCAGCGCGCAGCTCACCGCACATTACACCAAGCAAGCCCTGATGGGTCGGCAGATCATCGGAGTTATCAACTTTCCCGTCAAGCAGATCGGCCCATTCCTCTCGGAGTTCCTAGTCACCGGCTTGTACCGGTCCGACGGTACGGTCGTGCTGGCTGTGCCCGACCAACCAGTACCCGAGGGGGCTCGACTGGCTTAGCGATCACCAGGTGGTGATTGCCTAATTGCTCGCAGTGCGGCCCGCAGCGATGGCACATCCGCGCACCAGGTGGGCAGAGCCGAAGTCATCAGCGTCGCTTCGATATCCGTAAGTGTTACGGCTAAGTCGGCAAGCGGCAACGGCCACAGGCACTTGCCACTATAGGCCGTGCTTCGAGTAGGGACGCTGTGGCTGACCTGCCAAATCAGATACGGCGCGCAATAACTCGGAAAAATTTCGCAAAAGGCACGCTCGCACGAGTTTTTTGACGTAGGTTTCAAATGGGTCTGGCCAGTCCCTCCATTATTTCCGTGATGTCGATACTACCGTCCATTTCGGCTCGTCCTCGAGCACCCGCGATAAAGGCAACCTGATCGCAAGGTCAGCACGCAAAGGCCACGGGTCCAAAGTCTTTGATGACTTTGGAAAGCCAGCTTACCGAACGGGAATGTCTGACAGCGCACTTACAAGTCTTTCGCAAACTCGCCAGGCGGTCGATCCGCTAGCGCGAGGGAGGTAGTAGCATGATGACTCGATATTGGTCTGCGTGCATGGCAGGGTTGCTGGTCGCGTTTGCGGCCAGCGCGGCAACGGCGCAAACAAATGTAGTGCGCGTCGAAGAGGATTGGCAGCTGCACATTACACAACCCGATATGAAACTGGACGCGCCTCAAGTAACCACCACCATGGTTCCCTTTGCAGCGCAACCGGACTTGCTCTTACAAGTTGACTTAAATCATGGGACGCACCCGTCGTTTACCACGGGCGGGCTTCAGCTCCGCGCCTCGATCGAGGATGAATGTCTCGCTCATGCGCGTGCATTGCTCGACGAGCGTCTTAGCCATGATTCGGAAACCGTCGACTGGACACAGGTGGTGGCAGTTACCGATGCGGGCTTCTCTTTTGGAATCATCAACGGTACCAGCCAGACCTGGGGAGCCTTCGGCGGAAGCTCGACGTTCATCAATGTGGCGACATCGGCAGTCGGAGAGAACCTATCCTTGGACGGCTATTCACCCCAGCACTCTCTGAGTAACTCTGGAGTAACCTATGCCGGCAACCGCATCGGTCACTTTCGGTTGAAAAAAGTTCGCGTCTATCTTTCGAACGGCCATGTAAGCGAGTTCACGCTCTTTCGTGACGTTCTTTGACGAATCGACCTCCCTACTTTTTAGCTGATTTATCAAGGATTTACTCATAAAATGTGCCCGTCAATCAATACCTCGGAACTAAAACTGGTTTACCGCCGAAGCCGCCTTTCGCGACGTCGAGGAGCCACGTTGGTTCTTTCCGTCATCCTTATGTTCGGACTATTTAGCTTCGTGGCTTTCAGTATCGACCTAGGATATCTGGCGCAGTCACGTGCCGAAATACAACGCACGGCAGATGCTGCGGCCATGGCAGGTTGCTGGGAGCTGTATGCGGGCATGGAACGTGGAAGCTCCATGGCAGATTCAACACCGGCGGCTCGCCAAGCCGCGGCTGACTTTTCCTTGCTGAATCCAGTATGTCGTTCCGGACCAGTCTTGGACCTATCTGTGGTTAGTCAAGATGTTCGCATTGGCTACTTTAGCAGCCCTAGAAACAGCGTCCTGAGCAACGACAGTTCGCAACCCTACTTTGGTGTACAGACCTTAGTAAGCCGCACGGCGACGAAAAATGGCGAAATCCCATTTTTCTTCGGCAGGATTTTTGGAGATCAGGGCATTGCTATGCAAACTTCAGCGACCGCAATCATGGCCCACAAGATTAGCGGTTTTTCATTACCACCCAGCTCCACTGACAAGCTGCAGATACTTCCCTTTGCCCTCGATCTGCAAACTTGGCAAAGCCTGTTCTCAGGGACGGTAGCGGATCAGTATGCCTACAATGCAGGTTCTAAGAAAGTAAATCCAGGACGCGACGGTGTAGGCGAAGTCAACCTGTATCCACAAGGCACCGGTTCGCCCGGCAACCGCGGCACGGTTGATATCGGCGGTGCCAACAATAGTACGAATGACATCGCACGTCAGATCGTACAGGGCATTTCTGCACAAGACCTAGTCAAACTTGGCAAACCTTTGAACCTAGATCCACATGCAGGACTAACACTCAATGGGGACACCGGAATTAGTGCCGGAGTCAAGGATGAACTGGCCAGCATTATCGGACAGAAGCGGATCATTCCCATCTTTTCCTCGGTCTCCGGCAATGGTAACAACGCGAATTACACGATTGTGCGTTGGGTCAGCGTCCGCATCATGCACGTCAAGCTAACGGGCTCCATGTCCAGCAAGCAGCTAATAGTTCAGCCGGTGCCAATGATCGCACCACACACCATCACGGCTACCACAGGCGGGACATCTAGCCAGTTCATCCTGTCGCCGGTCATGCTGGCCCGATAGTAGCTACTGAACCCCAAACCGTCTCGCAGGCACAAATAAGATGAATTCGCGTACCAACAAATTTAAGATCAATCTGCGCCGAACCAGGCCTGCTAGGTCCCCGAGTAGCTCTAGCCAGCGGCCGGGTCGAACAGGCGCAGCCGTGGTCGAGTTCGCCATGGTCGCTCCACTGCTGTTCATGCTAACGCTGGGAATGATGGAAGTTAGCCGCATGGTGATGGTCAAACAGTTGCTTATCAACGCCAGTCGCGAAGGTGCGCGCTTGGCCGTGCTGCCCGGCAGTACGTCCGCCGAGGTTTTGGAGCGAGTGTCCACCGAGTTGAAAGCCTACGCAGTCAACGGTGTTAACGTTCAAATCCACCCGACCCCGTTGGAAGCCGCAGTCGCCGGATCGCCTGTCACAGTTTCACTGGAAGTAGCCGCCGCCTCTGTCAGCTGGATACCCAAACCACTGTTCAGCTTCAATCAGACGTTGAAGGCATCGACCACCATGCGCAAAGAAAGCTCCTAAACTGGGCGATCGGTCACTCACAAGGTATCTCCCGTTTCCGCATTCGCCATTAAGCATTGTGCGTGGATTTTAAACCGCCTGCGAATTTAACCGTATAGAGT
This sequence comes from uncultured Pirellulaceae bacterium, assembly GCA_934278005.1. Lineage (GTDB taxonomy): Bacteria > Planctomycetota > Planctomycetia > Pirellulales > Pirellulaceae > Aureliella. The sequence goes on along the minus strand of CAKQWG010000148.1, from coordinate 3,435 downwards.
TTAACCGTATAGACGCCGCGCGATGAGCAGCACGATGACAATAGCAAGCGCACCAACGGCCAACCACCACAGCGACTGCGGAGTCTTTAAAAATTTCTTGACGTCGTTCATCCCATCTCCCCTATTTGATTGCTCGCAATGTCTCTGCAACTGTCAATGCAACACTGCAGAATGCGGCTCAACCGAGCACCGACTACTCGACCGGCGGCGGCCGACTGCTGGGCGTCTATTGTATCGGTTGATGCTGCTCGTAGGCTATTGATTGAAAAGGATGATGGCGGAGATGGTGGTTAGTAGCAATGAATGAGAGAGGTTGAGGATGCTGGAGCAATGATCGACGGAGCGATCAACGACACAGGGGATCACTGCTTATTTTTCCAGAGGACGATGTTCTGCACATCGTTCTTGAGGTCGGGGCCAGATGTGCTACGGCCGCGCCGAATATCGGACTGAAGCTGAGCTAACAAGCGACTAGCGATTTCAGGCTCCTCTGCGTATCGATTATTCGTCTCTCCAGGATCGGCCTGCAGATCGTACAACTGTGCGGGCTGCGAGCTATCAGCAGCTTGCTTCTCAGTGGGCGAGGTCCAACCGCCCGAACCCCGGCACAGCAGTAGCTTCCACTTTCCCTGGCGATACGCAAAATAGCCACCGATCGAATGGTGGACCAGGCCGGCGCGAGTCGACTCGATGAGTTTGCCATCCAGGGCTGCCAGGAAACTCACGCTGTCTTCACCGGCAGCCTCGGGTAATTCGCCGCCAAGCAACTCGGCGCACGTGGCCATCAAATCTGTCTGACAGACGGTCTGATCGCACTTCGAACCAGGCTTGACACGGACAGGCCAGCGCACGATGAATGGAATGCGATGACCACCCTCCCACAAATCTGCCTTGGAGCCACGGAATTGGGCGCTGGGATAATGACCTTGCTGCTGCAGGTCATTGATCTTGGCAGCGCTGGAACAGCCGTTGTCGCTGGTGACAATCACGATGGTGTTATCGCTCACACCAGCCTCCTCAAGCGACTTCATAATCTGCCCGACTACCGCGTCGGTCTGCATGACAAAGTCGCCGTACGAGCCTACTGGGCTTTTGCATTGCCATGGCTTGGAGGGCACGATGGGCGTATGCGGCGAAGCGAGGGCTACGTATGCGAAAAAGGGCTGTGAACCTGTCTGCTGCTTAATAAACTCCGTCGTCTTTTGGCCAATTGTCGGCAGCACATCGATAGCTTCGAAAGCGGGCTCCGCTGGGCCTTGTCGATGGAAGGCCTTAGTGGCTGTCGCGCGGCCAACGAAACGATCGTCTTGAATGTAAATGTAGGGAGGCATATCCAGCGAAGCCGATATGCCATAAAAGTGATCAAAACCTCGCTCGAGCGGACCATTGGTAACCCTGGCATCCCACTGGACATTCTGCGGGTTATTACCTGTGATCGGCTGTCCATCGGTGGAGTGAATATCCATTCCCAGATGCCACTTGCCAAAGGCCGCCGTGGTATAGCCGTGCTGCCCTAGCAGTCCAGCCACAGTGAGACGGCCGTGAGCAATCAGCGGCCCATCAAAACCATACAGCACCCCTTGCTGCAGCCGAGTCCGCCAGTTGTACCGTCCCGTCAGAATGCTGTAACGTGTGGGAGTGCAAACCGATGACGTGCTGTGCGCGTCGGTAAAAGACATGCCCTCGGAGGCGAGCCGGTCGATGTGTGGCGTGGGCGTCTTGCCACGCTGTGGGTTGAAGCACTGCACATCGCCATAGCCCAGATCATCGACCAAAACAAAAACGATATTGGGCCGCGCGGCTGGATGCTCCTCTGCAGGCACCCTCTCAACGATAACAGTAGGGATGATACACAGGGCAGCCACAAAGACCCGAAGAACGGTTGAACGCATGGGTGTTAAGTTCCAATTGACCAGCGGGGATGCATTAGGAAATATCGGGCCTGCGCCAGCTGGAAATGCCGCTCTCACGCTGCTGCTTCTCGAATTGCTGGCGAAACGGTTTGCCGACGTCCAGCGGAGCGTCTTCATTGATCATCAGTGGCCGCACCTGTTCCCACCAAATCTCAAAGGCCTTTAATAGCTGCGCAGCTACTTCAGGATGTTGTTGGGCCACGTCCTGGGTTTCGCCCGGATCATTTTCGATGTCATAGAGCTCTTTGCCGACGAGCCGCCAGCGTTCATTGCGAACTGCAAATCCGTTGTACTTGGCCGCGTCTGGATCGGTGTTACCTCTTCCCCACTGTCCCGGCGCACCTTTCTTATTCCATCGACCGACATGGAAGAACATCTCGCGATCGGGCCAGGCCGCTGACGAATCGCGAAGCAGCGGCACTAAGCTGCGGCCGTCGAGCACAATGTCTGCCGGCATATCGGCTCCGGCAATTTCGGCTAGTGTAGGAAACAAGTCGAAGTGGCGGGTCAGCCGATCCACATCGACACCCGCATTGATTTGTCCCGGCAGTCGCATGAACAGCGGCACACGTGAGCCTCCCTCGTGCGGCGAACCTTTCTTACCTTTCATGTTGAAGTTATACGTGCCGGCCGCCGAGCCATTGTCGGTCATGAAGATCAGCAGCGTATCGTCTGACAGCTGCCACTCGTCCAGCTTGTGCATCAGCCTGCCCATGTTTTCGTCAATATTGGTGATCATGCCGAAGAAAGCTGCAGACTGATCGCTGCACTTACCCGTGTATAACTCCGCATAGCGCGCGGCCACGTGATATGGGGCGTGGGGAGCGTTGGTGGGGATATAAGCAAAAAAGGGTTGGTCAGAGGAGCCCTTGCGCTGCTTAATCCAGCCCAGGGCCTGTTGGAAAAAGACATCGGTACAGTAGCCTGTGGTCCGTTCGAAGCGGTCATTGTGTTTAATGATCGGATTAAAGTAGTCGGTGCCCGGAGCGTCGCCCTGGCTACCGGCATACTCCTGGCCAATGCCCCCTGCGCCATGGATGAAAACCTCGTCAAAACCACGCTGCTGAGGTTGGTAGGGAGCCGCATCGCCCAAGTGCCACTTGCCAAAGATGCCGGTGGTGTAACCCGCCGACTTAAGAATCTGCGCTATGGTAGTTGCGCTGAGTGCCATTCGGTCGCGTTCTAGGATAGTATGCGTGATACCATTCTTAAACGCTGCCTGCCCCGTCATCAGAGCGGCCCGAGTTGGCGCACAGGTGGGACTAGCATGAAAGTCGGTAAAACGAGTGCTCTGAGTGTAGAGTTTGTCGAGATGCGGCGTTTGCAGAAATGGATGTCCGTGACAGGCTAAGTCACCATAGCCTTGATCATCGGTCATGACCAAGATGATATTGGGGCGCGACCCAGCGATTCCTTCGCCAGTGACTCCTTGGGCAGTGACTCCTTGGGCGGTGACTCCCTGGGCAGCGATTCCCTGGGCAGCGACTGCCTGGGCAGCGACTGTCCAGCCCACTGCGGACAT
>CAKQWG010000147.1 GCA_934278005.1 uncultured Pirellulaceae bacterium | reverse complement strand
TGGTAGAAATGACTATTAGGGAGTGACACGGTAGGGTTTAAGAAGCTAATATAAAGCAACTGAATCGAATAGATGACTACCAGTGTGGTAGTAAACGACGGTTATTTTTCGAGCTGTCTAGCATAACTTACGGCTAGCCCGAAGCGCCGCGAAGGTGATGTGCCACCTTCGCCGCGCGTCGGGCTAGTGCAACGCATTTGGTCCTTGGTGGACGCGTGCTGGGTGGCTCTGAGTTTCAGCAAATTGATATTTGAAAGCCCATCAACCACCGCATGCAATCTTCAACCATGGCCGCACAGGCATCTTCCGCAGCACCGGTTTCTTCTGCTTCAGAAACTTCTTCCACTCCCGAAATTACCTCTTTCAAACAGCTTGATCTGTCGCCAGTGATGCAGCGGGCGCTGAAGCGTTTGGAGTATGAGACCCCGTCTCCAATTCAGGCCCGGGTCATTCCGCCGGCCCTTGAGGGACGCGACATTCTCGGCCAGGCTCGAACCGGCACTGGAAAAACCGCGGCGTTTGGCATCCCCATCCTTGAGATGCTCGATCCGTTGACCGAATGCCGCAATCCGCAAGCGCTGATTTTGGTGCCCACCCGCGAATTGGCCGAACAAGTTTACTTGGAGCTCGGGCGTTTGGCCTACGGTTGTAAAACCGCGCTGACCGCGATGGCCGGTGGCAAACATATGCGCCGTCAAATGCAAGAGCTCGAGGACGGCACCCAAGTCGTGGTAGGGACTCCAGGACGCGTGATGGATCATATTCAGCGAGGGACTTTCAAGACCCGCGATTTATGGTGCGTCGTGCTTGATGAAGCGGATCGCATGCTGGATATCGGCTTTAGGCCGGCGATCGAAAAAATCCTGCGGGCTTGCCCCAAAGATCGCCAGACAATGTTGCTCAGCGCCACGATGGCTCCTGAAATAGAGCGGCTGAGCAAACGCTACATGGAAGATCCCGTACACATCAACTGCTCGAGCACTCAGATTTCTGTTGAGTCGATCGAGCAGCGGTACTTCACTGTGCGTCACGAGCAAAAGCAGAGCACGCTGGTCCGCTTGCTCGAACGTGAGCAACCCACGCAAGCCATCATTTTTTGCCGCACCAAGCGCGGAACCGACCGCCTGCACCGCGCGCTGCAGTCGGAGCTGTCGCGTATCAAGTCGCTCTCGCGTTCCAAGCTGGCTTGCATTCACGGCGACATGAACCAGCGCGATCGCGATCGAGTGTTTAACGATCTGCGCAGCGGCGATGTAGGTATCCTCGTCGCTACCGATGTGGTGGGCCGCGGAATCGACGTCACCACCGTGTCGCACATCATCAACTACGATGTGCCACTGGACTGTGACGACTATGTGCATCGTGTGGGGCGTACCGGTCGGATGGGCCGCGAAGGAATCGCATTCACGTTTGTTACAGCCGACGAGGGACAGCAACTAACGGCGATTGAGCACAATATCAATCGCTTGTTGATTCAGGATTCGCTCGACGGCGATGTAGCGCCCATGCAAGCTCGACAAGCCGCCGCTGCGGCCGCCAAAGAGGCTGCCGCTGCAGACAGCGGTGAAGCCGACGCGCCGCGCAAAAAGCGGCTGTTCCCTATGAAGCGCAAGGGCAACGCGCGCTTGGCTCGCATCGGGGCACGCAAGTAGACTTCGCTGACGTAGCCTTGCAGGCTGGGCTAGATAATCTGCTGGGCTCTTGGCCCGAAAGACTAATTGGCCTTTGACACTACTCGGTACTGCTGAGATTCCATTTAAAACCCTCAGCGGCAAAGGCAGCCTTACTTTCTGTCGAAGCCAGCGCGGTGAACAGCCGCGCCATGGTCTGCGGATAGCGCGAGTCGGTGGCAATCCCCCAAGGCTGCGTGGCCGTTGAACAGGAAATCCCCACGATCTGCACCGCGTCGAGAAAATCGGCCGAACCGGCCGCATTGCTTAAATAAGCCACGGCAGCATCGAGCGAGCCGCTGCGCATTTGGTTGACCAGCATGTCGCCGGTCGGCGTCTGTACAGTGACATTGGCCATCACCTCCGTCTGTAGACCACCCTCTTTAAAAGTGTTCTGCGTGATCCACCCCATGGCGCACTGATTTTCGTGACCGATGCCTACCCTTAAACCCGGCCGGGTTAAATCTTTAAGCGACTTGATCTTGTGGGGGTTGCCCTTCTGAACCAAGATCACCAGCTCGTTCTGCGAGACATCGACCGAGGTCGGAAACAGCTCCTGCATCTGCTGCATGAACTCGACATCGCAGGCAAAATAGGCGTCCGGATGCTGACCGCTTTTCATCTGCGCTACCAGAATACCGCAGCCATTGTAATTGCGCGAAACATGGACGCCTTCGCGCTTCTCGAACTTGTCAATCGTCGCTTCGATAGCCGGTCGCAACATCGACCCGGCGAACAGTGTTAGCTCGGGCTTATCCGCCCATCGATCACCTGGAGCGGTGCGGAAGCCGAAATCTTCGTAGCGCGCTAACCCTCGATCCGCGGCGGTCAAGTAGCGACCAAAATGCAGCGCGGCGGTGGGCTGGCTAGAAAAGTTCAGTACACCCACGGAGACTTGAGAGGTAGCTGCGGCTAGCTCGGGCAATTCGACCGCAGCTAAATCGGGATACGTAGAGAGCACAGCATCGTAGACGATGCCAGCGTCGGCGGCTCCGACCAATAGATCGTTAGCCACATCCGTCAGGGTCGTACGGTAGCCCTCGGTGGCTGCGTGCAGTTCGTCCCACAGCCCCGCTTCACGGAGTAGCTCGCGCGTTAGTTTGCCAACGGCTGCGGAGTCAGGGTTGGCCTGGACAAAGCGCACATCGTCGCGCAGCAAGTCCTCAAAACTTGTGATGTGCTTGGGGTTGCCTTGGGGAACCACCACTACTGCATGCATAGTAGCAATGGGAAGGACTTCGGCTATCAGCTCTTTATCTTGAGCCACCTTTATGAAGCTGTCGTCGGCAGGTAGGAAAAGATCTCCGTTGCGGCTGACCTCCAGCGAGGAGAGCAGTGTTTGTGAGGGGCCGTACTGGACCTGCACTTGCCGACCGGTTTCCTCCTCGTAGGCCTTGCGGATGTCCTCCATCACGGCTCGATTGCTGGCCGCGCAGTAGATCATCAGCGTCGTCTGTCCGCTGCTAGTCGGCGGTTCGTCCTTGCGGGCCATCACAAAGAAAAGTCCAACTAGTAGAGTTAAAGAGCCTATTACTAAGGCCAGCATTTTTGACATCGAAGAAACCTGTTCCAGAAATCCGTAAACCTTGTCGCCGCATGCACAGGGCATACCCTATGATAACCGATGTTCGCCGAGCGTTCCTGCCTGTCGGCTTAGTCCGCGATCTACTATTGTTGTCTCGGCGATAACCTACTGCGGCGCTGTCCAGTCGGGGGTGCGTGCCTTAGAATGGGAAGTCTTCCATCCCTGGCCCAATTCGTAGTGAATGTCGCAGAGACTTTCGCCCGACCTATAACGAGTCATAATATCGTCGGGTTGTGGGTAACGGAACGTGAGCCCGCAGAGCTCTAGCCACGCGCGGCTTACCAGGGCACTTCCATTTTTATTTGCTCACTACTACGGGTCTGCTCTTGAGTATGAAATCCAGATGGTACCAAGCCGGTGTCGATTGGTTGAGCAGGTTGCTGCGAACGCTGGTGCGGGGCTGGAGCTTGGAGAGCAAGAGTCTATTGTTTTTGGGTTTTGCGCTGGTCATCCCCATTGGATTGGCGTTCTGGTTCGTGCTACATGTCGTAGCAGAGCCGTTGGTAAAGCAGACCACGCGGCAAGCGGCCAGTGACTACGCTCAGTCCGTGATCGCTTGGCGACACGTCGACCGCCGGACTGCGGGAGAGGTCGAACCCATCTTTCCGGATCGCAACTCCTATTTCCTGCCTGATCAGTTAGCCATTCTGCGCCGAGATCTGATTGACAACCCCGACTATCGCTACGAATTTCTGATGTTGGATCGGGAGGTGGAATATGTTGATTTGGACTATGCCGAGCTGCCGGCAACTCCGCAGGAAACAAAACTTCTGCAGGATCTGGAGCTCAATTTTCGTCAGCGGTTGGAGAAGATCGCCGAGCTGCGTCGTCAACTTGCGGTTTCGTCTCCGGCGGCAGCTTCTGGAGCAGGCGTGGCCACGACACCAGCGGATGCAGTCAGTGTCCCACCGCTCTCACCACTGCCTTCAACGCTCCCGCTGGCCGACAATCCGTTATTGACGCGCCAAATGCTCAACGATCAGCTATTAGAGATGGAGAGATTATTCCGCGAAGCTGGTCCCTTATTAGCGACCGATGAGGGCAACAATAGGTTCGCCGAAGATACTCCGCCCGAAGGTTGGTATGCCTACTATCACGTGGTCAACTTTACGGAGAATTGTTTGGTTTGCCACCGTCGCTTTGAACGGTTTGGGCCTCAGCAGGTTCCATTCTGGGTCGTAAAAGTGCTGCTCCCTTTCCGGCTGACTCAAGTAGCGACTCCGGCCACCTTGGCTTGGTTAATTACGGTGGCCATGTTAACCGTGGCCGCCACGCTGCTGGTGGTGCACTGGGTACTGCGGCGACTGGTACTCAATCCGCTGCAGCATTTGAAGTCGGTCAGCGACGAAATTAGCCGCGGGAATTCGAACTTGCGGGTCAACATCGACACTGGAGACGAATTCAACGAGTTAGCTGACGCGTTCAATCGTATGTTGCGACACATGACCGAAGGGCAAGACAAATTGCAGAAGTTGAATTCCGAGCTCGACGTGCGTGTGGATCAACTGGCACAAGCCAACTTGCACCTGTTCGAGGCCAATCGCCTCAAGAGCGACTTTCTGGCCAACATGAGCCACGAACTGCGCACGCCATTGAACAGCATTATCGGCTTTAGCGACGTATTGCATGACATCTCGTCGTTGACCGACAAGCAGCGACGCTATGCCGCCAATATTCAGAAAAGCGGCACATCGCTGCTGGCTATGATCAACGACATTCTGGATTTGGCCAAAGTCGAAGCTGGGAAGATGCGCGTCACTCCCACATCGTTCAACCTGGCGCAGCTCGTCAGTGCGCAGTGCGATATGCTGCGCAGTTTAGTGGACGAGAAGAACATGGATCTGCAGATCGAAGCCGATGGAGAATTGGACGAGGTCTTTCAAGACCAACCGAAAATCCAACAGATACTGACCAACCTGTTGTCCAACGCCATCAAATTCACGCCCGACGGGGGCTTGGTCACAGTTTCATTGGGTCGACTGTCGGAAAAGTATTTTCATATCACTGTGAAGGATACCGGTGTGGGGATTCCCGAGAGCGACTTTGAGGTCATCTTTGAGAAATTCCGTCAGAGCAATGCAGTTTTAGAAAACGATGGATTGACGCGGCAGCACTCCGGTACCGGCTTGGGGTTATCAATCGTTAAAGAGCTGTGCAAACTACTGGGCGGCGAAGTGCGCTTGTCCAGTCAACTTGGAACTGGCAGCACCTTTCAAATCGTACTGCCCATCCAATATGAACCCTCGCTCAGCAGTGACCTGGCAAGGGCTACTACAGCGTAGGCGGTCTACTATGAGCGTTATCAGAGCGGCGGCTCGAGTTCTGGGCGTGGATGTGGGGGGAGCTCATATCAAGCTTGCGGATGCGTCAGGCCGGAGCACCGCTTGTCCATTTGCGATGTGGCTCGAGGCCGATCGGCTGGCCGATCGCGTGCGCGAGTTGTCGCGGCTGTTCTGTAGCGAGCACAACCAGAGCTACACGCATCTAGCGGTAACGATGACTGGCGAGATGGCCGACTGTTTTGCGACGCGGCGCATAGGAGTCGAATTTATTCTCCGTAGATTGACCGAGGCGATGCCCGAGTTGAAGCTGCAGGTGTACGGCGTGGATGGGACTTGGCTCGCGGCCAGTGAAGCTTGCCGCCATCCATGGGACGTCGCCGCCAGCAACTGGCACGCGCTGGGTAGCTGGGTTGCCGGCTGTGTCGCATGCGCCGATGAGAATCTGTGTTTAGTGCTAGACATTGGCTCGACGACGGTGGACGTGATCCCTATATCGCGAGGCCGCGTGGCTACAGCGGCGCGGACGGACAGCGACAGACTGCGGCTGCAGCAGTTGGTTTATACTGGCGTGGGGCGAACGTCGGCGGCGGCGATCCTGTCGGCCGCTACGATCGATGGGCAGCACTGGCCGCTTGTCGCCGAGCGTTTTGCGACCAGCGACGATGCGTACCTTGCGTTAGGCTTAGCTGCAGAAGTCTCTGATGCTGCTGCTTCACTTGGGCATTCAGCGGATGGCTGCTGGCGTATTGCAACCGACGACCCGCCGGGGCAGCCAGCGTTTGACACTGCCGACGGTCGCCCGAGAACAGTCGCTCATGCGCGCGCTCGGCTGGCGCGGATGTTAGCCGAAGACTGCGAGAGACTGACTGGTGGTGAGATAGAAACGTTGGCGCGACAATTGATCGACAAGCAGGCGAGTCAAGTTGCGTGCGCGATCGCCGCCAATTTGCCGGTGCAGTCCAGCGATAATCGCCAACCATTGATCGCACTCAGCGGGCATGGAGCCGCCTTGGCCCGCGCCGCATTGCAACAACTGCCCCAGGTGGTCGACTATATCGACTTAGCTGAACGAATCTCACCCGCGGCCGCCCGCTGCGCTCCGGCCGTGGCGGTCGCTTGGCTGCTGCAAGAGCAACTAACCTTAGTTCACAAATAAATGTTGTGACGAACTAGCTGTTACCGCCTGTGCTTTGATCGCAGAAGCGCGTCCAGATGAACATGAAGCTCGACGAGGTATATGCCGACTTGGCCTAACTTCCTGCGATGCCAAGCGAGTGTCCTGAGCGTGCGAACGTTTCTCATGACTAGCAGCGATGAGTTGGCGGCTGTAGCCCTGCCGGCCGCGTAAGCCGCCGGTTTACAAGCAAAGCGACTGCTAGCCCTCAGTCCGCCACCTGCCAGCCACTTCAATGAGGAGTGTCCCCCGTCCCTACTCCTGCCAGCCACTTCAATGAGGAGTGTCCCCCATCCTTACTACTAATGAGGAGTGTCCCTCATCCTTAGATCTTTAGCCCAGCGGGCGGCCATCCTTGCTGGCCGCGTAAGCCGCCGGTTTACAAGCAAAGCGACTGCCTTTAGCCCAATGTGCAGTGCCCCCGAGCGCCCGGTCGCCTGCCAGCCACGTGCGGTGTCCCCATCCCTACTGCTCTTTAGCCCAGCGGGCGGCACATCCCTGCCGGCCGCGTAAGCCGCCGGTTTACAGGCAAAGCGACTGCTAGCCCTCAGTCCTCCACCTGCCAGCCACTTCAATGAGGAGTGTCCCCCATCCCTACCACCTGCCAGCCACTTCAATGAGGAGTTCAATGAGGAGTGTCCCCTATCCTTACTTCAATGAGGAGTGTCCCCCATCCCAACTCATTACTTCAATGACGAGTATCCCCCATCCCAACTCATCCCTACTTCAATGAGGAGTGTCCCCTATCCTTACTACTTCAATGAGGAGTGTCCCCCATGCCTATTGATCTTTAGACCAGCGGGCGGCACATCCTTGCTGGCCGCGTAAGCCGCCGGTTTACAAGCAAAGCGACTGCTAGCCCTCAGTCCTCCACCTGCCAGCCACTTCAATGAGGAGTGTCCCCCGTCCCTACTTCAATGAGGAGGAGGGGACTATCAGGGTCACTCTACATTCTTAAACGACCAATTGTCCGAAGCTAGCAACAGCCAAGCGGTCCAGAGAAAATCACCAACCATTTCCAAAAAATTCGCAGAATGCGCGTAAGGAACC
>CAKQWG010000146.1 GCA_934278005.1 uncultured Pirellulaceae bacterium | reverse complement strand
GCAGGCACGACAGCGGGTAACTCAGCCAAAAAAACAAATTCAGACAAAGGGAAAAAGATGACCGAGCGCGCGGTACTAGCCGGCGGATGCTTCTGGGGCATGGAAGATCTAATTCGTAAAATGCCTGGAGTCATCTCGACTCGCGTAGGTTATACCGGCGGCGATGTGCCCAATGCGACCTATCGCAATCACGGCACTCACGCCGAAGCGATTGAGATCGTGTTCGATCCGACTCAGACCAGCTATCGCAAACTGCTTGAGCTGTTCTTCCAAATCCATGATCCAACTACCTTGAATCGACAGGGCAATGATCGCGGGACCTCCTATCGATCAGCCATTTATTACACCAGCGACCAACAGAAGCAGGTCGCCCTGGATACCATCGAGGACGTCAATGCGTCCGGCAAATGGCCAGGTAAAGTCGTTACTGAAGTTGAACCCGTAAGCGACTTCTGGGAAGCAGAGCCCGAACACCAAAACTACCTGCAGCGGTATCCCAACGGCTACACCTGCCACTTCCCACGGCCCGACTGGGTTCTCCCCAGTCGCAAACAGGCAGAGTCAGCAGCCAAATAGTGATGTAGTCAAGTAGCCAAGTAGGATGCGCATGCGGGTTAACGAACCACGGTTAACCCAGCTGTGCGAGATGCGACTGTCGAGGGATGATCAGCTAAGGCTGCTCGCTTAACTGGCCTTGCCGCCACCACAGCAACTTCGGCTTGCCACCTACGTTGACGCGGTGGTCGTGAAAAGCAGTCGCTTCGGGTAGCTCGAGGCCACTGAGATCGAATACCTCGGCGTCGATCGAGTCGGGTAATTCGAAGTGTGAGTACTCTAGCTCACTCTGCTCGCGCACGATGCTGCTGGTGCCCAGTGGCTCATTGTTGGGAGCCAGCGTATTGATGCGTCGCACTAGGCGTTCTACGTAGTGGACGCCTTCGGTCTGCTTCCAACTTAGGTGCCAGTCGCGAAATGGAATATCTTGCCCATTGCCGTAAAAGCTGACGCGGCGCAGATCGTAGGCAGAGCCGCCGAGGAAGTAGAATTTCAGGCGGTAAGTATCTTTGGACAGCTCCCCCATAAAGCCGCCCTTGGACAGTGGCGTGGTCTGCGCATGCAGTAGATCGGCGCGATCGATGGCCAGCGGATCGCGCCATAGTTCGATCAAATTCTCAAACGGGAAACCCGCCGAGCGAAGTTGCTGGGGGCGATGGAAGTCGAAATAGATATCGCCCCGGCATGAGCCGTCGCCATATCTCCGCACCGTTGTCAGGGTTTTGCCATCGAACAATACCTGCTGTGCGGACAGTTGTGCAGCCAATTCTTGCTCGGTGGGCGACTTGCGAACCAGGGATGTGGATTGATCTATTGGCGCGTCACTGCCGTGCTGCATCCATAACAAAAATTTGGGTGCGTCGTAGTAGACCTGCACGTCGGCATCAAGCGTCACCCGGGGCGATGCCAAGTCGCCCGAGTAAACCGTATTGCGGACGCGGCCGCGAGCGATCACCGTTTGTAACTCTTGCGACAGTTGCCGCTCCGCTAGCTTGGCCTCCGCCAGCAGGCTTTCTGTCAGAAGGGGATCCGTTGAAGAGTCACCAGTTACGCCTGCCACAGATTGTCCGACCAACTGCGGCGACTGTGCCACGAGCCAACGAGTCGTCGAACCAACCACCATTAAGCACACCAGTGCGGATGTCAAAAGGCTCTCGCCGCGAAAACAATACACTGGGCAACACTCGGCGGAAAACGCAAACGATGGGGGTCGATGGACGGGACGCATGGCCACATTATAGCACGAACTTGCCAACGCCCTCGCCGCGTCTGCCCACACAAAAAAACCCGAGCCGTGTAAGCACGACTCGGGTAATGGGATGTGACAGATGCTATGGCAGACTCTCGACCAAGCTGCAAGCTGGCTTAGCTGGGACGTTCTGCTACGTAAACCTGTGTGCTGCGATAGATCAACTCGACACGTCGGTTAGCTGGGGCATCTGGACCGTCTAGCTCCGGGAACACGTCATGGCCGGCTTCAGCAGCCGTATCGATGAGCACGCTCCAGCGTAGTCCACGAGTTTGTTCAGGCATCACAAATTTGAGCGTGTCTGCCGTGCCATTGAAGAGCATCAGCAAATCGCGCCCTACGCCGTCTGGGTCATCCGCCAGAGCGGGGGCCGGCAGCCAGCACACTAACCCACCGCTGGGATTTTCCCAATTGAAGGGAAGCCCCATGTGGTTAAACCAGTTCACGTCGGCAACGCCTCGCGAGTCAAAAGGTCTGCCAGTTAAAAATCGCGTGCGACGCAACGTGGGCTGGCTCTTGCGAATGGAAATCAGTCCACGCACAAAGTTGAACAGTTCCTCGTTGCGTTTGACCAGCGACCAATTGAACCATGAAATCTCGTTATCTTGACAGTAGGCGTTGTTGTTTCCTTTCTGTGTACGACGAACCTCATCTCCCATGACAATCATCGGCACGCCTTGACTTAACAGCAAGGTCGACATCATGTTCTTGATCTGACGCAGGCGTATGCGTTCGATCGGCTTGCGGCGCGTGGGCCCTTCCACTCCATAGTTATCGCTGGAGTTGTTGTTGTCGCCGTCGCGGCCTTGTTCACCGTTGGCCTCGTTGTGCTTTTCCTTGTAGCTGACCAAGTCATTCATCGGAAAACCATCGTGGCTGGTGATGAAGTTGATGCTACAGTACGGTGCGCGGCCCGCGTGTTCGTACAGGTCCGACGAGCCGGCTAGGCGAGTGGCCATAGGACCGATCATGCCATCATCGCCGCGCCAGTAACGCCGCACGTCGTCGCGATAGCGACCATTCCACTCCGCCCAGCGCAAATCGCCAAACGAGCCGACTTGGTAAGCTCCTGCCGCATCCCAGGCCTCGGCGATAATCTTGGTATCGGCCAGCATTGGATCCTCGGCGATCTGTTCCACCATCGGCGGACTGGCCATCAAATTCCCATATCGATCGCGCGACAGAATACTGGCCAGATCGAAGCGGAAGCCATCGATGTGGTAGTTGTGAACCCAGTGCCTGAGGCAGTGGAAAATCAGCTCGCGACAGATCGGGTGATTGCCGTTGAACGTATTGCCGCAGCCTGAGTAGTTGCTGTAATGGCTGCCGCCACTGTTGAGGATGTAATACACTTGATTCTCAAGCCCTTTGAAGCTTAAGACCGGGCCTTGTTCATTCCCTTCGCTGGTGTGATTGAAGACCACGTCGAGAATAACTTCGATGCCTGCCTGGTGACAGGCCTTGACCATCTGCTTAAATTCGTTGACCTGCGCACCAGGTTCTTTGCTGTAGGCATAGCCACGATGCGGCGCGAAAAACGCCATCGGGTCATAGCCCCAGTAGTTAGGACGTTCCGGAGGATTGCCGTGGATGTCCATGATCGGGAATTCGTGCACCGGCATGAGCTCGACGGCAGTGATGCCCAGGCTCTTTAGGTAGGGCAGCTTCTCGATCAGCCCCAGATACGTGCCCGAGTGTTTAACATGCGAAGTCTTGCTCTTGGTAAAGCCGCGCACGTGCATTTCGTAGATGACTGTCTCCGACAACGGGCGGCGCAGGTGTCGGTCGCCTTCCCAATCGAAATAGTCATCGACGACCACGCACTTGGGCGGCCGGATAATTCCGTCCTGGCTCTTTTGAAAGGTGCCTGCCAAGGCTTTGGCATACGGGTCGATCAAGCGAGCGTTGCCGTCAAACCATTGGCCCGACTCGGGATCAAATGGTCCGTTGGCTTGAAAGTGGTACAGTTGCCCCGGACCAATGCCCGGAACAAAAGCACTCCAAACGTCCCCCCAACGATCGGTGTCGCGATCGAATTCGATGATTTCCACCGGTTCGCGATCATCGACTTTATCGTACAGCAGGACGCGCATGGCCGTGGCGCTGCGGCTGAAAACTACGAACTGCACGCCGCGGTCGGTTACCACTGCGCCGTATGGCAGCTTATATGCAAACTGTAACTCAGGATGCGGGTGTCGCATGAGCATACTTTATAAAATCCTTCTCAACTTGCGGGGATCGTTTGGTCATCGTTGACACTGAAACATACCACTCATTAGTGAGCAGGCCGTTTAACGCTCTTGGAAGACTG
Organism: uncultured Pirellulaceae bacterium; assembly: GCA_934278005.1. Lineage (GTDB taxonomy): Bacteria > Planctomycetota > Planctomycetia > Pirellulales > Pirellulaceae > Aureliella. The sequence goes on along the minus strand of CAKQWG010000146.1, from coordinate 3,783 downwards.
TCAAAAACCACTCCAAGTGGTTCTCGATAGGCCGCGCACCGAAAGGTTTCCGGAAGGGTCGAGTAGTCTGGGTTGAGAAACTGTAGCAACTGGGGTAAACAAATCAGTTTACTCTGCTTCAGACAATTCCGCTTGCCGTGGCTAGGGGGAATTTGACTGGCGGATGCTACGTGCGCGCTGCCAGACGCGTCGCGTGCGATATCCGCCCGTGCTGCTCCGGCCGCCGGCGGGCCGCGCAATGCCCTGCGCCACGCAAAGGCCCGCGCGCTGCGATCAACTACTCTTGAACTAAAGGTAAATAATCTGCATAGCCTTCGCTCTGCATAGCTTCCCTGGGAACGAAACGCAAGGCGGCGGAATTGAGACAGTAGCGTTTGCCACCGCGTTGCACGGGACCATCGTAGAATAAATGCCCCAAGTGCGAATCGCCATGCGTCGAACGGACTTCGATCCGCGCATACGACAGCTTGTTATCTTGCGTGTAACGCACCGCTTGCGCGTCGATTGGCGCTACGAACGACGGCCAACCTGTGCCCGAGTCGAATTTGTCGTCAGAGGAAAACAAGGGTTCTCCCGATACAAGATCGACGTAAATCCCCGGCCGGTGGTTGTTCCAATAGCGATTCTGATAAGCCGGCTCCGTCTCATCGTGCTGTGTGACTCGATATTGCATGGTTGTCAGTTGCTGACGCAGCGCTTGTGGGCTGGGCTTGTGGAAGTCAAGCCAGGCGGGCTGGGTGCCATGCGGTGATGCGGCTTCTTGCGGCGACGCCGATGGTTCACCCACTGCGCCGCTGGCGGATCCGTCGGCGGCGTAAGTCCCCTTCTCTGGGCCGGCGGCGGTGGCGCTATCATCGGCTGTCGCCATGCCTATCCGGCTATCCGAGATACTGTGCGGGATACTGCCGGGGGAGCTGTGGTCGAGCCGACTGTCAGAGCTTTGAGATGGATAGGCACCGTCTAGCTCGAGCTGCTCCGACCTGTGCCCCCAATGCTGTTGCAGAAATGCATCGCGGCCCGAGGCCGCGCGATAGAACTGATACTTCCTCAAGTTCTTAACATGGTAATTCTGATGATATTCTTCCGCCGGCCAAAACGCTTGTCGCGGTTCGATCGATACATTCACCTCACGGCGAAAGACCTTCATGCGCTCAATGGCCGCCACTACGCGCTGAGCCTCCAACTTCTCCGCTTCGCTGTCGTAGTAGATAGCTGGTCCGTACTGTCGTCCCCTATCCTGGAATTGGCCGACCCGGTTGGTCGGATCGATGTGCTTGATGAGATATTCAACTAGGCCCGCATAGGTAATCTGGGACGAGTCGTAGACCACGAATACCACCTCGCGATGACCGCCGCTAGCGTAGGTTTCATAGGTGGGATTGCGGGTTCGTCCGCCGCTGTACCCGGGGATGACCTCGATCACTCCGGGAACTTTCTCCAGGTCGCTCTCAGTGCACCAGAAGCAGCCGCCTGCGAAGACCGCCGCCCCTCGCTGTGGCAAAGCCTGGCGATTAACAGGCGATGGCTTATTGGCCTGAACTGTGTTTGTGTCTCGGTTCGTCTGCTTGTTCGTCTGCGTTTCCGAACTCCTCAGCATGGCTCCCGTGCAGCACATGCCAAGCCATAAACACCAAGCCATAAGTCGAGCGACTAGAAAGTGAGCATGCATAACACCCGCTCCTTATAAAACAGAAAAAAGTAACGCTCGACCATTGTACCATCGGGGGCGATCACCATGCTACCGTACGGCCCGCAGGCAGCCTGTGCCAAGCACCTACATCGAAGCCCCTGTGCTACACAGGTCGATGGCCGCCGCAGCTAGTAGTCCAGCACCGATGGGGAGCGCCCTTTCGTCGACATCGAAGGCAGCGGTGTGCAGGGGGTGGCCGCCGCGCATGGGACCAGCGATGCCCAAGCGCATCATGCACACCGGCTTGTGCTGGGCAAAAAAGGCAAAATCCTCAGCCCCCATGCTCGGCAGCTCGAGAACCTGTGCCTGTTCGATAGACGGCAGGGACTGTGCAGTTTGAAGCATGCTGCGATACAACTCAGCGTCGTTGAAGACGCTGGGGGTGTAGGCCGAAAAGTTAATTTTTACTTGGCAACCGAAGCTTTGTGCGGTAGCGGCAGCCAAATTGTGCATCTCTTGCATGATGGCCGCGCGCGAGCTTTCGCTGAAGGTCCGCATCGTGCCCGACAAGCTCGCCTGACCAGCCACGATATTGGAGGCCGACCCACCCTGAAAAGTACCCACGCTAACTACCGCCGGATCGCGACAATCGTGCACCCGAGGAACTCGCGCGTACAGTTCCCCAATCCACGAAGCTGCCGCAGCGATGGCATCGCTGCACAGGTGGGGGCGAGCGCTATGCCCCGCCCGTCCGATGACCTCGATGTCGAAACTGTCGCAGGCAGCCGTAAATGGGCCGGACCGCCCGGCCACGGTCCCCACGCTGAGCGAGGGATCGACGTGCAGAGCCAGCACACTATGCAGTCCGTGCAATGCTCCCGCGGCAATCATTAGCGGGCCACCCTGACTGGTCTCCTCGGCGGGTTGGAAGATTGCGCGAATGGCCACGGGATTGGGTAGCGCATCGCGGCCATCCAGGTCTTGCAAAATCGCCAGCGCCCCCCAGACCATCGCCGCATGCGCGTCGTGACCACAGGCGTGCATGATTCCCGCATGGCGACTGGCATACACATCGGTCCCGAGCGTGGCGATCGGCAAAGCGTCAATGTCGCCCCGCAGGCCGACGCGAAGCGACGACGAAGAAGCCGCATGCTGCGACTGCCAGTCGCTGGTCAGACCCACGCCCTGGTCAGTTACCACCGCCGTAGTGCCCAGCGCGGCAACCTGCTCCGCTAAATACGCAGTTGTGCTAAATTCGTGCATCGACAGTTCAGGATGCGCATGCAGGTGCCGCCTGACGCTGATGATTCCCGGCGTCAAGCGCTCGGCAACTTGAACCAGTTCGCTGCGCCAATTCATGGGGCTCGGACCTTCTTGCATAAAATGGCTCTTTCTCTCGGCAGGGGTATGGTCCAGCAGCTACTTTCAGCAGAGCCGCTACTGAAGCAGAATGTCCAACTGCAGCAACGTAGCTGGTTTGAGCAACGACCGGCGGAGCAGTCCACGGCAAGAGGCTATTGTATCGGGCCAGCTAACTAGCGTCACGGGCGGGACACTGCACTATGACAGGGACACGACGATGGGGACACGACGATGGGGACACTGCACTTTGCCAGGGATGACAGCGCTGGGGACACAGCAAATTGCAGTCGCCGCTTAACTCCGTGCCTTAGTGCCTTCGTGTGAGACATTCTCAGGGCGGTGTGCGAGTCCTATAGCCCTGACGGGAACGCTGACTGGAGGGACCTTACACTTTGCAGAGTGTGGCAGAGCTGCGTTCCTTTTTGTTCTCACAGAGGCACAAAGGCACGGAGGGCTGCCCATACTCGCAGTCGTTTCACGCAGTTAACGATAAACTGGGCATCACTCAGCACCAGCTAGTCGGGCCGCGCTGGGGGCACAGCAAATTGCAGTCGCCGCTTAACTCCGTGCCTTAGTGCCTTCGTGTGAGACATTCTCAGGGCGGTGTGCGAGTCCTATAGCCCTGACGGGAACGCTGACTGGAGGGACCTTACACTTTGCAGAGTGTGGCAGAGCTGCGTTCCTTTTTGTTCTCACAGAGGCACAAAGGCACGGAGGGCTGCCCATACTCGCAGTCGTTTCACGCAGTTAACGATAAACTGGGCATCACTCAGCACCAGCTAGTCGGGCCG
>CAKQWG010000145.1 GCA_934278005.1 uncultured Pirellulaceae bacterium | reverse complement strand
CCGGCAATTGCTCTTACCGTTTCGCAAAACGTGTAGTCCGGCCATCGCTAAAGCTACGACAAGTCGCCGCACTACAAAGAGCGGTAGCGCTGCCCGGCAGTTGCTCTTACCGTTTAGCAAAACGTGTAGTCCGGCCATCGCTAAAGCTACGACAAGTCGCAGCACTACAAAGAGCGGTAGCGCTGCCCGGCAATTGCTCTTACCGTTTCGCAAAACGTGTAGTCCGGCCATCGCTAAAGCTACGACAAGTCGCCGCACTACAAGGAGCGGTAGCGCTGCGCTGAAAATCCAACAGACTGCCAGAGGCTTAGTTGGTTAAAAAGCATACCGGGTTGGCAAGCGGTTACGACCGGATAGGATGAATCTGATCGTGAGCGCTACCTACTCGACTTTCTTGGGAAAAACAGACATGACCGAATACCGCACCGAACGCGACTCGATGGGAGAAGTTCAAGTACCCGCTCAAGCTTACTACAGTGCCCAGACGCAGCGCGCTGTCGAGAATTTCCCTGTTTCAGGGTGGCCGCTCCCCCCTGCCCTGATCAAGGCTATGGGACTGGTCAAATACGCTTGTGCCATCGCTAACCGGGACCTAGGCAAGCTCACCGACAGCGGCAAGCATCCGCTGAAGGCAGCTCAGGTGGATGCTCTGCTGCAAGCGGCTCAGGAGGTGGCTCAGGGGGGGCTGGCGGATCAATTCCCGATCGATGTCTTTCAAACAGGCTCGGGCACGTCGAGCAACATGAATGTCAACGAGGTCATTTCGAACCGGGCTATCGAAATTACCGGTGGTGACCGGTTTGCAAAGCAGAAGGCGATTCATCCCAACGATCACGTCAACATGGGACAGAGCACCAATGATACGTTCCCAACGGCGATTCACGTGGCGGTGGCTCTAGAGATACAAAACAGTCTGTTGCCCGCCTTGGAAGAATTTCATCGTGAGTTGGCGGACAAGGCTCAGCAGTGGGATAGGATCATCAAGATCGGGCGGACGCATTTGATGGATGCCACACCGCTGAGGCTGGGCCAGGAGTTTGGTGGTTTTGCAAGGCAGATTGAACTGTCGCTCGCTCGTGCTCGGACGGCTCGGGCGGCGGTGCTGGAACTGGCGGTCGGCGGCACGGCCGTGGGCAGCGGCATCAATACGCACCCAGAATTTGGCTCGCGCGTGGCGGCGGCTCTGGCCAAGGAAACCGGCATTGAGTTTGTAGAGGCGGCCGATCATTTCGAAGCCAACGCTCAGCGCGACGGATTGGTCGAGGCGCACGGCCAGCTTAAAACGATCGCTTCGACGCTGTTCAATGTGGCTAATAATATTCGTTGGCTGGGCTCTGGTCCACGCTGCGGGTTCTTTGAGGTCAGTCTGCCAGACCGCGCGCCGGGCAGCTCCATCATGCCAGGCAAAGTAAACCCGGTGATGTGTGAGAGTTTAATGCAAGTCGCTGCGCGAGTCATCGGCAACGATCAGACCGTCACGCTGTGTGGCACCTCCGGTGGAAACTTTCAGCTCAATATCATGATGCCCGTCATGGGGCACACGACGCTTGAGAGCATCCATCTGATGGCCAACGGCGTGCGCGCGTTTGTCGAATTCTGCATGCATGGTCTGACTGCTAATGCGGATGTCTGCGAAGCGGCTGTGGAGCAGAGCCTGTCGATGTCCACCAGCCTCAATCCATTGATAGGATATGAAAAAGCGGCCGAGCTGACTAAGCAGGCCTTTGCATCCGGCAAGACGATTCGTGAGCTCGCCCGCGAGCAGCAGTTGGTATCGGACGAAGAGCTGCAGCGTGCGCTGGACCCCATGAGTATGACTGAACCCCACAAATAGTTTTTTTGTTGCATGTTTGTCGTTGATCGCTCCGCCGATCAGATGCGTTTAAGACAATTAAATACGATTTTGCAACTAACAAGCACAATTCGGAATGGTTTATTAGTAACAGCAAGGACCGGCGGAACGGTCCACGACACTACTTCTATCCGCACACACACCTAGATTTGGAAGGCAAGATCATGCAACAATTCCTCCACGTAGAGCCCGATGCTGAGGCGCTGGCTGTTTTTGCGCGCGACTGGTTGGTCGAGCGCATTGCTGAGCGACACGCCGCATCGCCGACGGCACTTTTTAGGTTGGCGCTTTCGGGAGGTTCAACTCCCAAGCGGCTATATCAACTGCTCGCCGAGCTGCCTGCCGGACAAATCGACTGGCAACGCGTGCTGTTGATTTGGGGGGATGAGCGCACTGTGCCTGCCGATCACAGCGACAGCAATTATCGCATGGTGCGTGAAAGTTTGCTGGATCGCATTGACATCCCTTCAGAAAACGTACTGGCCGTCCCTGAATCGGGCGGCGATCCGCAGCTGGCAGCCGAAAAATATGAGGCGTTGCTGCGCGAGCATCTACAGCCGACCAACGCGGCGGGTTTTCCAACGCTCGACTGCGTGCTGCTGGGGATGGGGGAGGACGTTCACACCGCTTCGCTGTTCCCCGGCACGCGGGCCTTGCAAGAGAATACTCGTTGGGTAGTTGAGAATCACGTGCCGCAGCTTGACACGTGGCGCATCACTCTCACAGCACCGATGATTAACAGCGCTGCGCGGGTCGCCTTTTTGCTCAGCGGCAGTGGCAAGCAGGCTGCCTTGGAAAAGCTATGGCACGCGGATCATCAGCCTGAGGAGTATCCGTCGCAGTTGATCCGTCCCACCGCAGGAGAGCTATGGTTTCTAGCTGACAAAGCGGCGCTGGGCCAAGTTTCCACGCCCGATGAAGCGCTGAAGGTCTAAGCGGTAATTACAAATTCCCAGCCCACGTTTTAGTGCCTGAAATGCGGTCGACCTGCTGCAAAAGAGCGTCGAACGATCCGCATTAAACTTGCACGGGTTGCAATATCGAAGTGTTCGGAGCGGAACATCTCGGGCGGCGATCGTTTGCACGTAGCAATTCAGTAACGCACCTCGCTGCATTGCTCCAAGTTACCTTCAGCGCCGTTAGCTTGCGGCGGTAGGATGGCTACCACGCCGTGGACAGTGCGCCTAAAGTTGAGCATGACGCGTGTGCTCGGGGGGCGGCCTGCGAGTTAAGAAGGAACCGGCCCACAGGTGCTGTAGCATCGTATAAGCGATGATCGTCAAACTGACGGAGACGAATTCGGGCAGGGCAGCACCGGCAAATACGAGCGCTGCGCCAGTATTGCGCATGACGATCGAGAGCATCATCGAAATTCGCTCCGCTGGCTCGGGAGCTGCCAAGCCCGCTGCGGCGCGCTGCCATTGGCTCACTGCGAGGCTGGCGAGAAAAGATAGCATAAGCAGGCAAGTCGCAGCCAGTACCGGCCACCATAACAGCCCAGGTTGTTCGGCCAAGGCAGGCAGGCAAGGGGCGCCGTTGAGATAGTTGAGCACGATCAAGATGACAAAGCTCGCGCGCCGCGACCAAGGCACGATGTGTTTAAGTAGTCGGGCTGGTAGCTGCGACGCCGTGACGACCCCCAGCAATACGGGGGCCAAGACCCAGCTTAGAAAAAATGCGCCCATGCCGTCGCTCCAGGGGGTGTGCATAAACGCGTGTTCGGCAGTTCTCAGTGTGATGGCTCCTGCGCCAATGGCCAGTGGCGTGAGCAACGGAGAGAGGGCAGTGCCGACCACCAGTAAGGCGATGCTTAGCGCTACACTGCCGCCCATCGTAGTTGCCCAGCCAACGGAAGAATTGGCCACGGGCATGGCGGCTACGATGACGATCCCTAGGGCGACCTGCGGTGGGCAGCCGGCCAACGCCCACAGGCAGACTACGCAGACGGTGGCGGCCACTAGGGGGACCAGCCAAGCGGCTAGAGCAGACGCGACCAAACGCCGGCGATTGGCTAGAATTGTTCGCACAGCGCCGTGCGTGCTGCACAGCCCAGCGCTAAACAGCAGGCCAGCCAAGAGTACTTCGGGAGGATTGACGGATAGGCCCAGTCGGTTTCCGAGCAGGTTGCCCAGCAGATTCCACTGGCGAACATACAATCCTGGTCCGGGAATCCAAGTCGCCGCCGCATAAGCGACAAGGAGCAGCACGAGTGTCTGGAGTTTTTGCATAGGCGGCGTCGGATGTCGCAGTGGGCTCTGTGGCGATCTTGTTATAGCCGCAGCTGAGGCTTAGGGTAGGGGCTGGGCAGCATCGACATGCGGTACAATACTACACACTGAGGGCATACTTCTCTATGCGAAATCCTGACATCGACCAACTCATCCAGCGTCTGCAAGCGGCGCGCGATTCGGGCGTACGTCTGTCGGTCGAGGATGTGTGTCGTGAGCAGCCTGAGCTGCTCGAGGCGGTGCGCCGGCGGTGGGCGGCGATCCAGCGCGCCGATGACGACATGCATACCCAGATAGAATCGACCACGGAGGTACAGCATAAGCTGGCGGCCATGCCCGAAAATATGGTCGGTACGCGGTTGGTCATGCAGGCCGAGTTGCACGTTGAGGAGTATCATGACTGCGGCGGATTGGGAGAGGTTTATCGCGCTACGGACGAATCGCTGTCGCGGCTGTTGGCTGTGAAGTTGCTGCGGCATGACCGACAATTGCCGACCAACTTGGAAGATTTTAAGCGCGAGGCTCAAATCATTGGGCTGCTAAATCATCCGGGGATCGTCTCCATCGTGGGCTGGGGTGAGACGTTCGATGGACGGCCATTTTATGCGATGCCGTTTGTCGATCGAGGCAATCTGCTGGCCAGTTCGGTGGCTTATCACACGGCCCGTCCCAATCGTATCGACGATGGCGACAAGGACTTTCGCGATCTACTGTATCGCCTCTCGAGCGTCTGCAAAACAATCGCCTATGCACATTCGCGCGGCATCGTGCATCGCGATTTAAAGCCTGAGAATGTGATGCTGGGCAAGTACGGTGAAACGCTCGTCATCGACTGGGGCTCCGCGACTCAGGTCAGTCGCGATGCGCGATTTAAAATCCAGGGTGAAAAGACGCTGCAGTTAACGGGCATCAATGACTCTACTTCCTCGGGCGGCATGACTTTGCGATATGCCAGTCCAGAGCAACTGCATGGCGACAAACGCGTCGGTCCGGAGAGCGATATCTACAGCTTGGGAGCAATCCTCTATCGCTTGCTCAGTGGCGACAGCCCGTACGACAAGACGCCCAACGATCAAGTGCGAGGTTTGTCACTGGCCGGCAAACTGGAACCGGTCGAGAGCAGCAAAGCGGGGATCCCTCCGCCGCTGGCAGCCATTTGTCGCAAGGCCATGGCACTCTCTCCGGCGGAGCGCTACGAAACAGCTATGGCTATGTCGGACGATCTAGAACGCTTTCTCTCCGATGGCAACGTGTCGGTCTGTCGCACGAGTTGGAGTACGTGGATGGCGCGCTTTGTGCGCCGCAATCGGACTGCCAGCGCACTGCTGCTGGGCCTGCTGGTGGTGGCTTCCGGCCTGTTGGCATTGGCCTTGGCAGGTCAGAGCGTGCTGGCCACCAAAGCTAAAGACTCAGCTCGCGAGCGTTTGCAATTGGCGGCCACCATGGCTGCTAACTTGGGCGGATTCGAAATCGATCGCCGCTTTAGCTTGTTGGAACATGAGGCGCATCAATCGCCGCTGGTGAGCGCTATGCTCGCCATAGATAACATGCCCGGCGATCGCAGTCTGTGGGACAAACCCCAAAGCTTAGTCTACGAATTCAGGGATTCGTTAACCCAGTCGGGCGTCGAAGTTGAGAGCCTGTTTATCAATGACGCGCACGGCATGCAAGTCGCTCGCGCTCCCAAATCGGATTCCATCGGCGAGAACTATGCCTTTCGCAATTACTTCCATGGGCTGGCCGAAGACCTCGATCCAACTTCTGAAGAATATCTTTCCAACCCTCCTCCGCCGGCGGCCGGACTGGTAATCTCCAACGCCTACGTAGGGACCACCCAGGATAAGACCGGTGGATATCCAATCAAAACCGCCTTCTCGGTTGCCATCGTAGATGTTGATGCACGTGGTGCCAAGCGTGTTATAGGGCGGTTGGGGATGTCGGTGCGGGTCAACGATCTGGGCGTGTTCAAGGGCTTGTCAAACCTGTCTGCTGGCGCCTGCCTAGTAGAGATGCGCGACTATGCATGGGGCAGCGGCACCGCGCGTGGCTTGATCCTGGATCGCAAGATCAGTGGCCACGTGACCTACTCAGTCCCAGCCTTGCCGGCGTCTAACGGCACAGCTGCCGGCGTCACGGGGGGCAGTCGCAGCGAATTGACTGAGGCACAGGTCAAAGATTCGATGCCGCGTCTAGATGCCGACTCCATCGAGCAGCTGATCGAATTGCCGACCTCGGCGGAAGAGCTGGAGATACTACCTAACTTTCTGGGGCCAGAGGCCGGCGACGTTCGCCGCGATACAGCTTGTGCTACCGTTCGCTTGCCGTACCGTGACAATGTGCCGACAGGCTGGGCCGTACTATTTTATGAAGCCGAAGATGCCAAGCAGTAAGTCTCCGGCACCTCGGGAATCTCGGCCGTTGCAAATAATTGTCACAGCTCCGGGAAGTTTGGGAGACGTGAATCCCATGCTGGCCATCGCGCGCCAGTTGCAGCAGTCAGGGCACGAAGTTTTATTCCTGGCCGCCGAACGCTATCTGCCCATGGCGCGCCGAGCCGGACTAGCCGTTAAGTCTTTGGTGAGCGAAGAGCAGTTCCAGCGACTGACACGCAATCCGCGATTGTGGCATCCGCGACATGGTGCGCGGCTGATTTTTCGCGAGGCCGTCGAGCATTTTTTAGAATCGCATTACGACTGGCTCGAAACGCAGTGTGTGCCAGGCAAGACGCTGCTAGTCAGCCATGTGCTCGATTTCGCTGGTAGAGTCTATCGCGATCGCTACCCACAGACGTCCTTCGTTTCGGTATTGCCAGCCCCTGCGCTGCTGCGTTCGCCACGTACGCCGCCGCGGTTGAGCAGCCAGGTTTGGGAGCGGTCGATCCCTGGCTGGCTGATGCCGAGCCTGTACCGTGCAGCTGATGTGTGGGTCGATAGCGTCGCTGCGCAGCCGATCAACGCATTGAGGCAGCGGATTGGCCTGCCCCGCGTGTCGCGCTTGCTAAATAACTGGTGGTGGTCTCCCGATCTGGTGCTGGGCCTGTTCCCCGAGTGGTTCGCGATTGCCGTGGAAGATCGCCCGCCGCAACTGGAATTGATCGGCTTCCCGCTGGCCGACAGCGCCGATGTGCTCGATCCGCTAGTTGCACAGCAGTTGACCACTGTGCTCGATTCGTTTAATGGACGGCGGCCGTTGGTTTTTGCGCCGGGAAGCGCCCACGAACAAGCGGGTGAGTTTCTGAGCAATGCGGCGGCGGCCTGTTGCGAGTTGAGCATGCCCGGCATTTTGCTGTCGGCCAACGCAGGCGAACATCCGCGACACCTGCCAGACGGAGTGGTGGCGGCCGAGTACCTGCCGTTTTCTCAGTTGCTGCCTCACTCAGCTGCGATCATTCACCACGGTGGTGTAGGCACGACCAGCCAAGCCCTGCGCGCGGCGGTGCCACAAGTGGTCGTGCCGATGGCCTTCGATCAATTCGACAACGCGGAGCGAGTCGCCAATTTGAATTGTGGAAGTTGGCTACCGATGAGCAAGCAAACTGCCGCACGTTTGGCCAGGCACCTGCGTCAGCTACCGCAGAGCTCGCAGGGTTGTGCTGAAGTCGCCAGCCGACTGGCCGCGCAACCTGCAGCTGCCGCGGTAGCTGTGGACAAGATCCATCGCATGCTGGCCAATCGTTCACAGTAGCCCTGCCTGAAGATGTGCCGCGGGCTTGCACACGGTTATGGAGCGGAAGCATTGAAACCGGGTTGATAGACAAAATGCCTGCGCGCTGGCGCAGCGTTCGAGGCCTCCGGCGGCTGCAGCCGAGGCGTCGTGGCGGCGCGCATGGTGTGCGACGTGCCTGCTAAGCTGCCAGTCAAGCTGCCAGAACTGCTGC
>CAKQWG010000144.1 GCA_934278005.1 uncultured Pirellulaceae bacterium | reverse complement strand
TGGCACTGGCACTGGCACTGGCACTGCTAGCGATACCTTACGTGTTTCGCTGGCGGCGGGTCTGAACACGGCAAATGCAGTGCTAAAAACGTGGCCGCTCCTGGCTCAACCAATCGTTGACCGACGCCGGCTTCTCGACAGGTGGCTTGGGCTTCATCCATCCGAACATGCCGCCACCTGATGCGGAGGGCTTCTCAGCCAGCTTCTGAGGCTGGTAGCCCTGGTTCTTGGGCGCTGGCGGGGCGTCGTTAAACGGGTTGAAGAAGTCGGTGGTACTGCTCCAAGCTTGACGAGTTGACTGGCCCATCTTCTGAAACATGTTTGGAGCACGCGGCGGAGCAGTGCGCGACGTGGATTCCTTATCCGAAGCGCCCCACGAGAGCTTGGGCAAACCCCACGCAGACGGTTTGCCTTTAGACTTTTTAGCTTCGCCATTAAAATAGCTGCTGTCGCGCAGGGACGAATCGCTCGATTCGCCGCCCCAAGTCATAGGATTCCACCACGAGCCGCTGGTCGCTTTAGAATCTTGCGCAAGCGCGACATGTACCGATGCTGGACAAGCGACGCTCAGCCAGCTTGAGAGAAGGATGACAAACCACGAACGAGCATCCATGCTGATCGCTCCCGGAAAAAACACGATGTAAAGAGCCGACGGCTCAGCCAAAGATTTGCAAAAATCAAGTACTGTGTCTAGAGACATCATGGATAATTTCCGCCCAGAAATCGGCTGCACCAAGCGAAGAAAGCAGTTGGTTCCTCGCCGGTGCGGCGGATTGCGGCAGTTAGGACTGAGCCGTCGCCAATGCTCCACACAGCCAATGCCCCAAACAGCTAATAATCTACACAGCTGATGCCCCACACAGCCGCTGAACTAGCCCACCGATGGCTTGGCAGGGGGCGTCTCCACCTCGATGTGCAGCTCGTGCAATTGCTTGGTTTCCACCTGCCCAGGCGCCTCGGTCATTAGATCCATGGCACGCTGCGTCTTGGGAAACGCGATGCAGTCGCGGATATTGTCCAGGCCGGCAAAGAGCATTACCACGCGATCGACTCCCAGTGCGATGCCACCGTGCGGCGGAGCACCGTAGCTGAGTGCATCGAGCAAAAATCCGAAACGATCCTTGGCCATCTCAGGCGAGATGCCCAGCAGATCAAATACGACTTGCTGCGTCTCCGAATCATGGATCCGAATGGTCCCACCTCCGGCCTCGTATCCATTAATGATCAGATCGTAAGCCTGCGCGCGGCAGACCTTCGGATCGCTCTTGAGGCCGGCCAAGTCCTGGGGCAGCGGCGCGGTGAACGGATGGTGCATGGCCACCCAACGCTGCTCCTCTGGGTCGTGATCGAACATGGGGAACTGGACCACCCAGGAAAAGTGCATCTGCTTGGGATCGTACAATTTTAGCTCGGCTGCCAAGCGACGGCGCAGGCCGTTGAGCCCCTTGCAGGTTACCTCCCAGGTGTCTGCCAGCAGCAGCAGCAGATCGCCCGGCTGGGCGTCAAATCGGGCTTTGATTCCATCGATGACGGCCGCTTCGACGTTCTTGCTGATCGGCGACCAAAGTGCACCGTCGGGCTCGACGCGGAACCAAGCCAAACCCTTCGCCCCGAAATCATTCTTGACGAAGTCGGTCAGCTCATCGATTCGCTTGCGCGAAAACTCTTCAGCGCGCTGCTCTACTTTGATGCCTCGGACGAAGCCACCTGCATCGACGGCCCCACGGAAAACGCGAAAATCGCTCTGCCCGGCTAGATCGCTGCAGTCGACGATCTCCATGCCGTAACGCAGGTCCGGTGCATCGCTGCCGTAGCGCTGCATGGCTTGATCATAGGTCATTCGCGGAAGCGGCAGCTTGAGTTCAAGCCCAAGTAGATCCTTGGCCAGCTTCTCCATCAAACCGTCGATCATGGACATGATGTCTTCGCTGTCGACAAACGACATCTCCATGTCGAGCTGAGTAAACTCGGGCTGGCGGTCGGCGCGCAAGTCTTCGTCGCGGAAGCAGCGTGCAATCTGCACATAGCGGTCGTAACCAGCAACCATCAGAATCTGCTTGTAGAGCTGCGGCGACTGCGGCAGCGCGAAGAAATGCCCCCAGTGAACACGGCTGGGGACCAAGTAGTCGCGGGCCCCCTCGGGCGTGCTACGACCCAGGATCGGCGTCTCCACGTCGATAAAGTCGTGCTCGGCAAAGTAATCGCGCATCGACTTAATGATTTGGCTGCGCAGCACCAGGGTCTGCTGCATCTGCTGCCGCCGCAAATCGATGTAGCGATAGCGCAGCCGTAGATCCTCTCCCGGCAACTCTTCCTGGTCAGGGAAAAACGGAGGAGTTTTGCTGCGGTTGAGCAGCTTAACTTGGGTAGCCCGAATCTCAATTCCGCCCGTCACCAGCTTCTCGTTGTCCTTGCCTTCCAGACGTGAGGCGACCTCCCCTTCGAACATAACCACGTCCTCGCCGCGCAGGCGACGGGCGATTTCCAGGTTTTCCTCGCCACTATCGGGCGTTACAACCACCTGGGTTTTGCCGTACCGATCGCGCAGATCGATGAAAATCATTCCGCCGTAGTCGCGCGTCGTATCGACCCAGCCGCAAAGTTTGACCTGTTGGCCGATATCGGCGCTACGGAGTTGGCCGCACGTGTGTGAACGAAGCAATTTAGAGGTCCTGTGAGCCGATGTGTCAAAGTTATAGTGTGTATCTATCGGTCCAGATTTTAATCGGTCGCACAATTCCGACTAGTGGCGTAAGCTTCCAGCTTGCGAGCCCCAGTGGCGTAAGCTTCTAGCTTGCAAAAAACCTCTCTTTTCTTTGGCAAGCAGGATGCTTACCCCACTGCCTGGCAAGCAGGATGCATACCCCACTTTACTGCGCTCGGCGAGCCTTGCGATTAAACTCGGCCGGATCGAACGGGTCGTCTGTTGCCGCAGCACTACCGATCTTAGCCTCTCCGAGTATCTCTCGCAGTTGAGCGTCCAGGGCATCCAGGTCAGATGCCGTTGGTGGCTGAACTCCGACCGGAAATCCAGTAGCGGGGAAAGCTACCGCCGGCTGTTGGCTAGCGGCTTGAGCCGACCGGGCGGCGTTGGGCATCGCGTCGGCGCTTGCTGCCTGCGGTACCCGACGCAGTGCGGCTCCGCCTGGAACCACAGGATTTAAGCCCGAAGTGCTCGTATTATCGTTGGGGCGAACGGGCGAGAGGGCCACCGCCGAGACGACCGGGTTGCGGACAAAACCCACCCAGTCCTGCAGCTCCTGGATCAGTTTGGGATCGGTTGCGGTCAGCGCGGGCTCGCGCTGAGTTCCATGTGCTTTTGTGGCGAAATGCACCAGGGGTGCGATTTGATTGAGGTCGGTCGGCACGTGCTTCAAAACGCTGGCCAGATTCTCGGCAGCGGTCTGGGCGTGCGTCTTGCCATACGGCTCAAGCAGTCGCAGGGAACTGGTCCCCTGTACGCCATGGCAGGCTGCTTGAGAGCAGCGATTGAGCAGGATGGGTTCGACCCGCGTGGCAAAACGCTTGGCAACTTCTGGATGCGGCGCGCTAGGCACTTCAAATGTGCTGGCCGTCACCACGCTCGGCTGTTCGAGCACCCCCTGCGGCTGAACGGTCACCGCCGCGTTAGGGGCAGGTTGGACCAGCGGCCCGAGCCCCAAATACTCGCGAAAGTCCTGGTCGTGCAGCAGCTGCTCTTCCAATTCCACCCCCAACTGCTTGACGCGCGGATGGTTGGCGTTGCTGCGGGCCACAATTGTGTAATGCTCGGCCGCCTGCGATAACAAACCATTGACTAGACACCAGCGGGTCAGTTGAAAATGGTCGCCAATGCTCGTCGGCGAGATGCCCGCGCTTTTTATTTTGTAGAGTTCTTCCAGAGAATCTGCGACTTGGGCCACTTTCTCCGTCGGAATCGAGACGCGCGAGTTGGGGGCCAGCTCTATCTCGTAAAATCCGGCGCGTTGCAGTACCTTACCAAAGAGTACTCGGTCGGTCTGCTTGAGCAATACCGCGCGCTGCCCAAACTCTTGGCCCGTAGCAAACGCAGGGATGACCAGCAAAAACACCAGCGGCGCTAGCGCGCACAACCACAGCCGCGCCGCTTGTGCGGACGCTGTGCGGTTGGGTTGTTTCGGCCTTGCTGCGTGAGTAGTCATGGTGGGTGACGGTACGCAGTTTAGCTGGTAAAAGTCAAGTGCAGTTGCTTCAGGTGAATCGACCCAATCGTTCTCAATGGGCTCAACAAAACTCGAAAACACAAGGGATGGGCAAGTTAAATGTCACAGCTGCGGTTGAGTATGCGGTATGAAGGGCGAGTGCAGGGGGTCGGATTTCGCATGAACGTGGCGGATGTGGCTCGCAACTTTAACGTTACGGGCCGCGTGGCCAACGTCCAGGACGGCTCGGTCGACCTACAGGCGGAGGGGACACAAGAGGAACTGCTACGCTTTCAAGCGGCCATTGCGGAGCGTTTAAACCTTTTTATCACCCGTGCCAGCCAACAATGGAGCGAAATTGCCCAGCCGAGCTGGACGGAATTCGCAATTGACGCCGATTTGGAGCGCTAAGGGGCGGCTGAGCCGAACCGACTCCTGACAACCGACGTAATCACTATCTGGAACCAGTTTTTGGCATATTGACAGCTGATGGCCTGTCGACTTGAGCTGTCGCTTGAGTCAAAATGTTCTGTAGTTATTTCGCGTATTCTTGCATCACCCCCTTTGGCTTATCTCCACAAGATCGACTTCGACATGACAGCTGACCTGACAGTCCTGCCGCTTAGCCTGCCACTCCTGCCGCTTGGTCAAGCGAGTTCTTGGATGACGGCATGGCTTACTCCTATTTGGTTTTTAGCGGCCGGCATTGGCTTGGGACTACTGGCTCTGGCCGCCTTCATGCTGCTGTTCCGGGCTTTGTCTTACATCCCGCCATGGGAAAAGCTGTCGCACTCTGTGGCCGGACACGTGGTAGCGGCGATCATCACGGCCGCTCTGGCGGCCGGCATCTGGTCGGTAATCCCGGCTAATATGCTGGGAAGTGCCGATTTGAAGGAGCCGCTGCTGCTGTCGATTGCCCTGGTGCTGCTTAGCGCCATCGTGGGCTGGTCGCTGGTCTTCTGCTGTTCAAAGCAGGCGTCCAGGTACTCCATTGCGACTCTCAGCGAAGGCGCGGCAGGCTTTTTAACTATCACCGCCCTGATCATTGTGTTTGTCGGAGCCGCCGCGTGGGCAGTCGGAGCCGCACTGGGTACTCCGATCGTGGCCGAGCCAATCCGCGCTTTTGCAAGCATCCCGCAGTTATTTTCCACCGGAGAGACCGTAGTCGTCCGCGAGCTAGCCGCACAACCCGCCGATGGCCAGGCCGAGTTCGTACCCGTCGATCTGCCTATCGATTTTGAATTGCTCGACGAACTGAAGATCCACTCCGATATGTCCGTCCTGCTGGCCGACGCAGCCGATTCGGCCAGCTTTAGCCGCGCGCCGGTACGCATTGGAGCCGGCGAGACACTGAACTGGAATCGTCGCAATCAAAGCATCGAAAGCCTACCGATTCCAACGGACGAAGCGCTTCAATTGCACGTGCAGAATCAGGAGGTATACCCCGCGCAGCTGACCTTCACGATCGCGACCGTGCCGCCGGTTCCCGAGGCAGCTAGCTTGGTTATTACCGCTCTAGCTGTGCTGTTGATCGGACTAGCTATTTTGTTGCAGCAAGCTGTCGCGCCGCGCGCATCGGCCGTGGCTCATGCGACTCTTAAAAGCGAATTGGCTCAGCCACTGTTTCTAGTGCTGATGCTACTTGGATCGCTGGCCATCGTGCTGTACACATTCCTCTCGTTCAATACGTTCGGCGAGGACATCAAACTGCTCAAGGATTGCGGGATCACAACCATTATGCTCTTGGCCGCATTCCAAGGCATTTGGTCGGCCAGCAGCTCGATCAGCGAAGAGATCGAAGGTAAGACGGCGTTGACCGTGTTGAGCAAACCCATTCAGCGGCGAAGCTTCGTGATTGGCAAGTTCTTGGGAATCTTCTGGATGCTACTGTTAATGTTCGTGGTGCTGGGCGCTCTGGAACTGACCGCAGTCGCCTACAAGCCGATCTACGATTCGCGAGAAGCGTCCGAAACAATGCCCACTTGGCAGCAGTGCCACATCGAAATGATGCGCACCATCCCTGGATTGACGATGGCCTTCATGCAGTCTGTTGTGTTGATGGCCGTCAGCGTGGCCCTGGCGACGCGTCTGCCACAACTAGCCAACTTGTCGGTCTGCTTTGCGATCTATGTAGTCGGCAATTTGACCACTTCGCTGGTTAGCAGCACGCAGGATGGTTTCGAAATCGTGAAATTCATCTCATCCCTAGTGGCCACCGTCATTCCGATCCTTGAGCACTTTTCGCTGCAGGCGGCCATCGATGCTGGTAAACCCATCACTATGTCGCTGCTTTCAGGCAATCTTGTTTACTGCTTGCTGTATGTCATGCTGGCGATGTTCCTGGCCTTGCTGCTGTTCGAAGACCGCGATTTAGCCTAGTTCGTAGAGCGGTTGTCGCAACCGTTCGGATTGTAGAGCGGTTGTCCCAATCGTTTTAAAGCAGTTGGGGACAACTGCTCTACACTCTACCCCAATATCAAGGTTGGCCGCAGTACTAGCTTAGCCGAATGAAATATTGCAATTCGCGGACTGCTCTGCTGATCGTGTTGCTGGTCGCGTTTATAGTGCGGCTGGGCGCAGCCGGCTATTGGCAGCACGCGGCCCAGGGCGAAGGTCGTCTGTTTCGTTTAGGTGATAGCCACAGCTACTGGACGTTGGCCAGTCAACTTGCCCACGGCCTGCCCTATCAGTACGAAAGCCCCGAATCTCGCATCTTTCGGGCCCCGCTGTATCCCATGGTGCTGGCCCCGCTAGCCACCTTCTCTGATCCCGCCACGGGTGTGTGGTGGGCGCGCGTGCTCGGCTGCCTGTTGGGCACACTGGTGGTAGGTCTGATCGCTTGGCTGGGTTGGAGATGTGGAGGCAATTGCGTGGGCATCATCGCCGCGGCCCTAGCAGCCATCTATCCATCTGCCATTGGCATGAGCATTATCCTGCTCAGCGAAGCTGTCTTCATCCCACTCATGCTAGGCTATTTGTTGGCCTGGCAGTCGGCTTGGCAAACCGATTCGACCCCGCGCCGCTGGGCCTACGGCCTGCTGGCGGGCGGATTGGCCGGCGCGGCGGTATTGGCGCGTCCGAGCTGGCTGCTCTTCGCCCCCTTTGCTTGGTCAGTAGGCATGCTGATCGGTCCCGATCGACGCCGCCAATCGCTTATTTTAGTGAGTACGTTGGTAGGCCTGAGCTGTGTCATGTCCCCGTGGTGGGTGCGCAACGCATACATTACCGGCCGCTTCGTGCCGACTACCTTGCAGGTGGGCCCGAGTCTACTGGACGGATTGCATGCAGGGGCGTCCGGGGCCAGCGATGAAGACATGGCGTTTATGCAAACCATGTTGGCGGACCAGCTACTGGAAGACCAACAACAAACCGGCCCCTTGGTAAGCACGCTGGAGTATCGGCTCAACGCCCGCGCGCAGGCTGCAGCCATCGCCTGGGCTAAGCAGCATCCCACTGAGGTGATCAAATTGGCTGGACGCAAATTCCTGCGGATCTGGACGCTCTGGCCAGATGGTGGCGAGATCAATTCGCTGATAACGCGTTTGGCGATCACGCTGAGCAGCTTCAGCATTCTTTTGCTAGCAGTGTGGGCTAGCTGGTGGCAAATCCGTCGGATTAGCTGGTTTTACGTGATCCTCTGGCTGCCTACTCTTTACTTCACGCTTCTACACATGGTATTTGTAGGATCGGTCCGCTATCGAGAACCCGCCATATTGGTGCTGATTCCGCTAGCGGCCTGCGCGGTAGCGCGGTGGATGCACTACGCGGTAGAGCGTCCCGCTACCCCATGGATGGGACCGCATCAAGGTAA
>CAKQWG010000143.1 GCA_934278005.1 uncultured Pirellulaceae bacterium | reverse complement strand
TGCCTGATGCCTGATGCCTGAGACCCGCCGATCGTGGGCGGCTATTCGGCCTTCTCAAAGCGATAGATGCTGGCATTGCCCGAGTCATCGATCATGTAATAGATCTCGCCGCTGGCGTCCTGACCAAAGGCCAGTACAGGAATGCCGCCAGCGATGAGCTGTTCATTCCGTGTTACCTTGCCGCTGGTTTCGTCATAGGTCAATGCCCAGACAGCTCCGCTCACGTAATCGGCGTAGATATATTTACCAGCCAATTCCGGTACCCGATCGCCCCGATAAACCCGGCCACCGGTCACCGATTTGCCAATGCCGTGATCGTACTCCCATACCGGATCAATCGGCGCCGTCACATCGTCGCGGGCAGGTCGGTTGCCAAACGGGTGCGACCCTTCGCGTTGACTCCAACCATAGTTGCCCCCCTTTTCAATAATATCAACCTCTTCCCACAACTCTTGACCTACGTCGCCAGCCCACAGTCGGCCGGTCGCTTTATCGAAGGCGATCCGCCATGGGTTGCGCATGCCGTAAGCGTAAATCTCCGGTCGCACATCAGCGACGTCCACAAAAGGATTGTCGGCGGGTATGCCGTAGTTCTTGCCTTCGGCTGGGTTGTCAACGTCGATCCGCAGAATTGAACCCAATAGTTTGCTGCGATCCTGTCCAGCAGCCAGCGGGTCGTTGCGGTATCCTCCGTCACCGAAGCCGAGGTACAGATAGCCATCAGGGCCGAATTCGATGGAACCGCCATTATGATTGCGAAACGGTTGCTCAATTTCTAGCAGCACGAGCTCCGACTCCGGATCGGCTTGCAGCGGGTTATCTTTGCGAACTTGGTAGCGCGAGACGATTGAGGTATTGTCCGCGCGGCGAGTGTAGCACACGTAGAACCAACCGTTTTCCTTAAATTTCGGGTGCAGTGCCAAGCCAAGCAGCCCCTGTTCGTTGTTGGCTCCCGAATCGGCCCATTGGGTTACTTTGTCTTGGAGGTCCAGCACGAGCTGGGACTGGCTGACATCACCTCGATTTTCGAAAGTGTAAATGGTTCCCGATTGATCGATGGTATATAGCTGCTCGGGCGCGTCTGGCGCGAAAGTCAACTCTAATAGACGTTGCTTGCGGACCTTGCCTGCATCATCGATCTGTTCCCAGCCTGCTAGCTTTAGCTGTGGAAAGGCCAGCTCTCCGCGCATGCTGAGTTTGCCATCGATGGGCTGTGGTGCGGAACCATCATCGGCCAGCTTGCGAATTTTGATGTTGCGGAACGCGACGCGGTCACCATGGTCTTGCAAGCAGATGTATCCTTCGCCGGCCGCTCCAAAGCCTTCCATGTCGGCAAATTTGCTTTTGGCCACCGCCTCTTTCCACTGCTTATCTCCTAGATTGAAGCGATAGTAGAACTCGCCGTTCATCGAAACCGTGCACTGGTTGGGAGCAATGCGCAGATAGATCTGATTCCACTGTCCCGCTGGCCGCGTGGCATCGACCACTTTGCCTTCGTGCTCATAGGGCTTTACCAATTGGTAGAGCCAACCTGCTTTTTGTGGATCGCGGCCGGCCACGTTGTCCTGGATCTGTATTTCTGGACCGGTGTTATAGGGCTGCGGCTGATCTTCAGTTACGTGAAACATCAGTCCGCTGTTACCACCTTCAGAGATGTTGTACTCGAGCGACAATTCAAAGTACTTGTACTTCTCCTTGGTGATCAAATCTCCTGGGCGTTCTCCTTCGCGCACCAACGCGCCATCGATGATCTTCCAACCGTCTGAAATCCCTGGCTGCTTATAATTCCGCCAGGAATCCAGCGACTTGCCATCGAACAGGAGCTGCCAGCCGCTCAAGGATTCTGGACGATTGAGTTGGTTGACGGCAGCATCGGTTTGAGCATTGCATGAGCTTCCAATCAACGGTGAACTGATCAATAGACCCGCAGTGGCCAGCCAGTAGCCGGCTACTAGACGATATTTTCTAAACATAAAAGACCTCGGTGGATGTATCAAGGATGTGGATAAGCAGTCGCCATGACCCTGGGAACAGTATAGCAGAACGGCTTGACGCCAAAATTGGTCTTGCGTGCATTGTCCACTTTGCCCGCTAACATCCGCAAGCGATAGTCCAGAAGCGACTGCTCAACTACCTCAAAATCCACATAGATCGGAGCGACCGAAACGACGCTGCTCAGCACGCTCGTGTCGGCCACGGCCAGATTGCCCGGCGTTACTAGGGTCTCGCCGAGCATGCCATCGATGGGCAGCTACCAGGCGTCATTTCAGCGGTACAGCTACCCCATAGTGCCCGACCGCACCACACACCATTGGGAGTAAAAACCGTCCTCCCACCTGCCGATAAAATCGCTACGCGCAATACAAGTCGAATAATCCTTCACTGCCACCGAGGACTCGGGAGCATGGCCACAGCACATACGCAAAACTCAAGCACGACCGCAAGTACGACCGCAAGTACGACCGCAAGTACGACCGCAAGTACGACCGCAGGCCGCAGCATCAACTGCTCGGCCGCTGGGCAGCTGATGTTACTAATCTTAAGTCTGGTGATGATCAGCGGCTGTGCGCCGCGCGTGATCGTGCGCGCCAACCCAACGCCCAACGATCGGGGAATTCGCTACTATCGGCCCAAACCCTATCTGAAGGTCGAACCGGCCGAGGTGGCAATGGATAAGAATCAGACAAAACTCGTTCCTGGCATGGTTCGCATCTCACTCGCCTATCTTCCAGATTTCGCTGAGGAATACTCGATCGACGTCCGCAGCGGCTTAGGCATCGCGAACGTGGGTATCAAACTGGAAGATGGCTGGAACCTTACGGAGATCAGCCAAGAGCTAGATAGCCAAAGCGACGAAAACACCAAAGCCTTTGCCAGCCTGCTGTCCGCGGTGGGCGAAGTGGGCCCCACGGCCAACTCCCAGTCAGGCGCACCGGAGGTCAGCTTCACTGTCGCGGCGCGCAACGTGCCCATCGGCTTCTACGAGTCGATCATCGGTCGCGACGCTCGCGGCTGCAAAAGATTGTATGGCTTTCGATACGTAGGCTTCGTTCCATTTGCCGGTTGCCCCATCGATATGAGCGGCCAGCAATCGGCCTGCTGCAACGATCCGAGCAGCGGCCTGTACGGTCTGAGCTACGTCGATGGACAGATGCTGTTTTTGCCGCTCGACCAACTGGCTCACCTGCCGGCGAACCTCCCCAGCGCTTCAAATGCGACCCACACAGATTCAAGCCAGGCTGGTTCGGCTGCCGTCGGCAGGCTGGCTCCGCCAATTGGATCGCCCCTGACACCCGAGCAACTCGTCAGCCTGGAGCTCAACCTGCAGGCCCACTTGGCGAGCCACTTCGACGGCGTGGGAGAAGTTCGGGCCACCAGCAGCGCAGATAGGACGCTGGTACACATCTCCCTCTCAAGTGGTCTACCGTCGCTACCAATCCAGCAAGTTGCTGTGCAATGGCTGCAGTCTCAATACGGCACGTCGCGACATATCGATCTAATTCTAGCGCCTTGATGCGCTGTGGTTTGATGAGTAATGCCTTGATGAGTAGTGCCCTGACACAACAGCTAACCCTTGAGCGTTTGCAGCGCATACAAGCCACTCTTGAGCGGCGAGTCGCTGCGCGCGATCCAGACAATATTCGGCAAGTAGGCTTCGCGCCGCAGCTCGCCCCAGAGAGCGTTCATCGCGAACCCTCTGCGCCGCCAGCCACCGACACTGTGGCCACTGACACTTCGCACGCACTCAATCTGCCGATCACTGCACAATTTGATGTCAGACTGAAACTGCAGCGTCTTCCCAGCCATAAGCGGATTGAGTCCTTCGAAGCGGTGCGCCTGCTCGAACGAACCTCGCGCAGCTACCTCACGCTCAAACTGGCTACCGACGTACTGCAGACCGAGGAGATCTTACCGACCGGCGTCCGAGTGCAGAGTGGCGACGACTATGCCACTACGAGTTCGGTGGTGCGGTGGACTAAAGTGGCTCCTATGCCACCCATCGCAAATGTCGAAGACGCGCAAGATTCCCGCTGGCGCTGGGGCGTGCTTACCGTAGCTCATCTATTCCACAAACCCGGCTCGCCCGCCAGCGTTACCCGCGTTGAGCGTTTAGCCAGCTGTGGCCTGGGACCTGATACTGTTCGTGGACAAGTGATAGCTCAAGGCAGAGTACCCGGCGGTCCAGACATCAGTCTGATTGAGACGGGCTTGGATCGGTTATGGCTCAGCGGCATGCTGCCGCAGCCGGCAGGTCCCAGCCTGCGTATTGCCGGCGAGCGGCAGTTGTTGCCGTGGATCGCCCATGGTACCGTTGGTACATACATCGGAGACGGCGCAGCGCATCCCTGGCAGTGGCAGACGTTTTATCCGCAGCTTTCGATACCGCAACTGGGGCGAATGCGGCACATCGTCCGCTACCGATGCACGGCCGAGCACACTAGCGTGCAGCCGTTCGGTCCCGGCAGCAGTGGCGGAGTCATAGTCGCCGGTGGCATACCCATCGGGCTGCAGGTCGCTGCTACTAGCCCATCGTTCCAGGACGCTTTCGCGCAGTGCTTTGATGTCTCGCTCATTTGGCTAAAGAAACAACTGCGCGCCACCGCGCTGGATTTGGTACATCTACCGCAGAGCTTGCCCTAGTGTCGTGAACTGCTCCGCCGGTCCTGAAGTCGTGGACTGCTCCACCGGTCCCTGCTCTTTTTACAAAAAGACCAACAGCATTTGACCGGCAACTGTTGAAACTTCTGAGACTCTGATCGCGGAGCGATAAGCGCCACTCACCCCTGTTTGTCAGCCTTGGCGGTTTCTTTGGAGAGCTTGATGGTAGGAGGTATCTTTTCGTTCTCAGGAATAAACTTCATGGAAAGAGAGTTCACGCAGTGTCGTGTGTTCTTAGCCGTAAATGCTTCCCCAATGAACACGTGTCCCAAGTGCCCCTGGCAATTGCTGCAGACGATTTCAGTGCGCGAACCATCCGCATCGGGATGTCGCTCGACCGCGCCGGGAATTTCGTCATCAAAGCTTGGCCATCCACAATTGCTGGCGAACTTAGCATCGCTCTTATACAACGGTGCATTGCATTGACGGCACAGATAGGTCCCCTTCTCCGTATTGAATTCGTACTCGCCCGTCCAGGCTCGCTCTGTGCCTTTGTGCAGAATGATGCGCGCCTCTTCAGGAGTCAACACATTGTAGCTGTCCGACATTTTTACGTTCCCTTTCAGTGGTGATCCAGCAGTTCTCTTACTTGACGTCGCCCTGGCTGCGGAAGATTTTGCAGTGCTATGGCTCGTGTCGGAACCGCTCGCTAAATAACTATCCTTCGGCTCCTGGGCCAGCGACTGAGATACACTCGCCGACGACACCGGATCGAAGCAGCCGATCAACGAGCCGCCAAGCAACAACAGCAATAAATTGATAGAAATCTTCATAACGCCCTCAATAAAAATACGCTCAGTGCAAACAATCCCTCCAGCCAAGCCCAAGTGGCCGATATGCTCAAAACTCTATTCTACTGCCTGCTAGCTCCTGCAACCATCATTATGCATAAGCTGCACACCAGT
The DNA here is from genome assembly GCA_934278005.1 of uncultured Pirellulaceae bacterium. Taxonomy (GTDB): domain Bacteria; phylum Planctomycetota; class Planctomycetia; order Pirellulales; family Pirellulaceae; genus Aureliella. The sequence continues at coordinate 2,469 of CAKQWG010000143.1, read as the reverse complement.
TACGGGTGCATTGGACTAGTTGGCAGCGGTCGCTGGTCGCTGGCCTACCACTGCATTCTACTGTTGCCGCGGGTCTACCGGTAGTTCAGCCGGCTAAAACACCCCAGCGGAACTAAGTCTGTGCGGCCGCGAGCCTAGCCATTGCTTGCATTTCGGAGCTCCTGCATTGCCGCGTCTTTAGCTAGCGATAAGCTCAATTCGTGTCAAGCTTTGCGTTCTGCGTTACATTTTCTGGCTATAAGCCAACTTTAATGCCGAAAACAACCCTAACTTGTAGTTGAGTATATGGTCATAAACGGCTATTCTGCAGCACAATGGGATTTACGCCCGAGCGTCGCTGGCCTCACCAGTTGATTCCACGAATCGGTATTCGTCGCCCACAACCAGAGTTGGAGTTCTGCATGTCCGAATGCCTATACTTGGAAGATCTGGCCATTGGTCGCGTTTGGACAAGTAGCGCGCGCACCATCACCGAATCAGATATTGTCTCCTTTGCCGGTATGACCGGGGATTTTGATCCCCTGCACGTCGATCACGAATATGCGCGGCAAACGCCTTACGGCAAGCCCATAGCGCATGGACTGCTGGGACTCTCACTGATGGCGGGTCTGAGCAGCAATGCACCTCGCGTGCGGACGCTGGCCCTCGTAAAGGTCTCCGATTGGCAATTTCAGTGTCCGATCTACATTGGCGACACGGTGCACGCAGTCACCCAGGTCGAATCGATTGCTCCTCGAGGTCGCCGCAGTGGCGAAGTGGTTTGGTTCCGCCGCCTAATTAATCAACGTGGCGAATGCACCCAGTCGGGGCGGATCACGACACTCGTCTCATCGCATGCCTTTCTACCACGATCCCAATCCGCTGTGCCTGGCATGAAATTGAAGACGTTTTCCAAGTCGGTTGCCAATCCTTTGCCAATCACTTCCATGGACGCATTTGTCGATAGTTAAATATGCCTCCTGAGCCATCGCAGCCAGCTGAGACTGGAATTCCTAAGACCCCTGGAACGCAAGCGCCTTGGCCAGATGAATTAGAGATTATCGCCCTGCACAATGCCAGCGAGCTTGCCCTGGGCCCTGTGGCGGAAGAAGCACCAGGAGATGGGCTGCCGCTGAGCCTGCCTCAAGCGGAAGCCCTGTCGATGACCAGCGTGTGGCAGTTGGCATCCTTAGACGCCGCCGATGCCTCGTTTACGCCCGGCAACTTCTCCTACGCCTATCGCCGCGTGGAACACCCCAACGCCCGTGCACTGGCCGCTAAGCTGTGCCGATTGCACACTGCCGAGCGAGCCATCGTGACAGCTCAGGGAATGAGTGGCATTGCCGCAGTGGCCTTAGCTAATCTGCGGCCCGGTGCTCGCGTGTGGCTCTCGCAAGAGTTGTACGGGGAAACCAGTCAGCTGTTTGCTCAGTGCCTACAGCCCTGGCAAGTCGAAACCCGTCTGTTCGATCCAGCTGACAGCGGCCACTTGCGGGAGCTATCACAAACCACAGCCGACATGGTCGTCATGGAGACGATTACCAACCCGCGGCTGCGAGTGGCAGATATTGCGCAGGTTTCGCAGGCTGCCACAGCTGCGGGAGCGCTGCTAGTGGTCGACAACACGTTTGCAACTTATCTGATGTGTCAACCGTTGCAACTGGGAGCCGATTTTGTCGTTGAGAGCCTAGGCAAGCAAATCAACGGGCACGCCGATGGCATGCTCGGCTTCGTCGCTGGCCGCGATCCGGCGCGGATGGCCAGCGTAAGCCGCATTGTCAAAACGTTTGGCATGACGAGCAGTCCGCTAGATTGCTACCTAACCCATCGCGGCCTAATGTCCCTGGCCATCCGCATGGAGCGAGTCTGCCTCAACGCACAAGCTCTAGCGGAGTGCTTGTCGAGCTTGCCCGCCGTCACCGCCGTCGATTATCCCGGTTTGGAAAGTCATGCGGGCCACCAGCCCGCACGGCAACAGTTCCGCGGTGGCTTCGGCTGGATGGTTACATTTCACGTTCAGCCCGACCGAACAGCGGTAGAGCGACTGATGCAGACGCTGCGCCCAGAGATTCGCTTCGTCCCATCTCTAGGTGACGTCAGCACAACCATCTCCCACCCGCTCTCGACCAGTCACCGCGACGCCCCGCCGCACACGCTGGCCCAGTTGGGAATTACCCCCGGAACCATCCGCGTATCGTGCGGCATCGAGCCAACCCAGTGGCTGATCGATTGCTTCCGCCGGGCTCTCAGCTGAGCCATTTAGCGGAAGCTCTGTAGCACAATTGCATTCCACCCGTAGTTGGGGTAATTTATGCAGCGGCGTCCAGTCATGTCGCCGAGTAGACGCGCCGAGTCGGCTGCGCCTCGCGCAGCGACAACTGCGTCGCCCGCTCCATGCGCCCGCCGCGCAGCGTCGATGTTCGATGTTCGATGTTCGATGTTCGATGTTCGATGTTCGATGTTCGATGTTCGATGTTCGATGTTCGATGT
>CAKQWG010000142.1 GCA_934278005.1 uncultured Pirellulaceae bacterium | reverse complement strand
GAGTCGAAAGGCGGCGAGTCGCAATCGCGGGGATCTCAGCCCTCGTCTCCCTCATCGTCGTCCGCGCCCCCCTCGCCCAATCAGCCCACGGGCTCAGGCACCGGCACGCATGGCGGACAGGGTGGCTCGACCGGTTCGCGTGCCGCAGCCGATCGCGAATTCGCTGAACAGACGACCAATATGGTGCTCGACTACCTCAATCGACAGAAGGAGCAGCCCGAACCAGAACTCCTGCGCGAACTCGATTGGACCAACGAGGATCTGCAGCGGTTTGTTGAGCGCTGGAATGCGGCCCGCGATTTAGCCGACTCAGATCAGCCCGCCGACCGGCTCAAATGGCAGCAGATGCTCGAGCAACTCGACATCACGCCTCCCGAACAACGCCTGCGGCCAGGTTCGGCACGCAACGATGCATTTCAGCAGATGCAAGATGGCGGTGCACGGCTGCGCGCACCGGAGAGTCTCCGCAAGCAGTTCGACGCCTATCGCAAAGCCTTAGAAGCCGCGCGACAACCGTAGCCCGCACTGTCCATTTGCCGTAACTCCCAGCGGATGGCGCGTGCGGCCGCGGCGAGTAGCAATGCAGACGTGTGAGATTCCGCACATGGAGTAAATGCAGGGCGTGCCGCACGAGGTGCTGTCCACGTTACCAGGCTACAAGTCACCAGGCTACGAGTTACCAGGCTACGAGCGGATGGACAGCTTACGAAGAACAAGTTGCACTGCGAGGCGACTGACTGATTACTTGCAGCGCGGCCATCAGCTCGGCTGAGGCGGATTCACTGGCATCGCGCTGTAGCAACTCGGAACGAACCACGTGAACATCCTGAGGTGCGTCGATGCCCAACTGAATCGAGTTCCCCTTGATTCGCACTACTCGAATTGAGATGCCGTCACCGATGTGGATAGACTGGTTGAGTTTGCGAGATAGAACGAGCATGGGTGCCTCCTGCAAATAACTGGTGTGTGTGGCCGATGTGGGAAGCGAAAAGCGAATAGCGTGCCAGTCGTGCAAAAATCGCGTGCGGTTGCATCTTTCTCTACGTTGAGCCGCCAATCTGCTGCAAAATCGCTCACAGCCCCCCCCTAAAGCCGCCAGCCAGCCAGCCCGCTAGGCTAGAAATTCTTACAGAGTTAATCCAGTTTTTTCAAAGGCTTTACTTTAAGGCTGCGGTGCGTTCTAGAGCTTTATCGCCGCCAGCGATGAGCAGCGTTTCGCTCCCTTTTAGCCTAGCGTCCGGGTCTGGTGTGGGCGAAATGCGATCGGTTAACACATCCTTAAGAGCCACCACAGTAATGTCGTAGTGCTGCCGCAACTCCAATTCGCGCAGCGTCTTGCCTTGCCATGAATCGGGCACTGCGATCTCTTGCACGCTGAAACCTTCGCTCAAGCGTACATGGTTGAAGACGGCTGTACCACAAATGCGTGTTCCCAAACTCAGGGCCGAGTCGCGCTCCGGAAACACCGTCTCGGTCACTCCGATCCGCTCCATGACTCGAGCGTGATCGCGCGAAATAACTTTGACGAAGACGTCGGCTACCTCCAAATCATGCAGGGCCATGGTAGCTAAGATGCTGGCCGTGATATCGTCGCCGGTTGACACCACACCCGCCTTCGCCGCCCGAGCTCCAAGGCGTTCCAATAACGTCGCGTCGCCCCCATCCCCTACAACCGCTTTGGACACTAGAGGTGCGATGCGATCGATCGCTGCGCCTTCGCGATCGATGGCGATCACTTCCTGCCCTTTAGCCGACAATGCCTCGGCGACACTGGATCCAAAATTACCCATTCCGATGACCACGTAACGTTTCACTTAATTTATCTTTCGTTATTAGCACTACCCTACAGCCACGTCTTCGTAAGCAAACCGATAGCGACCCACCCGCGAGTGTTCAATTACTAGCGCGGCTGCCATGGTCATTGGTCCCACTCTTCCCAGGAACATCAGCACAATGATTACCCAGCGTCCGGCGGTCGACAGTTGGGGCGTCTCGTTCAGCGACAATCCTACGGTATTAAAGGCGCTGACCACTTCGAACATGCGTTGCAAAAAGGTGTTATGCGTTGAATTGGGCTGCTCGGTAACCATCAGTGCGAAGCAGCCCAGAGCCATCACCACGGCCGCCATGACGACCAAGCCTGTAGCTCGCTGCACGGTGTCGCTGGGTATCGAGCGATTGGCGAAGACCGTCGTCCCAAGACCTCGCCAGCGCGACCAAGCCGTCAGGACGATGATCGCGAAGGTGGTCACCTTGATGCCGCCGGCCGTCGACCCCGGCGCACCCCCCACGGCCATGAGCAACATCGTCAAAAAGTTGGTGCCATTGCTGGCATGCAAATAGTCGAGCGAATTGAAGCCCGCCGTGCGCGGCGTCACGCTCAGAAACAATGCATTGCAAACCTTGTCGCCCCAACTGAGAGCTTTTAACTGCCCGTTCCATTCGAATGCCGCGAAGATGGGCCAGGGCAGCACGACCAGCACCAGCGTCGTCACTAAAATCAAACGTGAATTGAGCGATAGCCTTTGAAATTCCAGACGCTTTCGCGTGCGGATCTTCAGCCAAGCTTCCTCCATGGTCACAAAGCCCAAGCCGCCGGCCATGATCAGCATCGCTAGCACCAGCAGCGTTAACGAGGAGCTGTTCAAGCCGATGAGCGAGTCGCTGTACGTCGAAAAGCCGGCGTTGCAGAAGCCGCTGACGGAATGAAAGATGGCCGGCCACCAAGCTTGACTCCACCCCAGCCGCGGTCCCCACAGTAGATACAGCGCCACCGCGCCCACACCTTCGATAAAAAACGTAAACAGGACGATGTCGCGAGTCAAGCGGCGCAGATTGATCAGCGGACTACCCGAACGCGCGCTGTGCGTCAGCGTCTCGCTGCGCAGCGATAGGCGAAACCCCAGGATTTGAATTACCAAGCTGGTGAAAGCCAGCATCCCTAGCCCTCCCAACTGAATCAGCAGCAAAATAAAGGCTTGGCCTGCCGGAGTAAAATAAGTCGCTGTGTCGACCACGATCAGGCCCGTCACGCACACCGCGCTGGTCGAAGTAAACAGAGCGTCGGTCAAGCCTAGCCGCGGGCCGCGATACAAACCCGGCAGACACATCAATCCCACAACACCGGCTACGATTAGCAGGAAGAACGAGCCGATTAGCAGTTGAGGCGGCGAGATGCGGCGCCACAGGCTGGTCGAGCCTTCGATCGACGCGTCCCACCTAGCCAAATTCCGCGCTCTGTAAGCTTTCCTGCGCCGCTTCACCAACACGCTTTTGGCCATACACCAGTTCCTGCACCCAGTTCAGAACTCTTTGCGAGCGACATACCAGCAAGAGAAACCGAGCACGACTATAACAAAGATGGTATTCGTCACAATTGGCGTCCACAGATCGACCTGCACCTGCGCCGCTTCCAGGTCATTGGTAACGAGACCTAAAGACGTCGTTTTATTTCCGGTCAGTGCGTAGCTCATGGTCGTGTCGAGCGCGGCGGGTTTGGGATTGATGATGTAGATCGGTTTAATCAACCAGCGATAGATGAGTTCCAGCGTCGTAGCCCGAGGCGTGAAATCCGCCACCGTTTGGCCACTGACTGCGTCCCATTGGATGACTCGATCAGGTTTGATGCCCAGCCACACGGTTTGGCTATCTTCCCACGACAGACTCGTAATCCTGCCAGTGTAGCTCTCAGCCAGCGGACTGACGACCGGCTGGCTGTGAACGCTGCTGCCCTGCAACCGCCAGCATCGACCGGTGTGAGACAAAATGGACAGATCGCGGCTGTCCGGGATCCAGCTTAACTGCCGCACTTGCTGATCCTCGGGCAATTCAAGCGTGTGCAGCGGTTTCAAATGCGCGTCGAGAATCTGTAGCGGTTTGCCATCCCGGGCAACCACGCAGTAGTCTTGGTTCATGGCTACCAGGGCAGCTTCGGTTCCATCGCCGTCCAATTTGCTCGTGCTAACGAGCACTAGACGTCGACCATCAAAGGTCAAGTGATCCAGGCTACCAGAATTAAATACGATCAGGCCATCTCCGGCTTGTGTTGAGGCCGCTCGCGTGTTGCCTGCCAAGAAGTATTCCGGCGGAGCGATATTCTCAAAGGCGCTCAGCCCGGGCAGCGGCAGCTTGAATCCAAACAGCCCTTTTTGAGCGATCTGTGCCAAGTCCAGTTTGCGGAAATCCAAGCGAAACAATCCACTGCGACAGACGGCGATGACCTCATCGCCCATTTCAATTAAGTCGAAAAGCTCCGGTGGTAGATCGGGCCCGCTATCTGCCATCCATACCGGCGTTTCGCGCGCCTGCTTGATTGACTCGGGCGCTTCATCGCGAGACTGAGCCTCTTCGGACTCATCGCGCAACCGGATTATTTCCAGCCGTCGATTGCGCGCCCGCAGACCACCAAACGGCTGCCGCATAAACGACTTGGTTAAGATCATCGGTGGATCCGCATGGTAGATGGGGCCAAACGTGCGCGCCTGACCATGCTGCTCACCATCGATGGCGGGCTGCCAAATTGAGAACGCGTCGTTCCACACCCCTAGCTGCCCACGCTCATTGACCGTCAACAGCCGCCCGCCGATGCTGCGAATGCGGCTGATCTGCGGCAGCACTTCAACTTGAGGTTCCAGCGCCGCGTGCATCATTCCCAGCGAAAAGCAGGCCAGCCAAAACAGCATGCAGGCTACGACGCACACTATGGCATTGCCCCAGATCAGTCCGACTAGGGCTGACACGCTATAAAAAATGATGAACACGAACATCAAAATGGGAATGCATACCAGCAGCCCTACATTCCAAACTTCAAATCGCATTCCCGCGATCAAGTACAGTCCCAACATGACAAAGCTAATGTTGACCAGCACGAAAATGCAGCCACCAAAGAACTTGGCCAGATACAACCACACTCGCGAGATCGGCTTGCTTAGCAACAGATGCAACGAGCTAGAGCGGAAGGTTTCGGGGATCATGGGACTGGTCACCACGATCGCTACGAACACGGCTAGAATTCCTAAGCCAAATTTAATGATCGCGCCCAGCAGTACCGGTTCGAAAAATTGGTGGATTTGGCGACGCGAGACAGTCAGCGGATCGCCGATCTTGAAACCCGCATAGCCGATCCACAGCTGTTCACCGCGGGGCTGAGCCAGTTCGAGCGGGAAGGCCTGCTGCAGCAATTCGCGGTTGAGCACTTCGGTTTCAGCGGCGCTGAGGGCATCCTGCTCAAGGGCTTCGATCAGTGGCTCCAAACGCTTGCGCTTCTTGGCCGTAGGAAACGCAGCAGCGGAATAAAGCTGTTGGGATGGCAGAACACGATTGAGCTCTTCGGCCAACTCGCTGGAGCTGATCGGCCGGCGAACCTGGGCGTCTTCACTGTCCGCCGCCTGCCGTAGACGCTCAGCGAATTCGTCGTTGAGCAACTTGGCTACCGCCACCACTGCAGCCCTCCCATTACCCTGCGTGCCCTTGGCCAGATTGCCGATCAACTGCTCGCGGCTATCGATGTCACTGCTGGAGAGCCGATAGCTGTGCTCGGAGATGTAGCCAAACGGTGCCAGCGCGATGAGCACCGTCGACCAACCGATGAGTAGCGCCCACAGCACACGATTGCTCACCGCCTCCCAAAAAGAATCGATCAGTATGGCGATGTAGGGTTTCATGGAGCGGGACGATCCTCAACGGCAGACAGAAAAACCTCTTCCAAGCTCGGCCGCGTGCGCTCTAATTTGAGCAGGCTGATGTGGCTCTGGCGCAGGCGGTCGATCATGTCGTCCACATGTCTTTGCGTTTCAGCGGTGGTCGAGTACTGCCACCTCCCCTCGGGCAGCGGCAACAGCTCGCACTCCTGGCCACTGCACAGACTCTCAATAGCCGTCGCCTCACCGGCCAATTCCATGCGCACGCGCGAGCTCAATGCCCCGTGGAATTGAGTTGTCAATTCGCGCGGTGTACCTATGCCACGCACCGTGCCTGCCGCCAAGATGGCTACGCGATCGCAGATCATTTCCACCTCTTGCAAGATGTGGCTGTTGAGAAACACCGTCTTGCCTTGATCGCGCAGCCGGGAGATCAGCCGCCGTATGTCGGAGCGACCGACCGGATCAAGTCCATCGGTCGGCTCATCTAAGATAAGCAGTTCGGGTTCATGCAGCAGAGCTTGAGCTAATCCCAAGCGTTGGCGCATGCCCTTGCTGTACTTGCGGACCAGCTCATGCTCGCGTCCCGAAAGTCCAACCAGTTCGAGCAGGCTGGCCGAGCGCTCGCGAATGAGCGGCTCGGGGACCCGGCTCAGCCGTCCGTAGAGCTGCAGCGCGCGGTGTGCCGTATGGTGCGAGGGGAAACTCAAGTTCTCGGGCAGGTATCCGATGCGTTGTCTAGCCGAGCGCGAGCCGGCCGGTGAGCCCAACAAAGTGGCTTCACCGGAAGTACAGCGCACGATGCCCAATAGAATTTTGATGAGTGTCGTTTTGCCGGCCCCATTGGGGCCGAGCAGTCCAAACACCTCGCCACGACGCACGCTCAAATCAACGCCACATAGCGCCGCGAAGCTACGCCGGCCCATCAAGCCATCGCGGTATACCTTGCGAACTTGCCGGACATCGATGGCTGGGAAGTCGATCATGAAACGAATAGGTTCAGCGTGAGGTGGAGTCGGACTGCCTGATTCTACTCCGCTTCGGTCTGCGAGAACACTGGCGAAGAACTCTGGCGAACGGCGGAGAACGGCGGAGAACGGCGGAGAACACGGCCGGGGCGTGCGCCGCTAGCGGGCCTCGTCGCTAGATTCGAGCTGCGCTCGCCACCACTGGGCGTAGTCGGCATCGCAATCGACTACCGGCAACACGACGATCTGCGGAGTATCATAGCTGTGGGCCTGGCGCACGGCTTGCACGAGGCGGTCGGTGAGCGTGGCCAGCGATTTGACGTTACACTGAAACTCCGTGGCTTGGCAGATTTCTCCCTGCCAGCGATAGACGCTGTGCACCGGGCCAGTGACTTGCACACAACTCGCCAGGCGCTGCTCGACCAACAGTCGCGCCAGGCGCTGTGCCTCCTGCTCGGTTGCGGTAGTCGTAGTCAATTCGATAAATTCATTCATCGCGATGGTCAGCCTCTCGGGTTATGCATCGAAGGTAAGAGCCCTAATGTGTGGTCGTTTTACGCTCAAAACTCCTCCTAGCCAATGGTCGCAGTTGTTGCTGCCGGTCATCGATTCCGACCCGCTGTGGGCCAAGTGGCAGCCGCGCTACAACGTAGCGCCCACTCAGTCTATCGTGGTCATTGCCAGTCGCACCGACGGCGCTTCCGCACAGGTTTCCCAACAGGCTTCTCAACAGGAGTTCCAGCCACACTTCGCTTGGCAGCGGTGGGGCCTGGTGCCCGGCTGGGCAAGCGATATCTCGATCGGCAGTCGAATGATCAATGCTCGCCGCGAGACGCTGCGCGAAAAAAAATCATTCGTCGGCCCACTGCAAAAGCGGCGATGTTTGATTGTAGCCGATGGCTACTACGAATGGCAAAAGGCCGACGACGGTTCCAAGCAGCCCTACTGGATCGCGCCAGAGAATGGGGGCATGCTGCAGTTGGCTGGCCTATGGGAAGTCAACACGCGAGTCGGGCCCTCTCCACTAGCTTCGTGCGCGATCATCACTACCGCGGCCACGGCAAGCCTCGATGCGATTCATGACCGCATGCCTGTCATATTGACTGGAGACGCGGCCGCGGACTGGCTTTCACCACAGTGTGACGCCGATGAAGCCTATGCCTTGCTGGAACCGGTCTCAGCCACCACCGAGCTGCACCCGCAGGCCGTCAATACCTACGTCAACAACGCGCGGCACGAAGGTCCAGAGTGCTTGGCACGCCAGTCATGAAATGCTCCATGTTTGGCTCGCAGTTGAAGTGCCGACTTCATGGCAATCGTCGGATGCCGCAATCCCAACTCTACCCGCAATCGGCAAAGTCCGCCTGGTCCGCACATTGAGAGCAAGCGCAGTACAGCTCGACTGACTCGCTAGGCGCGTCCGATGGAAGGATTGTATGTGATAGACGGAAGGGGAGCCGACGCGGAGCGTCGGGCCACACGAAGGAGTGTGCGATGCAAGGAATGTACATAAAAGACGGAAGGGGAGCCGACGCGGAGCGTCGGGCCACACTGGCCAGCCAGCCGCAGGCAGGCTCCGCCGAGGAGAACTCGGG
>CAKQWG010000141.1 GCA_934278005.1 uncultured Pirellulaceae bacterium | reverse complement strand
CGTGGCCGGGGCTCCTCGTTTTTTTTATCACTATACATGCAACCGATTCCGATCGTCTACGAAGAACCGCACTTTCTGCTGGTCAACAAACCGGCAGCTCTCTTCAGTCAAGCGCCACCTGGCATCGATAGTTTGCAAGCGCGTTTGATAGCGCAGCTCAAAGCTCGCGACCAGCATCCGGGCGAGCCGTTTGTGGGACTGCCACATCGCTTGGATCGCGGTACCTCAGGCATCATGTTGATCGCTCGTAACCAACGCGCGCTCAAACGTTTCGGCCAGCAGTTTCAAAGTCGCAAAGTGATCAAGCACTACTTGGCCGTTGTCGAAGGTGTCCTTGCCAGTGCGAGTGCGGCTTGTGGTCACCAGAGCGATGGCAGCGCTGCACAAGAGCGTCAGCGCAGCGCTACACTGCCGGCGACGCAGCGGTGGGAAGACTACGTGCGCAAAATTCCTGATCTGCCTCGAGCAGAAGTTGTTAGCTCAGACGCTGAAGGAGCCAAGTTGGCCATAGCGCTTGTGGATTGCTTATGTCGCGTAGCAGCAGATGGTGTCGCTACTCAGAGTTTATTGAAGGTTCAATTAGAAACGGGGCGGATGCATCAAATCCGCGTACAGGCAGCCGCACGAGGTTTGCCCGTGGTGGGCGATGCCAGCTACGGCGCAACATTACCGTGGAGGCCTACTCTGGCACTGCCGCAGTCCGCTGGCAGCGACGCGGACCAGACGATCTCAAGCGATGATCCTGCTGTGGCAAGCTCGACTGAGGAGGCTGTGCTGGATAGTGTGCCGCATGTCGGCCAGGCGGCTGTTGCTGATGGTAGCCGAGCAGATGAAGCTCACGGGCATCCACCCATCGCGCTCCATGCCTGGTCGCTGGAATTTCGGCATCCGCAGACAGCCAAGTCGCTGCGGTTCGTTGCGCCCGTTCCGGCTAGCTGGCAGCAGCTACCGACTGAATTGCTGGAGTGCATCGCCGGCTTGGCGTAAAGAACATCTTGCCACTGCGACAGCTCAGTTATTTGCCACTGCGATAGGCAGCGGTTCTAATTGCGGTTCAAGCACACCCTGGGCCCGCCGCCAGACTAAGGCGGCTTCGATAAACATCCAGGCCTGTAGAACCAGAATGCCGATGCCAAAGCTACTGAGCAGAATTTTCCCTTGCGGAATCCAGTTCACGACCAAGTCGTAGGTCATGGCCCAGCCGGGGATCAGCATCATCAGCAGCGTTGGGATGGCTAGAAAGGCGATGGTCTTATTGCGTCGCCAGAGGTAGAAGGCGGCGACCATCATCGCCAGCCCGGCCAGGAGTTGATTCGTGGCGCCGAACAGCGGCCACAGCATCAGTCCGCCGCTGCCCGGTTTATCTCCGGCAAAGATAGCCACAGCGCCACCTACGCCAACGGCCAGCGACGTGGCGACATATTTGTTCTGGATGGGGAGATGTAAGCTGTGTCCGAGCTCTTGGATCACGTAGCGTTGCAGGCGGGTGGCCGTATCGAGCGTGGTGGCAGCGAAGCTGGCAACGAGCACGGCCATGATGCCAACACCCAGCTTGAGCGGAATACCGATGGCTGACAGGAAATTGGCGCCGCCTTCGATAAAGGCTGCTAAGTTTTTCTGCAAATTCTGTTTGTTCCATCCACCATCGTCTCCCGATCGATAGTAGCTCCGCCAAGCTTGTCGGCCCTTGAGCGGCTGCCCATCGCTACCTAAGACGCGCTGGTAGTCTAGAGTCGTGCTGCCGACGGCGACGCCCTGGAGGGCCGTAGAAGCCGCTGTGGCCGCTGTGCCGGTCTTTTGCAGGGCGCCCATTCCGACGCCTGCAGTGCAGGCCAAGATGACGATCACAGCTAGAGCTGACTCAAGCAGCATAGCCCCGTAACCGACTACCTGCGCATCGCGTTCGCTGGAGACCTGCTTGCTGCTGGTTCCTGAACTGACCAAGCAGTGAAAGCCGCTGCAGGCACCGCAAGCGATGGTCACAAACAGAAATGGAAGTATGGGTGGCGCGTCGGCGGGAATGGTCGACGAGATCGGCTCGGCCGATGCCCACAGATCGGCCTCACCGGTCAAGCTGGCGACCAGGACGCCTGCAACCAGGAGTGCCAAGGCCACGTACAGTTGTTGGCTGTTGACCAGATCGCGGGGTTGCAAAAGCAGCCAGACGGGCAGGATCGAGGCCGCAAAGCAATAGGCCAGCAGCAACAGCGTCCAGATCACGATTGGATTCCACAGCCCATCGGCGCTGCCTGCGGGCAGCCACTGGATCAAGTCGATGGGCAAGTAGTACACACCGATGACGACCGCCGCGTAGAGCGTTACCAAGGATAGCAGTGAGGGGATCAGCAGTGTTCTGCCGCCGCGATAAGTCCACCAGCCGATAGCGACCGCTACCGGCATGGCTATCCACACCGAGAGCACACTCTCAGGGTACAACGCGAAGATGTTGGCGATAACCAATCCAAAAATCGCCAGTACGATCCACAACGCCAATGCCAACACAGTTAGAAACAGCAGCTTAGCACGCGGTGAGATCATCCGGCCGGCAATTTCGCCAATGGTTTGCCCTCGGTTGCGAACGGAGATGATTAGCGTAGCCAAATCGTGCACGCCACCGATGAGGATGGCGCCGATGACCACCCACAGCAGCGCAGGGAGCCATCCCCAGAAGACCGCGATGGCGGGTCCGACGATCGGGCCGGTTCCAGCGATACTGGTGAAGTGATGTCCGAAGACTACGCTCTTGGGCGTTGGAACAAAGTCGTTGTCATCGCGCAGGGCGCGGCTGGGCACCGGCGCATCGGCCGAGAGTTCGAACAGTTTGACACTTAACCAGCGGCCGTAGGTGAAGTAGGCAATGAACAATACAGCCAGCGAGCCGAAACAGATTACGAGCGTGCTCATGAACGTTTACACAGCGGGGGAGGAATGAGTAGCGAGGCATAGTGGGCCGCTTCAGTATAAACCACGAGGGAAGCTCATCACAACGAGTGCTCCGCCGACAGGCCTTGCAATATTCGGGGTTGCCAAAATAAGTGGGCCGGGTACTACGTTTGTTTTGTCCCGATGCTTTACAATAGCCCGCTCGATCGCCACGCCAGCAGTCCGCATTCCCCGCTCGCGACCGCTGCTAAGCCTGGCTGCTCTCGTAGCCCTCAGCCGTAGCCTCAGCTCTGTACTACTTTGATTAGGAAATCACTGTTGAAACTGGAACTCCATTGGCAGATTCTGATCGGTATGGTCCTGGGAGCGATGATTGGCATAACGGTCAACAGTCTCTTCAGCACGCGGCACAGCGAACTGACTGAGGGGCTGCCTAGCGGCGTGCAGTCGGCCAGCGTGCACGATTCGACTGAGTTGATAGACATTCGCTGGACGACCACCGACGGGGCGCAGGAGCGACGTGTAGTCGATCCTACGGGCAACACCGAGGGCTGTGTGTTGACGGTCGATGACCTGCGGAGGCAATCGCCATTGGCCGCTAAGCTCTTCGACAAGGCACCCAGTATCGCGCGGCAGGTCGGCGCTTGGTGCAAGCGCATCGGGGGACTGTTCCTGCGCATGTTGCAAATGGTTTCGGTACCGCTGATCATCGCCTCACTGGCCTCAGGCGTGCTCGGCCTGGGCGGCGGTGGGGGCTTTGGCAGAATGTTCTCAGTCACGCTCGTCTACTACATTGCGACCAGCACGCTGGCCATCGTGACGGGCTTGGCGGTAACCAATATTATCAACCCTGGCATCGACACCGATCTACGGCTGGACATCGCTCAGGCCCAGGTCGAATCGTCGAGCATAACCGAGGTGATTATGGCGCAGGTGGAAACGATGATTCCCACCAACCCGTTCGATGCCATCGCTCAATCGTCGTTCCTGTCGGTGATCTCGTTCACAATTGTCTTTTGTGTGTTTGCGTTGCAGGTTGGGGGAGAGACGCTGCGACGATTTCACGAACTGGCCGATGACAGCTTTGCGGTCATGATGCGGCTGACCACGGCGATCATCAAACTGGCCCCACTGGGGGTGTTTTTGCTGATGATCTATGTCACCGCTACGCAGGGTGTAACCGTCTTTGCCGCACTGGGTTGGTACATGTTAACGGTAATGTTTGGTCTGTCGCTGCATGCGCTCGTGACGCTGCCACTGATCGTGTGGGTTTTCGCCCGGCGCAGTCCGTTGGCACTGATGCAAGCCATGTTACCGGCCCTGCTGACCGCCTTTAGCAGCGCTAGCAGCAACGCCACGCTACCGCTTACGCTGAACAACATCGAGAAGCGAGCTGGGGTCTCCAACCGCATCAGTTCGTTCGTGTTGCCGCTAGGTTCGACCATTAACATGGATGGAACCGCGCTCTATGAAGCCGTGGCTGTACTGTTCATTGGGCAGTTGGCCTTCGGAGCCGATTTCAGTTTTGCCAACCAAGTCGTCATCGCTGTGACCGCGCTGCTGGCTAGCGTGGGCGCGGCCGGAATTCCTCATGCGGGTTTGGTCATGATGGTGATCGTGCTGCAGGCCGTAAACTTGCCGATTGAGTACCAGGGCATCATTCTGGCTGTCGATCGCGTGTTAGACATGTTCCGCACAAGCGTCAATGTTTGGAGCGACTGCTGCGGAGCCACTGTAGTGGAACGCTTAGTGCTCGGCACGAACCAAAGCTCGCAAACTCAAGCGCCACATTCGCTACCAGCCGAACAGTCCATCTAGGGTATGCGTTTTCCGTGTTATGTGTAACACTCTGACCCATGACCAGCGTCCGAGACACTGCTGGTGTGGTATGTGTTAGCGGTTGGAATTGCACGATCGGCTGGTGGATGGCCGGGTTTTATAGCGAGGTTGGTGTTCGTTATGTTACTTGTCGGCATAATTATGCTGTTTGTCTTGGGCTATATCGTCATTGCCCTCGAACACCCCTTGCACATCGACAAAGCAGCTACGGCGTTGTTCATAGGTGCTGGCTGCTGGGCGCTGTACTTCTTGGGGATAGATACCCTGTTACCGGTGGAACGCGTCCCCGAATTGTTCCGCGCGCACGCCGAGTCCACGGGGGGGCCGACGCAGGGGCACGCGTTGTCGATGCATTATGCTTTGGAAGGCCAATTCCTGCCGCTACTCAGCGAAATTGCATCCATTCTGTTCTTCCTGATGGGGGCGATGACCATCGTCGAATTGGTCGATGCCTTCGAAGGGTTCGCGATCATCACCGATCGCATTAAATCGCTTAACAAAGCCAGACTGCTGTGGACTGTGTGTCTGCTGACATTCTTTTTTTCCGCCGTGCTCGACAATTTGACGACCACTATCGTGATGGTCTCGCTGATGAAGAAGCTCGTCCGCTATCGCGAAACGCGGCTGTTCTTTTGCGGGATGATCATCGTCTCAGCCAACGCTGGCGGAGCCTGGACGGTAATTGGCGACGTGACGACTACCATGCTGTGGATTGGCGATAAGATCTCGCCCATAGAGGTTATGAAGGCGTTGTTTTTGCCGAGCCTAGCCTGCATGGTCATTCCGCTCACGATCGTCTCGCTGATGCTTAAGGGAGATGTTGAGCGGCCGGAGAAGTCAGAGGCTCACCAAGGCAAGAGCCTTGAGCCGTGGCACTCCAACCTGTTCCTGTTCCTGGGCTTTGCCGGACTGATCTTCGTCCCAATTTTCAAGACAGTGACCCACTTGCCGCCATTCATGGGCATGATGTTCAGCCTGAGCGTGATTTGGATCGTGGCCGAGTTTGTTAAGCACGACCTAGACGAAACCACTCGCTCCAGTACCAACGTGGTGGCGGTTTTGAAGAAGATCGATACGGCTAGCATCCTGTTCTTCTTAGGGATTCTATTGGCGGTCGGGACGCTTCAGTCGACGGGCGTGCTGCGACTGACCGCCGGTTGGCTATCGGACAACGTACCGAGCATGCAGATCGTGGCTTTGATCATCGGTTTGCTATCCGCCGTGGTGGACAATGTACCGCTGGTAGCTGCGGGAATTGGCATGTACGACTTCCCTCGAGACGATACATTCTGGCTGTTCCTAGCCTATTGTGCGGGCACCGGAGGCAGTTGCTTGATTATCGGATCGGCTGCAGGTGTAGCTGCGATGGGGCTGGAAAAGATCGACTTCCTGTGGTACCTAAAGCGCGTTTCGCTATGGGCTCTGATCGGTTATCTGGGGGGCGCGGCGGTGTTCATCGTGCAGGAACAATTCAACTCACACGCCCACGAACCGCAACCGGCGCATGCTCATCAGCCGCTCCCGGGACATGCCCACGAACCTCAGGCGGCGCATGCTGAATCGCTGGCCGAATGAGCATCTACGAGCGGGCGATGATCGGTCTACCAAGCGCCAAATAGCCTGTGGGCGTTGGCGCTTGTCTGCTCAGCGAGAAGCTCGACCGCCACGCCGCGCACCTCCGCAAGGTGCCTGAGCGTATGCGCTACTAGAGCGGGGTGGTTGGGCCGCTGACCACGCAATGGATGTGGCGTCAAATAGGGACTGTCGGTTTCAACTAGAATTCTCGCCGCCGGGATCGTCTTAGCCATATCTCGAATCTCTGCGGCATTCTTGTAGGTTACCATACCTGCAAAGCTGATATACAGACCTAGTTCCAAGCAACCATGGGCCACCTCTTGGGGACCGGTGAAGGAGTGCATCACTCCGTGCAGTGGGCCATGTTGCGCCTCTTCGCGTAGAATCTCCAGCGTTTCTTCCGCACAGTCGCGCGTGTGGATAACCACCGGCTGGGCCGTAGTGCGGCCCAGGGCGAGATGACGCCGAAAGAAATCGACTTGTACGTCCCACGGACAGTCGTCCCAGTGGCGATCGAGGCCCGTTTCACCCACAGCAGCGACGCGTGGGTGCAGGGCCAGATCGCAGATCGCCTGCCAGTCCTCCGCAGCGGCGGTGCAGCAGTTGTTTGGATGCAGCCCGACGCTGGCTCGCACGTTGGTGAAACGTTCGGCCAGTTCGACGCAGCCTCGAGAGGTGGCTAGCGTGGTGCCAACGGAGAGCACGCTTTGTACGCCGGCCCGCTGGGCTCTTTCCAAGAACTGCTCAATGTCCCCGAGCAGACTGGGGTCGGTCAAATGGGCGTGGGTGTCAATGATATGCATGAAGTGTCCCTCTACCTTGCTATATTCAGCCGTCGACGTTTAGTTGCCACCGATCCACCGTCTACGTTTGACCTTCGACGTTTAACCTTTGACGTTTAACCTTCGACGTTTGACCTTCGACGTTTGACCTTCGACGTTTAGCTGTCGACGCGCATGGCATCTGCCACTACCGCCTGATCGAAGTAGTTGATGCTCATGCCCGCATCGACCACGATCGATTGCGACGTAATACCACTGGATCGTGGGCTGAGCAGAAAGGCTGCGGTATGGGCTACTTCATCGGTGCTGAGCGCCCGTTTGCGAGGAATAACTCGCTCGGCAAAAAGGTAGGCGTCGACGTATCCTGGAATGCCCGCTGAAGCGCTGGTCTTGAGCAAGCCGGCGGCAACGGCGTTGAAGCGGACTTCGCTGAACCTGCTGAATGACTTAGTCAGAAAGGCGAGCGACGAATCGAGAGCGGCTTTGACGGGAGCCATGAAGCCGTAGCTCTCGCTGGCCATGCGTGTGGTGGAAATGCTGATCGTTACCACCGCTCCTTGCGGGGCGAGTTGGCTCTTGAGGGCGCCGGCCAGGGCGATCAATGAAAAGCAGCTAATGTCGATCGCTTGCAAAAACTGTCGGCGTGTCGTTTCATGAAACGGATGCATGCCGCCGCTGTAATCGGCAAATGCAATGGAATGGACAAAGCCGTACAGGCCGTCGAAGTCTTGTGCAAGCTGCGCGGCCAATGCGTCGATCTGCGACTGTTGTTCGACATCGCACACGTAGACCGGAGCATCACCGAGCAATTTGGCAAGCTGCTCACGCCGCTGCTGGCTACGGACGACGTAGATCACCTGCACACCAGATTCTTCCAACACTTTGCCGATGCGATAGGCGACGCTCTTCTTATTGGCCACGCCAAATACCACGATGCGTCGCGAGCTCAGTTGTAGGAAATCCATAGGTTCTCTTTGAGAGTGCTGAGGTTGATGCGCCTGCCGGACCAACATCCACGCATAAGTTTCGTGATTAGTCGATCAACCGAGGCTAACGCCAAAACGGCTGATTAATTAAGCAACCGTGGCTAACGCCAAAACGGCTGATTAATCAAGCAACCGTGGCTAACGCCAAAGCGGCTGATTAGTAAAGCAACCGTGGCTAACGCCAAAACGGCTAATTA
>CAKQWG010000140.1 GCA_934278005.1 uncultured Pirellulaceae bacterium | reverse complement strand
CGGCTAAACCGTGGCTAACGCCAAAGCGGCTGATTAGATGCCGAAACTTATGCGTGGGTGCTTAACTTCTCTATTTCGTTTGCTGGGATCGTTAGTATGAGTTTAAAGCGAAAACGGGTCGGGTTCACGCTGGTCGAGTTATTGGTGGTCATCGCCATCATCGGTATTTTGGTAGGCCTGCTACTGCCGGCCGTGCAGGCGGCCAGGGAAGCGGCTCGGCGCATGCAGTGTTCGAACAATCTGAAGCAGCTCGGTCTGGCTGCCCACAATTACGCGGATGCCCATAAGTGCTTCCCCTCGGGATTTGTCTCGAGCCTCCCAGACAATGCAGCAGGCGCCGCTGAACTGACCGTCTGGACTTGGGGGGCTTTTATGCTCCCCTTTATCGAGCAGGGCAACTTAGCAAATACACTACAGGTTAACAGCCTGCCGCTATCGGCATCGCTGGCAACACCCGCTGGTCTGGCAGCCGCCACAACCCCGCTGAGCGGTTTCGCCTGTCCATCGGATTCCGGTCCCGCGCTGAACGATTTTGGTTCGCAGTATGCCGGTAGCGGTGAAGTCTATCCCACTAGTTCGGCACAGTTCACGACCTATGAAAAGAAGGTAACCGCCAACGGAACCACCAAAATTGCGATTGCAAAATCCAATTACGTAGGCGTGGCCTCGGTAGGTGACAGCTTTACGCCGGTCGGCGGAAACTTCACCAGTTATGGAAAACCGGTGGGAGTCTTCTACTGGAACTCCAACACGTCGTTCGGCGACATTTCCGACGGGACTAGCAATACTGCGATGTTCGGCGAGCGATGCTATAAGTATGGAACCCTGATGATGGGTGCTGGCAATGCCGTGGCGTGCAGCCCTGCGTTGACGGGCTACAGCAGTCGCAATCGAGCCATCACTTCCGCGCTGGCGTTGCCCTATCATGGCATCAACCAAACCGTGATCTCTTGGCAGCATCAATCCCGCGGCTTCAGCAGCAACCATACCGGAGGGGCACAGTTCGCACTGTGCGATGGCTCGGTTCACTTTATCAGCGACACCATCGATTTTCGCAGCAACAGTATCGGGGGCATGTCCAGTGCCAACCAGGGCGTGGACAGCACCTTTGAGCGGCTTCTGTCTATGAATGATGGCCAAGTGCTCGGCGAGTTCTAAGCGATATTTTTCAAGCTAGATATTGAGAGGCCTAGGAGCTGGACGCCCAGCACCTCGGCAGCCTGAAGTCAGACACAGCCCGCCAAATACGGCGGGCTGTGGTTCTTTGCTCAAGGCCGGTATGCGGTATCGGCCTGAGGCAGCATCGGATAGCACTCGAAAATTTTCTCAAGTAGGTAAGGTCGGCATGGTTTCTCTACGCAGTTTGGCACTGGTTCTTCTAGCACTTGCGATGACGGGATGCGGCAGGAGTGATTTACCCGAATTGGGACAGGTGGAGGGGACTGTGACTCTTGACGGAAAGCCACTTCCCAACGCTGTGGTTGGCTTCTATCCCTTATCGGGAGGCCGACAAGCACTCGCCGTAATTGATCAGGAGGGTCATTACAACCTGACGTTCGTCGATGGGGTCAGCGGTGCAAAAACGGGTATGAATGAGGTTACCGTCTTTTGGCCCGACGGATCGACACCGACTGCAAAGATCCCTGCAAAATACAATAAAGGCTCGGAGTTGCAGTTCGAAGTCAAGCCTGGAAAGAATACGTTCGATATTCCCATGGATTCGCAGGCCAAATAGCCGCACCAAGCGCGGCGGCACTCTAAACCCGCATACGAACGAACCTGCATACTTAGCTGCAGGTCTGGCGGCCGTGTCCATATCTCCCATGTCCGTTGACAGCTACTCGGTCAAGCGATACTCGCTCAACCGATTTTTTCAGCCACATAGCGCCGGATATCCGCCTCCAACTGCGACAGCCGCTTAGCCAATTTCTGCTGAGCGGCCCGCAGATCGATGCTCTCTTCGGCGGGCAGACTGGTGAACATGTAAAACTTCACCTTGGGCTCGGTGCCCGATGGCCGCACGGCAAAATAGTTTCCGTCCAGCTTCAGGTCGAGCATGACCATATCGGCAGCCAGCGCGTCTAAGCGTTCAGTACTACCATCAAGCCGCCGCGTAGTCAGCGCCTTGTAGTCGCGCACTGCAGCTACAGCAATTCCGCCTAATTCAGTTGGCGGATCGGAGCGGAAGGCGGCCATCAGTCGGCTCATATGCGCCATGCCCTCGCTCCCCTCCATGGTGATATTGATCAACGTCTCCAAGTGGCAACCGTGTTGCCGCTGCAGTTCAGCTAGACGCTGGTGCAGCGTCTGGCCTTCGCTCTTCAACTGCGCTACCAGCATGGCTGCTAACAGACAAGCCACCGCGGCATCTTTGTCGCGTGCATACTGCCCGATCAAGTAACCGTGCGACTCCTCGGTGCCGAACACAAAATCATCAGGGCCTACGGAATCCATCACGCCGCCTATCCACTTAAAGCCGACGTGCAAATTGCCTTCGCATCGCACATCGTAGGCGGCGCAGATATGCCGAATCAGTTCAGTAGTAACCAAAGTCTTGATAACGTACGACTTGTCGCTTAACAATCCGAGTTGTTGCATGCGGCCGCACACGAAATCGGTCAACAGGGCTCCGATCTGGTTGCCGGTGATCGTCTCCCAAGCAGAGTTGGCATCGGTGGTTAGCGGCGCGGCGATACCCAAGCGGTCGCAATCAGGATCGGTTGCCAAGATGACGTCCGCACCGATGGTTTGAGCATGCTCGATAATAGCCTCAAACACTGCCGGGTTCTCCGGATTGCTGACATGCCCGGGCACGTTCGGAAAATCACCATTGGGCTCGGCGTGTGGTTCATAGACTTCGCACTGCTTGAATCCAGCTTGCTCCAAGACCGGCATCACAGCACACGCGCCAACGCCATGCAGTGGCGAATAGACAATCTTGGCGTCGCGTGGGCCCGGCCAAGCGAATTTATTTACCTCGGCGAAATAGGCTTGGTCTATCTCCGCCGTGCAGATCTTGACCTGCCCGGCTTGCACTGCCTGAGCGAAATCCACTCGCTTAACTTCATCTACATTCATTACCCGATCAATGATCGCCTTGTCATGCGGCGGTAGAACTTGACCACCGGTCGACCAATACACTTTCACCGCGTTATCGCTGGGCGGGTTATGGCTAGCTGTGACCATGATGCCGCAGTCGCATTGCTTGTAGCGAACCGCGAATGAAAGTTGTGGTGTGGCCCGATAATCATCCAGGAATACGACTTCGAAACCGTTGGCCGCCATGATGCCCGCGCACAGTTCCGCGAATTCGCGCGAGCGATGCCGCGGATCGTAGGCTATTGCACAGCGCAGTTGCTTGCTCGACGCCCCGGGCTGCTCCAAAATATAGGTTGCCAGGCCCTGCGCGCTTTCGCCAATCGTGCGTTCGTTGATTGCGTTTGAGCCAAACGGGTACATCCGCCCGCGGCGTCCGCCGGTTCCGAACGGAATAATGGTCCAAAAAACGTCATCCAACTTCTGCCATTTACCATCGACGATATGCGCTACGATCGCGTCTTGATAAGCCTCATACCGCGACTCCGTTAACCAAGTGGTAAGATTTTCCAGGGCAGCCGCCGTCAGTTTTTCGTCTTGAACCGCTTGTTTTGCCGCTGAAACCGCTTCTTCGATACGCATCGTCAATCGACACCGTTTGCAAAAAGTGAGAGAATATAGGCCTGCGGCGATTGTAAGCCACACGAGGCCCATAAACTAGTACATTGTGACGGGCGGTACCATTGAACGAAAGTCAATCCGTGAGTGAACCTATCATTAGCGTCAGTGGCCTGCGCGGCACCATCGGCGAACAATTAACTCCGCTGGTCGCGGCCCGCTACACTGCCGCGCTGGCGAGCACGCTCAGTTCAGCGGCTTGGTCGCCCACCGCGCAGCCCGGCAAAGTCATCATCGGTCGCGACGGTCGCAGCAGCGGACAGATGTTGGTGCACGCGGTGACTGCGGCCCTGTCCGCCAGTGGTCTACAGACGATCGATCTGGGTGTGGCCTCCACGCCCACGCTCGGAGTTCAAGTCCGCGAGCAGTCCGCCTTGGCCGGAATCCAGATCTCGGCCAGCCATAATCCCAAACAATACAATGGCCTGAAGCTCTTCGGCAGCGATGGTCGAGTACTGCCGAAAACCGCCGGCGAAAAGGTCTTGGCTGCCTATCGCGATGGCCGCACGCGGTGGGTCGGCGTCGAGGGGCTGGGCGACTATGTGCAACTGGCCGATCCGCACTCGGCGCACTGCGCCAAGGTTTTGCAGACCGTCGATGTCGAGGCCGTTCGTGAACGTGCGTTTCGCGTGCTGCTGGACAGCAACCATGGCGCTGGCAGCCTGTTGGGCCGGCAACTGTTGATCGCGCTGGGTTGCAAGTTCACCATCTTAGGGGACATTCCCAACGGCCAGTTTGCTCACCCGCCCGAACCGCTGGCCGACAATCTAAAGAGCATCAGCGCAGCAGTTCAGAAAGGCGATTTCGACATCGGCTTTTGCCAAGATCCCGACGCCGATCGGCTAGCCGTGATCGACGAGCAGGGGCGCTATATAGGCGAAGAATTAACGCTGGCGCTGTGCCTGCTACAGGCCCTACCCAAACGCCCCGGCACCGTAGTCACCAACTGCGCCACCAGCGGGCTGGCTAAAATCATCGCGGCTGAGCACGGCTGCAGGCTGCTGCAGTCGGCGGTGGGTGAAGCCAACGTGGCCGATTTGATGATCGCGGAAAATGCTGTCTTTGGCGGCGAGGGCAATGGTGGCCCGATTGATCCGCAAGTGGGCTACGTCCGCGATAGCTTCGTCGGCATGGCGCGCATCCTCGAACTCTTAGCCACCAGCCGCTCGCAGGTCAGCCAGCTCGTAGCGGGCCTGCCCACGTTGGCGATCGTCAAAGACAAAATCGAAATGGACGGCAGCCGACTAACCAAGCTGTTCGACCTGCTGACCGAAGAGATCCCAGACGCCCAGCCCAGCCGCCAAGATGGACTGAAACTGGCCTGGCCCGACCGCTGGCTACTGGTCCGCGGTAGCAATACAGAGCCAATCGTGCGTTTCATCGCCGAAGCGCCTTCGGTAGCCGAGGCTCAGGCCCTGTGCGACCAAGCTCGCAAATTGTCTAAGCAGTTGTGAGGCACCCGTCGCGAACGATTTAGATAGGTTGTTAAGGAACACTTCCATGCCGATCTTTAAGAAAATCTTAGTCGTCGTCGACTCGTCACAGACAGAACACCCCGAGCTGCAGCGGGCGATGCAACTGGCCCAGCACGGCGCGGTCCAGCTATATCTGCTCGACGTCATGAAAGACGTCAGCTTTACCATCCGCCTGCTCAGCCGCGACCACGTGCATATCCACGAGGTGCTCACTCAAGAGAAGCGCGAAAAACTTCAACAGCTCCTCAATCACTGCCGCGCGCATAGCATCCAAGCCGACGGTGAGGTGCTCGAAGGTGTCTCATCGCAGGTGACGATCGAAGTTGCCCAGCGTATCGGAGCCGATCTAATCGTGCGGGCCACCAAAGGCCAGGGCAGCCGTCAAAGGGGCCACCTGGGTACCTCCTCACAGAAGCTCATTCAGCAACCGCCCTGCACAGTCTGGCTAGTAGACCCAGCAAGTGAGCCGCAATGCCGCACGATCGTGGCTGCCGTCGATGCCTCGCCGGGTGATGCAGCCCACCAGCAACTCAGTCGTCGCATCATGCACTTCGCCATCGCACTGGCTGCTCGCGAGCGAGCCAAGCTGCTGGTGAGCTATGTGTGGAGCCTGTATGGATCTGAAATGCTCAGACACCGGTTGCCAGCCAGCGAATTTGAGTCGCTGATCCAGTTCAATCGCGATCAGCATCGCCAAAGCTTCGAAACCTTGCTGACCGAGTTCGATCTACACGTCGGCAGCCCGGCATCCCGCATGCTCGAAGGTGAGCCTAGCGTGGCCATACCGGAACTGTGCGAAAGGGAAGATGCGGATCTGTTGGTGTGCGGCACGGTGGCGCGGCACGGCATCTCTGGCTTGCTGCTGGGCAACACCGCCGAACGCATCGTGCAGCGCGTGCCATGTTCGATTCTAGCCGTGACGCCACCGGCCGCCGGCTGAGTGTTGTTCTTGACTCTAGTCCCCTGACACTAGCCGTGTGCGTTGGCACACCTCGTTGATCCCGGAGTAGCGTAGTATGTCGCATGCCTCTACCACTCGCCCACGCCTTGAATTTCCTAATCTCGATGCAGCCGTTGCACTTTAGCTACATGATCGAGAAGTAATTCTCGCAGGCGAAATCGACGTAGTCGTTCCTTAGGTCGAGCGGTTCATCGTGGTACATGCAGTAGTTGCGGATCTGCAGGAGCAAATCGCGTGGGTGACAATTGCGGAACGGCCGCCCGAGCGGTTTATAGTGGGTATCGATTAGGTAGTCGATCACCTCGGCTTTGTAGGGCAGGCCCGAACGCGGGCACATAATCTCAAACAGTTTGCGAAAAGCCGCCTCGCTGGGATTCTCAACTTCGATCTTGTAAGGGATACGACGCAGAAAGGCGTCGTCGACTAGGTCTTTGGGCTGCAGATTGGTGGAGAAGATGACCAGTTGGTCGAAGGGGACCTGCGTTTTCTTGCCACTACTGAGATTGAGATAATCAAACCGCTTCTCCAGCGGCACGATCCAGCGATTGAGCAGCTCGTCAACACGCATCCGCTGGCGGCCAAAGTCATCGATGACCAACACGCCGCAATTGCTTTTCATCTGCAGAGGTGATTCGTTAATGCCAGTGTCTTTATCTAGCTGCACCTCCAGCATCTCCATCGTCAGCTCGCCGCCGGCGATAATCGTGGGACGTTTGATGCGGACCCAGCGACCGTCGTAGGCCCCCTCTTTGAGATATCCTACTGAATCCTCGACCGCATATTGCTCGTGCATCAGGGGGTCGTACAGTCGCATGATCTCGCCATCGATCAAGAGCGAGCGCGGAATCCAGATATATTTGCCAAACGTCATGGTGATGCGTTCGGCGATGCTGGTCTTACCATTGCCCGGATAGCCATACAGAAACATGCCGCGTCCGCTATTGATGGCCGGACCGATCTTGCTGAGCATCTTGCGATCGATTAACAGATCTTGAAAAGCGTGCAGCAGTTCCTCGCGGCGCGGCCGCTGGCCTTCAACCGACTGGAGTTTAACTGCTTGCTGATAATGCTCCAAAGGCACCGGAGCCGAACCGAAGTAAGTGGTCTGTTGCAAGTACTGGCGGGCTCGGTCGCGGCCCTGATCAGTTAACGTGTGGGTGTAGTCGTTGACCGAGTTGGCTCCTCGATAGGCAGTTATCTGTTCCGCCTTGAGCCGGTTGAGCATGGGTTCGACCAACAGAAACGGAAGCTTGACTTGATGCGCGATGCCCCGGCCGGTCGCCTCGCCGCGCTGCAGCAGGAATCGCAACACGAGCGCCTCCAGCAACGTGTAACTTATACCAGCCTGCTCTAAGGAAGTTGGTGCCGTGGGGATGAAGGCTTCATCGCGATTACCGGTCAGCCGTCCGAAACTGCAGGAGCTGCCTGCCGCAGGCGCTTCACCGGCTGTCCTGCTGCTCGCTGCGGGCGGTGATTCTACTTCCGCCGCCACCCCGGCGCGAGGCACTGGAGCTTGTTCGCACGCCGGGCGATGGATGGATCGACCAGCCTGGCAGTTCGACTGGGTGGCATGCACCGCATCGCTACCTGAATGCTGATTCACCAGACCACCGATGCGCTCCAAGATGCGTGCGAGATCGGCCGAACCGAGCTCGTTTGGGTCCAGACTGGCGTTGGGAGCGTTCATCGAATTCGCTTTTGTAGGCAAGAAATGATTCGGGGAGCCTTCGTCAATCAGACCTTAGGTCACGATATTGGGCTCTGCAAACGCGATTTGGGCGAAAACCGCCGGCCCGAGCGAAGATTTTTCTAGAAGTACGCCGGCCAAACTGCCGAGACGGCGGGAGATTCGCCCCCAATATTTCCCGCCAACGCGGACTAGCCCCCCGCTAGACCACCGGGGGGCAGGTTCCCCCGGCTAAGCCGCAGGCGAGTCGCCAAATCTCTTTGCAAATTCTTGCTCGGACGCCTTGCGGGCGGCGAAAGCTGCCGATACATTCTTGTTCATCGGTGGCAGTGAAACGCGAGCCGCAGCCAACGCAAGCTTTTAAATCTCTTAAATGCTTGCAAAACTGCTCTTGACGAACACTCCACCGGCCGATAAACTTCCTGTTCATCGGTGGCCAAGAGGCGACAAGTTGCAGCCGACGCCAGCGTTTAAAAAACTTTTTAAATGCTTGCAAAACTGCTCTTGACGAACACTTCACCGGCCGATACATTAAGTGACTCGCCTAACCGCGAGACAAACAACTGATCTTTGACAATTTGGTTGATAAGCTCT
>CAKQWG010000139.1 GCA_934278005.1 uncultured Pirellulaceae bacterium | reverse complement strand
GATTGTACGTCAACTGATTGTACGTCAACTGATTGTACGTTGGCCTGCCTTTCGGGCATTTGTTCATCAGCAGTAGTGATGTCGGCGACCAGCTGGCGCACATGGCTGCGCACGAGTACCGCTGCCGTATAGAGTCTCTGTTCAACCTGTCGTTGAACTTCACTCCGCTGTGCCGCGCTTGCGATGCCAAGAAACACTGCGGCCAGTACTAGGTAGAGACCGCCAAAGACGAGGAACAACTTCCAGAACAAATGGGACCATCGCACTGCACACCCCTGTCCAACTTTCGCAAGTGTCGCTGATCGCTCCGCCGATCAGTAGCCCTTCCCACCCTCTCAACTTCCCGCTCTTTCCGGTTCCCACCCTGCCCGATCCTTGCCGCCCGAGCAACGCTGCTAGCCAACGACACTACGCCACCCTGCATGTTCCGTAACGTGCTACCTTCACACCCACTCTCAGCGCATTCTACTGCGCCCCTTGCCAGCTTCTCTATTCCAGTTTCCATCCGTCCGGCAGGATGCCCTCTTTCATGACGATGGGGATACCGTCGCGGATGACGCACGGTGCACGCTCATCGCTGGTTTCAACTTGGCGGCTATTGTGCACCACTACGTTGGCACCAATTTGACAATTCTTGTCCAAAATAGCTCCGACGATGTTGGCACCTGAACCGATGCCCACTGGCGGATTGCCCTGAGCTACATGCGCCTCGATCTCGGCATCTGTATCGAAGTAATCGGCCCCCATGATGATCGAATCGCGAATGGTAACATTTTCGCCGATGACACACCTCAATCCAATGACGCTGTTTTCAATCACCGTTCCGCTACCGATGCGACAGCCATCGGCGATCAGGCTGCCTTTGATCGTAGCGCCTTCAATGATGGCGGGAGGCAGGAACCGTGGCCGCGAGTAGACGGGTGCCTCCGGGCAGACCAAGTCAAAGGGTGGGTTGGACTGTGCCAGTTGCAAGTTCGCGTCATAAAAAGCGCGAATCGTTCCGATGTCCTCCCAATAATCGTCGAACAGGTGGACCTGCACGTGCCGACTGCGAATGGCAGCCGGGAAAACCTCTTTGCCGAAGTCTTGGTAGGGAGTCTTATCCAGCACGTCAAACAATAAATCGCGATTGAAAATGTACAGTCCCATGCTGGCCAAGCACTCGCGGCCGCGCGACTCAACGCCCTGCGCATCGATCCAAGCCGGATCCATTTTGACCATGTCGATTTCGCGGTCCGTCTGCGGTTTTTCCAAAAAACCCGTGACGCGTCCGGTCTGATCGCAGCGCATTACACCCAGCGCATGGACCTCCTTGCGATCGACGGGAATAGCCGCAATGGTCACGTCGGCTTTGCTCTCGATGTGGGTCCGCAGCATGTCGCGATAGTCCATGCGGTAGAGTTGATCGCCTGAGAGGATCAGTACATACTCGACATCGCGCTGGTCTAGGTGCGGCAGGTTCTTGCGCACAGCATCGGCGGTCCCCTCGTACCAGTCGGTTCCTTCCATAGTCTGTTGAGCGGCTAACAGTTCGACGAATCCTCCTGAGAAGTGGTCAAAGCGATACGTCTGCCGGATGTGGCTATGCAAGGAATTGGATAAAAACTGCGTCAATACAAAGACGCGGTTGATCCCGCTGTTGATGCAGTTCGAGATGGGAATGTCGATCAAGCGATATTTGGCTGCGAGCGGTACGGCCGGTTTGGAGCGAATTTTGGTCAACGGATACAGCCGTGTTCCCCGCCCACCGCCGAGTACTAGGGCTAATACTGACTTGGCATTTATGTCGTACATCGTTGGTCTATCCTTGTTGAGGCTCGATTGGGCGGCACTTGAGCTGTGGACCTCAGCGCAGCGAATCTAAAGCCGGAAACTAATTTGTTGCGGCGAGATCTGGCGACTAAGAGGTGTGGAAAGGGGGCAATCTCCCCTGTCGCCCTAAGGATAACATTTTGAGGCCGGAGCCAACAGCACGGGTGTTCGCTAAAAGATCATTTGCCGACACGATTGCAGGCTAGATAGGCCGGTGATATCAATGGCGGGCTAATTAACAGCGGCGTCGCTATCCGCTAGAATCGCCAGCTCGTTCGAAGCAAACATTAGCAGCTCGACGCGCCCGCTGGGCACTGTGCATCAGCGAGTGCTGCGGCTTGGCCGTGGGGCTTGGCTGCAACCGGCGAGCAATTCAAGACGTGCCTCGACTCGGCTGCCGTCGTTGCGTCGCGAATCTTGATTTGTAGGAGTTGAAAACATCGACGTTGAGAAAATTGCCCGACAACTGATCGCTATCGACTCGGTTACTTCGGCGTCCAATGCTCAGGTCAGCAGGGCCATTGCGGACGCGCTGGGTGACTGTGGATTCGACGTAGTCGAGCTGCCGTACGTGGATACTCAAGGGACGGAAAAAATCGCCCTGGCGGCCAAGCGCGAGCCGACCAAGTTCACTCCCGCCAGGCCGACATCGGCCCGGGCTGCTGCGGTGGCCACCGACTCTCCGGGCATCGGCTTCTTTTGTCACAGCGACGTGGTTTCGGTCGATGGCTGGGACTGCCCTCATGGCGGTCCCTTCTCGGGTGTCGTCGCCGATGGGCGCATGTGGGGTCGCGGAGCCTGCGATATGAAAGGCCCCATAGCCGCGGCCCTGGTCGCCGTGGCGCAGACCGAAGTGCAGCAACAGCGAACACCAATCTATTTCTTTGTAACCGGGGATGAAGAGTGTGGTATGGCCGGTGCGCGACTGCTGGTTCAGCAGTCGGCCAGCTACCGCGAGATGGTCGAGCGTCGTGTGCCGGGGCTAATCTGCGAGCCAACCTCGCTGCAAGTTGTCAACGCGCACAAAGGCGGCTGCCATCTGGATGTCACCAGCCACGGCGTGGCCGCGCACAGCAGTACTGCCGAAGGTCAAAATGCCAACTGGCAAATGATTCCCTTTCTGCAGTTGGTCGAGCGACTCAATGCGCGCTGCCACAGCGACGCATCGCTTCAGAACCAGCAATTTTCGCCCCCCACGTTGACGATGAATGTTGTGCTGGAGAACGTCCCTCAATCCACAAATATCACCGTTGCCAAAGCCACCTGCCGAATATTCTTTCGCCCCATGCCCGATACCGATTGGCAATCGGTGCTGGAGGAACTGCTCGCGGCGGCGCGGCACATGGATCTGGAAGTCAATCTGAAGCCACCGCTGGGCCCTTTGTACACTTCACCCGCTACCCCGCTCGTGCAAACCGCGCTGAAGCTCCTCGGGCAGGACCAGCCGCATGCGGTCAGCTATGCCACCGATGGCTGCTGCTTCGATGAATTGTCGGAACTGATTGTGATCGGCCCCGGCAATATCGCGCAAGCCCATCGCTCCGACGAATGGATCGAAGTGCAGCAACTGCACCACGGCGTGCGCACCTATCGGCACCTGCTGGAGCATTACGTAGGATAGGCGTGGGACCTATCGCTCGCCGGCTAACCCGCCAGAGCTTAATCAAACACTGAGTATTTTTTCTCCAAGAAAACATTTATATTAGGTCTAGTGATTTGTCGGATCAGCAATCCAACTCAGCGGCTGTCCCACAGGGGTATTCGGTTCGCGCGGCAGTAGAGAGTGATCTAACTGCAGTGATTGAATTGCTGCGGCCATTTGTCGAACAGCGCAAGGTACTGCGACGCACGCGCGCCGAGACCACCGCCCTGCTCGCTACCGGCTTCGTGGCAGAGTTTGAAGGACAAGTAGTTGGCTTTTCAGCCATTGAAATCTACTCCAAGAAGCTGTCCGAAATCCAGTGCTTAACGGTCCACCAATCGCATCAAGGCAAAGGCATCGGCGGAGTACTAGTGACGCACTGCGTCGCACTGGCGCGACAGCGCGGGGTTATGGAAGTCATGGCGATCAGCTCCTCGGAGAAGTTCTTGCATAACTTGGGCTTCGACTACGCGCTGCCCGATCAAAAGCGAGCGCTGTTCTTCCAACTGCGAAGCCGCGACGAGGTCTACCGCGAACTTGAAGAATTGGGAGAGTAGTGAAGCGCAGTGGATTTCTGCTAAGATCCACGATCTTTGTGCGCGTTATTTATTGGCTGTTCATGAGGAGTCAAAATCCATGAACCGACTAGTAATTCGGCCAGTACTGCGGCTCGGTATGCGGCGGCTGCCTGTGCTAATGCTCCTCAGCTTGTGGGCAACTTCGGGCGTGGTGCTCGGGCAGAACTCTGGGGAAATCGCCGCTGCTCCGGATTTGAAGTTATCTGAATTCCTACCCAAGTCGCAACTCACAGTCGCCCACACCGATCTGCAACGGGCCAATTTCCCTGTGGTCGACGTGCATACCCATTTTTGGCTTCGCATGCGGCACGACCCGCAGCAGTTGCACGAGTTCGTGCGACTGATGGACCGCAATAACATTGCCATGTGTGTCAGCCTGGACGGGCGACTCGGACATCAGCTCGATGAGCACATGCGGTATCTGTGGAGTGAATACCGCGAGCGTTTTTTAATCTTTGCTAATGTGGATTGGCAGGGTAGCGGCGCTGACGACCAACCTGAGACGTGGGCCTGCAACCAATCCGATTTTGCTCATCGCACCGTGCTCGAGCTCGGCAAGGCCGCCAAGCGTGGGGTCAGCGGCTTGAAGGTTTTTAAATCGTTCGGGCTGTCCTACCGCAATGCAGATGGCAGTCTCATCGCTATAGACGACCCACGTTTCGATCCCATCTGGACGGCTTGCGGCGATTTAGGCCTGCCGGTGATTATGCACACGGCAGACCCGAGCGCTTTTTTTGAGCCGCTTACGCCAACCAACGAACGCTATGAAGAACTCTCACGGCATCCCGACTGGCACTTTCCCGCAGATCGCTTCCCACGCCGTGAGGAGCTGCACGCGGCTCGCGACCGACTTTTCGCCCGCCATCCTGAAACTACTTTTATCGCCGCCCACTTCGGCAACGACGGCGAAGATCTGCAGCAGACCGCCCACATGCTCGATGAGCATGCCAACGTGGTCGTCGAATTCGCG
The DNA here is from genome assembly GCA_934278005.1 of uncultured Pirellulaceae bacterium. Classification (GTDB taxonomy): domain Bacteria; phylum Planctomycetota; class Planctomycetia; order Pirellulales; family Pirellulaceae; genus Aureliella. The sequence continues at coordinate 3,465 of CAKQWG010000139.1, read as the reverse complement.
TCGCGTATATCTGAACTTGGGCGTCAACCGTTCACCGCGCGAAAGTTCCTGATTGAATACCAAGACCGGGTGCTGTTTGGTACCGACGGTCCGCAACCCGAGCCACGCTTACGACTGTACTGGCGGTTTCTAGAGACGCGCGACGAGTACTTCCCCTACTCGGAAAAGGATTTTCCACCTCAGGGCTTTTGGCGCATTTACGGGGTCGACCTTCCCGATGATGTCTTGAAAAAAATCTATCACGAGAATGCTCGACGAGTGATCCCCGGCGTGGCCGAACGACTTCCCGGCGTGGCTGAGCGACTGAGGGCTCACAGCTTGCGTGAGAATGATTGACTTACTCCCGTTGACATGGGGGGGCGAATGTGCTTAAAGTGGTGCTCTGCGCGGATTGTATGTATTGAACGGACGAGTTTCGTCGCGTCTCCCCCCTGTTTTTACGAAGGTGACTGCACAATGAATAAGAAACTTGGATTAGGCTTTGTCGCATTGGCGCTTGTGGTATCCTCTTTCGCGATCGCAGCGGAAGAAGTTAGCGTGGAGGGCGTCAAATGCCTGCTGCAAGACAGCAAGGCGGCTAATGTTGAAAAACACGCCAAGTACAAAGAAGGCAACGTCTACTTCTGCTGCAACGGTTGCCAGGGCAAATTCGAGAAGATGACCGACGAAGAGAAGGCGAAGGTCGCTGCCAAGGCCAATAACCAGTTGGTAGCCACCAAGCAGTACGCCCAAGAGGTCTGCCCATTCACCGGTGGCAAACTAAACGACGCCACCGCCATCAAAGTCAACGGAGCCGAGGTGAAGTTCTGCTGCGATAAGTGCAAGGGCAAAGCCGAAGCGCTAGAAGGCAAGGAACAAGTCGAGGCGGTCTTTGGTGAAAAGGCTTTCGAAAAAGGCAAGTTCAAGCCTGTTAAGCACGAAACCAAGTAGTTTTCAGACGCTGATTGCCGTTGGACGTTGCGGTATCCGTCGGTGGTGACACAATGCAAGCACGCTGCGTTTCTTCGCAGCGTGCTTTTTTTTGTTGGGCCGTGCGCTCGCTAATCGCTGCTCATTCCGCCGATGAGAGACGATCCTGCAAGCGTTTTGTTTTCGTATGTTTGGGAGAGTGAATTATGGTGCGGTTGGTGCGTTTTGAAACGAGCAGTGGAAGCCTTTCATGGGGCGCCTTATGCGGCGAACCCGGCCCAGAGGCCGGCGCGGCCTCGGCGGAAAAACTGAGCGTGTGCGATCTGGGCAGTGGCCCACATGCCTTGGCCGGCAGCATGCTCGAAGCTATCGAGCAGTGGTCTACGCTCAGTGGACGCATCGAGCAAGCGGTGGCTAGCGCGCCTCGCCTAACGCAACCCTTTCGAATCCTGTGCCCGGTCCCAAGCGGTGGCCAACTGCTGTGCATCGGCCTGAACTATCGCGATCATGCTATTGAAACCGGTATGGAGATCCCTACTGAACCCATCGTGTTCAATAAGCTGGCGGGCAGCCTGTGCGGTCCGGACGATGTAGTGCCCATTCCCAGTTGTAGCAGCAAGGTCGACTATGAAGCCGAGCTGGTATTGGTCATCGGCCGTAGAGCTTGGCAGGTTTCCGAAGAGGAGGCCCAGGAGTGTGTCTTTGGCTATACCTGCGGGCACGATGTTTCCGCTCGCGACTGGCAGATTGGCCGACCGGGACGGCAATGGCTGCTGGGCAAGAGCTTTCCAAATTTTGCTCCGGTGGGACCGGCCATTGTGCCGCGCGAGTATATTGCCGACGCTGGAAACTTGTCGATCTCGATGCGCATCGACGGAGAGGTGTTTCAGCAGTCGAGCACGCAGCAGTTGATATTCTCCCCTGCACAGTTGATTAGCTACATCTCGCAGTGCTGCGTCTTGAAACCCGGCGACATTATTTTTACTGGCACCCCGCCCGGCGTTGGCACGGCTCGCAAGCCGCCGCGTTTTTTGCGCTCGGGCGAGGTCTGCGAAGTGGAGATCGAGGGGCTCGGCGTGCTCCGCAATCGATTCGAGTAAGCATTCACGCATAAGTCTCGACATATAATTAGCCGTTTTGGCGTTAGCCACGGTTGATTGATAAAACAGGAAGCTTATGCGTGGGTGCTTAGCTCGCATAGAGGAGCTATGTTGCTCGAGGGCTAAGCATCGTGCGGGAAATAAGTGTCTGATAGTCGCCGAACCGCTCCGCCGGTTCGTTGTATTACTTCCGATCGACGGAGCGATCGTGCGACACTTATTTCCCGCACGATGCTAAGAGAACAGATTGCGGTCGAGCATGCGATAGTTGATGGCTTCCTGCAAATGGGCAGTCGTGATATGCGGTGCATCTTCCAGATCGGCGATTGTCCTGGAGACCCTCAATATTTTGTCGTGGGCGCGTGCCGACAGCCCAAGTTCATTGCAGCTATCGCGGAGCATATTTAGGCCAGACTTGTCCAGTGGACAATACTCGCGCAGTTGCCGGCTCGATAGATGAGCATTGTACAAATTGGTATGTCCGGCGAATCGAACAGCTTGATTGGTTCGGGCGCGTTCCACGCTCTCGCGCATGGCTTGGCTGCTGGTCCCCGGCTGAGTAGAGGCGAGCTCTTGAAAGGGGACGGCGGGGACTTCAATGTGGATGTCGATGCGGTCGAGCAGCGGTCCCGAGATGCGCGCCATGTAGCGCTCGATCTGTGGTTGGCTGCACGAGCAACTGCGGCGTGGATCGGTGCGGAAGCCGCACGGGCATGGATTAAGGGCTGCCACCAACATGAAGTTAGCCGGGAAAGTCGCGCTCCGCAGAGCTCGCGAAATCGTCACTGTGCGATCCTCCAGCGGCTGGCGCATGACCTCTAGTGTACGGCGATCGAACTCCGGCAACTCGTCTAAGAACAGCACGCCGTGATGTGCCAAGCTGATCTCACCTGGGGCTGGCGGGCTGCCACCGCCTACAAGACCAGCGTTGCTGATGGTGTGGTGCGGCGAGCGGAAGGGCCTCACGGCGAGCAGCGGCTGGCCCGGTTTGAGCTGGCCCAGTGAGCTGTAGATGCGCGTCGTCTCAATGGACTCCTCAGCCGTCAGAGTAGGCAGGATCGACGGCAGCCGCTTGGCTAGCATCGTCTTGCCAGAACCCGGTGGCCCAAGCATCAGCAGGTTATGCGCGCCCGCCGCAGCGATGGTCAGGGCGCGTTTGGCGACGTCCTGGCCGCGCACGTCAGCATAGTCCAGTTCGTAGTTGCTGTATTCGGCGAACAGTTGCTTGAGTTGACAGGGATGCGGATCGAGCTCGAGGGTGCCTGCAAAAAAGCCAACCGCTTGGCTGAGCGAATCGATAGGAATGATGTCGATCTCTTCCACGACGGCAGCTTCACTGGCGTTTTGACTGGGGACCAGCAGGCCCTTGTAACCCGCCGCGCGGGCCGCGATGGCCATCGACAAAGCGCCTTTGATCGGCCGCGTATGCCCCTCCAAGGCCAACTCGCCGACGACT
>CAKQWG010000138.1 GCA_934278005.1 uncultured Pirellulaceae bacterium | reverse complement strand
GCCGTTGTATGCCAGCCGTTGTATGCCAGCCGTTGTATGCCAGTCGTCGCGTCATGTTTGGAGTTGCACCATCTGACGAGCTTCAGCTTCAAGGCCTAGCAATGTGCTGAGCTAGGCCCGGCGGGCTGAGTTTTCAACGCATAGTAAGCTCCGGCTCGATGGTTTGGAGGCGCTGCTCAGAGCCCTCGATCATTCAACCACCCAGCCACTCGTACCAAATGCTTGACTTGGTCATTGGGAGGGGGTATTCTCGCAACTTGGCCCGACAGCTCGTAAATTGCCTAACAGACGGTTCCCAGAGAGTTAACCATGCATCGATCTCACCTCCGCCGCCCGCTTGTAATACTGGCTGCTTTCACCTGTCTCTTAGGGGCTCAACAGCAACGCTGCCGTGCACTGGCCGGTGAGCCTACGGGCCAGTTAGCAGCCTTTGCCAAGTCTAGAACGTGGTCGGATGCTACTGGCAAATTCAAAATCGAGGGCCAGCTCAAGTTCGCCTCGGCTGACGAGGTCCAACTGACTCAGGCTAGCGGCAGGACACTGAAGATAGCCGTTGAAAAGCTGAGCACCACCGACCAACAGTTTGTACGGTTATTTCTAGAGACCGAACAAATGCTGGGCAGCGCCGCGGGCGGTGCCGAGGACCCATTCCAAGTGGTCGAGGATGCGGCCTCGAGCGCACCGACCGCGTCGTTCGGAAGTAAACCCGCCATGGATGCGGTCGACTCGCGAGGCCTCCCAGCCGACACCCCAGCCGACACCCAAGCCGCTGTGGAAGGCGACGTCGAAGCGGATGCGGAGGTAGATGCCAACACCGACCAGGCTTTAAACTTTGCCTTGCGACAGCCCATAGTCAAAGGTGCCAAGCAGATCTACGCCAAGCTCGACAAGCCGTTTTGGTCTGCTACGCCTCCAAGAGGTTTTCCAGCCGTCAAATTCGACGATATGGTGATTAAGACCGATCTCTCCAAACCATTCTTTGCCAAGATGCGTGTACTTAGCGCGGGCTTGGCTGGCGTCAGCGTGCTCGGAGCCTATCAGCAAGGCCGCTCTGGAGATGGCAACTACAGTCGCTTTGTCCTGGCTCGCGCCCAGGATGGCTTCACCTCGGACGTCTTGGAGTTGCCAGCTCCGTGGAAGCTGATGGCTATCAGCGCCGATGGCACACGCGTGGCAGTGGTTCGAGTGGAAGGCTTCGATAAAGGCAACGACGTGGGCATCTTCCGCGTCACTAAAACTGGGCTCGTTCCCGAGTTTCAGTTCACCGCCGGTGGTGGCTCGTGGGATGAGCTGCACTATGTAGGCTTTGCAGCCGGCAATCGACTAATCACGATCAGTCAGAAACACACCTTGGTGGTCTGGGATCTCGCTCACGAAAAGGGTCCTAAGGCTATCTTTCAGGGCAATAGCGGCGGCTCGCTCCACGCCGTCCTCAGCCCAGCCGGCGAGCTCATGGCGCTACCCGCCGGTACTTCCATTGCGGTCATCGATACGCTCAGCGCCAAAGTGGTCGGACTGATCGCGCGCCAGACTAAAGCTTCGCAGATTTCCTTCTCACAAGATGGCTCGCTGTTGGCCGCCTTTGAACCGTTTGAAGTGGCACTCTACAACCTGAGTGATGGAACGCTGGCGCGAAAATTGGCAGTTACCGAGCACCGCGATGATACGCCGCTAAACTGGGTCGGTAAACACCTACTAGTCGGTCCGGTGGTATACGACGTCGAACGCGGGCTGCCTCTATGGACCTATGAAGGTAACCCTACCAGCCGCTCGACGGTGGGTTCATATCTGGTGTGTGGATTTGGAGGCGAGAAGTCAAGCAGTCTGACGATTAATCAAGTTCCCCACGAGGCCGTCCTGGCCGAAGCCGCAAGCATTGATCCAAAGACCATTTATGCCTTGCGGCCCGGCGACGCCGTGATGGTCGACTATCGTTTCAATACCACGCCTGCTGAGACGCAGGCCGCAGTTCGCAGTGTAGTGGAAGCCAAGATCAATAAATTGGGATGGAAGCTCTCTAACGATGCCCCACACAAGATTCTCATCGAACTGGAGCAGGGGCCGTCGGACACCGCCGATTACTATACGCAAACAGGCGGAGGACCATTTCTGCCACATCCCATGTTTGGCCGTGCTCCATCTGGCCCAAAGGAAACAGTGACGTTCACCCCCTGGACGCACAAGATCACCATCATGGGCAGCGCAGGTCAGATCTATCAAGCGACGCATGTTCGTGGGGCTCCCGATGGACTGCAGACTAAAGAGGGTGAGTCGACTCAAGCCGCAGTGACTAAGTACAGCCAGCCCTCGGCCGGTTACTTCGAACACCTCCCCATTCCGCCCCACTTGCTCAAACCAGAATTTCAAGGTGGCCTAGGCAAGTCCAAGCTAAACGCCAACGGCTTGCAATGATTGGTCGTGAATGGCTCGGCTTTCCGGGGGTGTCGCTGCGCTCAACCCCCGGCTACAAGCTTAGAACCCCTGCGTGGTAGATTCGAAAAGTTTATTGCATCTGATTTATGCAATACGCTTTAGGACACTATCTATCTTCATTCCGACGATGCGTCATATCTTCTTCATCCCGCAGGGATGGTAAGCTCTATAGCCGGGGGTTGAGCGCAGCGACACCCCCGGAAGCAATCACTTGCCCCGACATCCGGGTATCATATTTTTAGTGCCTTAACTCGCCACCTTTCGCTAACAACATGCCTTGCGCACGTTTGTTGGCCGAACCAAGCTTCCGTTTGCCTCAGGCTAGGTTGAGTCAATTATGAATGAAACACCCTACCGCGGATCCACTTTTTCAACTCCGGATTTGGAGCGATTTTGCCATTTGATGGGACTCTCCCTGCGAGGCGGGCAGTCTTTTGTTGAAGCGATTCGCGCGTATAGTCGTGCCGGGAAATGGAACTCGCAACCAGTAGTCGACGCAGTAATCAGCGGCGAAAGCGCCGCATCGGCACTGAACAATTCTGGCAATTTTCCAGAGCTCTTGATCGGGATGCTCGAGGTGGGCGAAGCCACTGGAAAACTCGACGAAACCTTTCTTCGGATGGCGGATTACTATCGAGAAATCATCCGGTCGCAGCGCGCATTCCGTCAAGGCATTTTCCGCCCGGTACTGCAACTGATCGCTGCGGCAAGTATCCTCAGCCTATTGTTCTTTGCACTGGATTACCTACAGCGGAAGGTGAGCGTTGTTGTGGCGCCGGATCTATTCGGTCTGGGCCTGCCGCCGCTTGGCAATATGGTCGTGGTGTTGGTAGTAGCAGGCCTTATTTTGCTCATGTTGGGGTTGCTTGTGTGGCGCACCTCGCGTCCTCGCCGACCGTCGCCCATGTCGGCTCTGTTGCGACGACTGCCCGGCGTGGGAACCACCTGGAAGCGCATCTCAGCCTCGCGTTTTGCTTGGACGCTTGGCGTAGCCATCGACGCGGGCACCGATGCCGTGACCGCAGCGCGTTGGGCTGTTCGCGGCTCGGCAGATGCGAGTTATAAAAAGGTCGAAAGCCAGTTGGTCGATTCACTGCGAAGAGGTGAGTCGTTTGAAACTGCGCTGGCAGAAACTCATCGCTTTCCGCCCGAGCTCATACAGGCGGTAGCCGTTGGAGAATCGACCGGGCAGGTAACCGAGTGTGTACAACGTTTGTCGCTCGACTACGACGAGCAGAATGCCATCGCGCTGCGGCGCATGGGACAGTTCAGCGGGATGGTCGTGTCACTGTCGGTTGTGTTGCTGTTGGGCTTTACGGTCGTCTCGATGTACTCGCAGTACATGCAAATGGTCAGCGGCGCGCTGACGGCCAATTCACAGACTCTACAGCAGATGCGCGAAGCGGTTTCTGCCGTTCCGCTCGACGGCAATCAGCTTTTGCGTCCACAAAACTCGAGCATGGATTCCGCCGCCGCTGCCGGTGCTCTGGATGCCGATGCTTTAGGTGCGAACTCGGATCCTGCGGACAACGAGATCATTCAGACTCGCGATCGCATGGTTAAGGACTTCGTGGAGAACAACAGCGACTTTGGCAAGATTGAGTCGATCTACTCGACGCTTGGCCGTTTCAACGAGATGACTCCCAATGAGTTTTTAGACGCCATAGGCGGCGAATCACCCCCAGCCAAGCCACCCACTTCTCGCGATTTGAAGCCATAGAATGTCGTGGATCGCTCCGCAATCCTTGCCCGGCTGCTTCTTTCTCTTACAACAAAAAATTTCACTCGCTCTTTGAAATTGACTATGCACGGAAGCCCATGTTTCCTCGACGCCCTAAACTTGGATTACAAGACTGTCGCCAGCACGGCGTCGATTCAGCAGCCGAACTGCTAATTGTCGAAGGCGATTCGGCATCGCAAGCTGTGTGTAGCCTGCGCGACGTGGAGTTCCAAGCCGTCTTGCCGATGCAAGGCAAACCCGCCAATGCGCTCAAATGCTCTGCGCGAACCTTGCGTGAAAACGCGCTGTTTGGCGAACTGCGCGAGGCGCTGGGCTATGGCGCTGTAGAGAACTCGAAAACGCCTGCGCCCGTTGAGCCGGATCGCTGTCGCTACTCGCGGATTGTATTGCTATTTGATCCAGACGCCGATGGGATTCACGGCGGCGCGTTGATGTTGATTTACTTCTATCAACAATTTCCGGCCTTGCTGTCAGCTGGCCATGTCGCTGTTGTTCGGCCGCCGCTGTTTGAGCTGACCTACGCAGAGACGGCCCACCCCGGTGCGCCCCGCAGCACTCAGCTGGCCTATACCGAAGAGCAATTCCAGCAGCGTCAGCGTGAGCTTAATCTCTCCGGCGCGGTTCGTCTGAAGACGCAGCGCATGCGTGGCCTAGGTGGCATGCCCACCGAGCTGCTGCGCACGACCTGCATCGATCCCGCCACTCGCAACACATATCGCCTGACCGTCGCCGACGCCCAATCGGCCATCGCCATCTTTTGTAGCTAAAGCGTCGTGGATCGCTCCGCTATCCTTGCTGACTGTCGGAGTGGGGTCTACATGGTGCGGCTGATTTTTGGCCACTCGTCAACTAACTAACGCGCAGCGATTTGTTTAACGCCGAGCCGCAGCAGGCCGCAGCTGCGCGATTCAATTTGACCAACGCGCGAGGCTTAGTTGCACCGCCTCCCCGCCCAATTCGAACAATCGCGGCCTGCGCAGGCGACGGCACTTCCCAACTCTCTCACCCACTCAACGCACCCCTTGTGGATTCTTGCGGCTCCATGCACGGCTGTATGAAAAACGGCCGCAAATCATGTTCAAGTGCTAGGAAAAATAATACGGCAAGGTTGCGACGAGCCGCAGCGCTGCAAGCAGCCGCGACGCGGCCCAGCAACACTTCGGACCGTTTGGCAATGCGTAAGGTTGAGCGTCTGCTAAAGCTACGACAAGTCGCAGCACTACAAGGAGCTCTCTCGCGGCCCACAAACTGTCTTTCGCGTTTGAAGATCGCGGTCTGCGCGGGCGTCGGCTACGCCAAGGGCGGTGGAGCAAGCCAGATAATCCTCCCCCGCTTTTCGGCCTGCGCTGACAACCACCGTCGCTCGCGTCAGAATAGAATAGGATCAGTCATCCAGCCCCAGACAGTTTGTTTGGAAACGGCAACGGTGTGGCCTGCCAACGTCCGCCTGGCCAACGGGGCTACACCTCACATGGGCTACGCCTAACAAGGGAATTGCGCATGTACTTCATCGAGTTTCGCAAAACATCCAAGCCGCTCCACGCGGCGTGCGCCTGCGTGTGGACCGCCGCGCTGTTCGCCCTCTGGCTTACCATTATCCCGCTCAGCCTGCGGGCGCAGTCGATCGAGAGCCAACTTGCGTCTGAATCGCCAGCCCCCGCGGTCCCCAGAGGCGATGATCTGAGCGCTGCAGTTGCCGGCTCGCCGCAACCGAATTCAGAGCGCAGTGGCTACATTGTCGACGTGGAACTGCCACTAGTTGGCGACCGCGATGAGCTGGTAAAACGGCAGATTCGCCGCATCGCGGACGCCAATCGCGATGCATCCCAGCGCCCCGTGGTAGTACTTCGCTTCAGGGTGGCGGGCCTTGGCAGCGAGGCTGAGGGGGCGGACCAGCCCGGCCTAAGCACGCGTGGCAGCCAGTTTGAGCGCTGCCTTTCGCTGGCGCGGTATATGACCAGCCCCGAAGGCGCACGCGTGCGTCTGGTAGCCTACTTGCCCGAGAGCGTAGTGGGGCACGCCGTGCTGCCAGTGCTGGCCTGCGAGGAGATCCTGGCGGCGAGTTCGGCCGAATTGGGGCGCGCGGCCGTTGACGAACCGCTTGACGCCTCCATCGAAGGCGCTTACCGCGACGTCGTCTCGCGCCGAGCCACGCTGCCAGCCCCTGCCGTAATGGCTATGCTCGACGCTACCGCCGAAGTCTACCTGCTGGAGTTGGTCGATGGCGGCACACTGGTAGCCGATCGCGCCGAAGCGACCAAGCGCCGCGACGCAGGCGATGTCCTCCGCGAGGAAACTCTGTGGCCCGGCGGCGGTCTGGCGCAGTTCAGCGGCCAACAAATGCGCAACCGGCGGTGGATTGCTCGCACAGTCGACGACCCCAGCGAGCTGAGCACGGCGCTCGACCTGCGAGGCACGCTGCGGACCAGTCAACAACTGCCTCGCGATTGGCGCACCGCGCGGCTGGTCCTCTCGGGCGAGATCAACTCGGCCCGAGCCAATCAAATCATTCGCGCAGTACGCGAAGCGATCGATCAGCAACAGATCAACTTGCTAATGATCGAACTCTCTCAAACCACCAGCGACTTCACCACCGCTTCTCGACTGGCCAGCTACATTGCCGACCTCGACTCAAATGAAATCTATACGCTCGGCATCATTACTCAGCCGCTCAGCGGATCGGCGGCACTCATCCCCTTGGCATGCGACGAAGCGGTCATACTATCGACGGCCGAGCTGAGCTCGCCGCGCGTCCCGGCCGGCGAGCAGGGCAGGGGCCAACGTGAGGCTCCTGACGCCGAGCAGCTCGCTGGCGACGCTGGCAGAGATCTGGGCCGGGCCGCCACGGCGCGAATGGTCTTGGGGGATCTAGCCGCGGCTGCCGGCCGCCCGCTGTCGCTGTTGTCCACCTTGGTCGATGCCAACGTCGTGGTCAACGAGTACGTGCACCAGGAATCGGGCCAGCGAGCGATCTTCGCGGATTGGCAGCTCGAACGGCTGCCCGACGCGCCACAATGGCTGATCAAAAAACGCGTGGCCGGCGGTGGACCGCTGCCCAACGAGGTGGCTCTGCGCTATCGCCTAGTCGATGCAATCGACGACGCTAGTGGACTGGCGCTCGGTCGCCTGGGAATCGACAAAATGCCCCCCGAGCTCAGCCAGCCTTGGTTGGATGCGGCGATCCAGCGTGTGCTGGCCCAAAACTGGCTGCCGCGGCTATTGCTCACCATCGGATTTTTTGCGCTCATGCTGGAACTGGGCAGCCCTGGCATTAGTATCGGCGGTCTGTTGGCCGGCCTGTGTTTCCTGGGCTTCTTTTGGATCGAAGGACTCAATGGAAACGTCGAAGCCCTAGAGATACTGCTGTTTGTCGGTGGCTTAATCGCTTTAGCGGTCGAATTGTTCGTGCTGCCCGGCTTCGGCGTATTTGGGATTGGCGGACTACTGATGTTGCTAGTTTCGGTCGTGCTCGCCAGTCAAACATTTATTTGGCCGACCACGTCAGCCGAACTGGGGCTGGTCGCCTCCAATTTATTCTGGGTCTCGTGCATGGCAGCGGTCGGTATGGTGGGCTTGTTGTTCATGCACCGCCATATCGAAAACAGCCCGCTGCTGCGATGGGTCACGCTGGAGCCAGCCGGTACTGAGGACATCGGTGCACTCGATGCGCGGGAAGCCATCGTGCATCGCGATCATCTACTGGGCCAAGATGGCGTGACCACCACCCGACTGAACCCGTCAGGCAAAGCCCAGTTTGGCCGCGACGTCGTAGCCGTCGTAGGCACTGGCCAAATGATCGACGAGGGAACTCCAGTCCGTGTAGTTGAAGTCCGCGGCAATCTGATCTTGGTCGAGCAGCGAAGTGAGCTCGATTTCTGAGCCCTACCAGCTGCCAACTGCCCAGCTGACAACTGCCCAGCTGACAACTGTCCAGCCTTGCTGCAGTAGTCCCGGGTCGCTCAGCAGCAACTCGGGACCACTCTGCTCGTCGAGCTCGCTGGCGGGGCAGCACGACTGGGACTGACCACAGACCACAGCCAACGGTAACCTCAGCTTTAGATCACGCCGCCGTGGACACGATAGGGTGTCATATGGTCGGGTTGATCGATCATCCAAAATCGCTCCCATTCCTGCAGCAGCAGGCGGAGGTTTTCAGACGTGTAGACCAATTGCTCGGCCCGCCGCTCAGGGATGGCGGAGTAGATCGGTATCGCGCAACCGCTGAAGGTTACACAGCCCAGCAACATAGCAGCACATATCCAGCGTCGCATCCCAAGTTCCTCCGTGAACATTCTGGCTGGTGAGTTGGCAGGTGC
>CAKQWG010000137.1 GCA_934278005.1 uncultured Pirellulaceae bacterium | reverse complement strand
ACCCGAATCGAGCAAGCTGCCGTCGGGACGGCGAATAGTGATCTCTACCGCAGCGGTAGGTTCCATTTCGACCGTGACAGACATGGTGCCATCTATAATGTCGAAAAGCTGCCCCATCACAAACGGCCCCGCATCTGGCACAGTCGTCTGGCTTACAAAATCGTCGCAGACGGCGATAACCTGAATTTTTCCCGAACGAGGAATTGAAGGCAACGTGAACGTGCCATCCTCGTCGATCGGTACACTTTCCATCCACACTAAGGACGGATCTTCCTCGCCATAGCTGTTCCCAGCAGGCTTGGGAACACTGGCCGTGATGGCGTAACCATTGCGTACCGGGCGCGGCACGATGTCTGAAAGCCGCCCATGCACGACGCTGCCAGGAGTGAGCAGGACATTGCGCAGTCGCACTGCTTGGTTGGGTCGCACGCGCAGTGGCAGCAGTCCACTGAAAAGCGTCGGACCGTTTTCCTGCGGGGCGACCAGCATGGTTTGCCACGAGCCATCGTTAACCGCGCTCGTCCGTCGGCCCCCGTCCTCGGTAGCCGCCCACATGTCAGCGGCATAAGGCCCCGCCATCAAGATACCAAACTCGGCAATTCTCGTTCCATTGGCATCGACGGCTGCCAACTCGACTTCGCAGCCCCGCTTGAGCTGAACTTCGGTGGTTGTTATCGGCTGCGCTAACTCCAACTCGCAGTGGACCACCTCACGAACATAGTCAGTATGCATAACCGAAAATGTCACCAAGCGGGTGGTCAGCTTTCCGAACCGCCCCACGTTCACTGAAGCCGGGTAGCGAACGGTAGCCAATCCCTGCGCATCGCTGACATATTCTTGAGGGGCGCCGTATTTTTCTTGATCCCAAAAGCCATGCCCGTCGACCTCGATCATCCGCATTGCATACGGCATGACCTTCGCTCCCACGACCGCTTCGCCGTCAGGGCCTTTCAACACGACGTTGAGTTCCGCCATCGTGAAATCGGGCTCGGCAGTATCGCTCTGGGAAGTAACTTTGGCAGCATCTTGAGCTGCCTCCTCCGCTGCTTCCTGAGCCCTTACATCAGCCGTGAGCAGCAGAGCCACGAGCACAATCACCAGTCCATAAGTCGATCGTCTACACGAAACGTTTCGCATCGCATGTCATCTCCGAGTGCCTGGTCATTTCTAGCCGCACTATAAAGTCAACGCGGCCGTCTCCGCGAATATACCACTAATGTGGTTCATTGAATCCGCCGCTGACAGACATATGCGGCCTTCAGGGTTGAACATCTCGGCCCACAGGGCGATAGATCCTTGCCGGTGGCGTGGAAGCTTGCGGCATAGCTCTGCACCAAATTTTTGAGTTGCTGATCGATGCACTAGTCGCGAAGCGACGGCAGGCGATAGCCACGGACGCGAGTCCGTGGTTAGTCCGTCACCGATCGCTAAAGTCGCAACGCGACGACAGGTGTCGCAGTGTGCAAACATGGTTCAACCTTCAGCTTGATCGCATGCGGCGTCTGCAGTTCGAAACGCCTGCCGTCGCTTCGCGACTATCGAATTTGGTTGCGAATGCAACCATGGACTCGCGTCCATGGCTATCGCCTGTCACCGCTTCGCGGTTGGCTGTATTTCTGGCCTCACTATCGGTTACGGCCGGTCAACACCTTCCACTGCTGCCACTGGCGGGCGTCTACAGCTAATTTGTGTCGCTTCAGCCCGGCGTGCGAGACTTGCTATTTCAATTGTGAATATTCACCGCCGTTCATCGTGAAAGCTGCATTCCAGGCTTCGGGCGAGTTATCGATTCGCAAGGATCGAGCGCTGCCGTCGGCGTAGGCGGCCAGTGCTTTGCCATCGCGCGAATACAACCTGGCGCCTGGATTTTCGCGATCGTATTGATAATCCTCGGGCGAAGTCCAGGCAACAGCGTGCTCGGGAGCAAGCTCTACAATCATCACGGTGTTACTGGTACCATCCGTGATCGACTGGAATCTAACCGGCTTTTCGCCACCAAAAATGGTCTGCTCACCAACCGGTGCCGCGTACAGCGTATGATAGGCTTCGACCAGCGACGATTCCCCGAACCTTAGGACAGGCGCAAAGACGGGCGGCATGACCCTCAGCAGCTTGATGTTATGTGGACTATCCCACGGCTCGTCGAGCTTAAATTCTCGGTACAAATCCGCTTCCCCGATGTACGGTAGGATGTGCACGCGCCAACTCAGACCACTGCGCCCATCTTTACCGCGAGCTTCAGCATCGGGCGGAAAAGTTTCATGAGCGTCTACATAATTGTGGATGGACAAGGCCAACTGCTTGAGATTGTCGGAGCTTTGATTTTTCGCCACTCGCGTCTGCCCTTCCTGAACTGCACGTTTCAAAAGTGTAAATAACTGCATCGCCTGATTGTCTTCAAGTGGTACAACGAGCTGACTCGACTGCTGCTCGGGCTGTAGCAGACCCGAGTTTTTGAGCGCCGTTTTCAAAGGCTCCAGTTCTGGCCCCGCTTGGTCAATTAAACCATCCAACATGTGAGGAAAGTGTTTCGCCAGCGCCGCGGCGGCCGGTGCGCTGGCGGATTGAGCCAGCAATCGCCCTTTTAAAGTGCTCGGGTCGAACGACAACTGTAGCCACTGCACCCCTTCCGTCAATACTTGGCTCGGACCACCGCCCAGTGCAGCGGGCAGATCGGGAGCGAGCTCTTCAAAGACTCGACGCAGGTAGCTCGGCGGCACGACTGCGATTTTCAGCGGCGCGTCGCTTGGACCGTCCAGCGCTAGCTGCCAGCGCTCGAAATCCACCGGCAACAGTTTGGTAGAAATCTGCGCTGCTCCATCCGCTTCAGACGGCGCTTGCAGTTGGATATCAACCACAGTCCATTCACCCTGCGTAACGGGCTGCTGCAGCTTGAATCGTCCAGCATAGCGCTTCAACAATTGCTCGAGTTGCTGCTGGTTGATGCCTTGCGTCTTGGCCGCCAGGCGCACATAGCTGCCGGCCGCACGATAGGGCAAATCGATGGCGATGGTTAGCGTCTGATCTCCGACGGCCTGTCGCACTTCAGCGAGCACTCGCTGCAGCGGCTTAAGCGCTTCGTCCTCTGGCAATGTTAGGCGCGACAAGTCGAGTTGGGCAATACAGACAGTTGTGCCGTTGGCGATGGCTTGAATCGCTGAGGGCTCGTCCGCTCGCATTGCTGTTGGGCCGCTAAGACACATCGCAACGGATAGACTCAAAAGAGCTGGCCGCGCCAGCTTGGCCAAATTGTGGATGGAAGTGCATTTCATGTTCATCATAGGGCTCACGATTGAGTTTGCGATTTTGTTTGAGAACTCGATTTAGGTTTTTGCTTTGCCGCGGTTTTATTTATTGTTTTGTGGTGGATCAATTTGCTGTTTTGTGGCGAACTAATTTGCTGTCTTGCGGTGACTCAATTTGCTGCTTTGTGATGATTCAACTTTTTTGGCTGTGTAGTGGATTAACTTTTTTTCTTCAACTTGGCTACATCTAAGCCCGGAGGGCGACACACAGATCTGTTGTAATTTGGGCTGAACCGCAGAGATCTGCACACTGCGGGCTGAGTCTACGGACTATCACCCTCCACGGCTGGCACCAGATCTAACTCGTACTTAATATGAGACACCACCGCTCCAGACAGCTTAGCGCGACCCGCTTCGAAGACATATTCGAAGGGTTGCAGAGTTACTGGATCGTTGGGAGCAGGCAAGCGCAGTTCGCTCAGCTGTTCTGGCAGCTTGCCGTCGTGCGTGGCCATGTGGTCGCGTATAGATTCGATCGTCTGCAGCAGTGCGAGCTGTTGTTGAAGGCGATCCCGAGCGCTGACTGCCGCATTGATGGCTGGAAGAAAGAGGTCGCTCAGTGCACTTATCCAGCCGTACTTACTCTTCGCAACATCCAGTGCTACTTCGGGCGAGAGTTGTGCACGCTGCGAGCTAGGTAGATATTGGACTTTGAAGATCTCGTCACGCAATTGTTCGTGCAGACGGCGCATGGCTAGGAAGACGACTTGGGTCACGGGTAAAGCCTCTACGGCGTCGGGTGCCATGTCAAGTTCTTCGACTAAAAACAACTTGGCACCCGGGTAGGCGGCTGCCACCAACAAGGCTTGCCCAGCTGGCGTTTCAAATCCCGCCGGCAGTTCTAAACCGAGATCACTCAGGTCAACTGCCTGCTCGGCCAGCGTTGCTAAAAATCGCTTCCAGTAACTGGCTGGCCGTGGCACCGCGTCCACTTCCCTGAGTTGCTTGAACTGTAAAAAGGCAAACTCTCGCTCTAAGGCCAGCGCGCTTCTCATACTTACCAGCGGCTGAGGAAGCGCGGCAATAGCCCAATACAGATTGGGAGAGGAGACATTTTCGCTTAGGTAAAACGCATCTCGCGTCCCGTAAGTTGCACAAGCGATTCCAACCAAATTGCTCACGATGAACTCCTCCTGGTCCAAGTGATACCCCATCGCCAATTGCTGGGCGAAGATGTGGATTGCATCCTGTGGTCGGTCCTCTGCGATAGCTAAGCGAAATCGCATGCTCTGGTGACGTGACACTTCACGGATCCCCTGGATTTCAGATAAAAAAAAGCCAATTGGATTCTCGACCGCGCGAATATTGCGATCAAAATTACAGTCGCGACGCTTGAGCGCCTCATCCAAGTAACGAGCCTGCCAACTGCTATAGCTTAAATATTTTTGCACTCGGTCTATGGGGAGATTGCTGGGAACAGTTTCCAGCCAAACGTAGGGCTCTGCCTGCGTCCAGTCCTTGCCGGCCTCCTCAGCCTCACGCTCGCTCTTTCTGCGGAATTCGCGCATCGCCTCCAAGGCAGACGACTGCTCGGCGAAAGCTATGGCTTGCATGTACTGCACCGCCGCATTGCCATCGATCAAGTCGAACTCGTTGGGAATCAGCGCAATTGACAGCGCGGGCTTGGCTTCCGCTTGAGGAGTCAAATTCACTTGTCGTTGCGAGATTGAATATCCTGGCAACGTGGTATCTAGCCATTCACCGCTACGGGTTGTATTGCTATTGCTCGGATCAGCCTCTAGTGCGGTGACCTCCTGGGCGAATACTGAGTTGCCTAGCGCTAACATGAGCAGCAGAGCCAAGAGAATCATAGGATCAATAGCGAACTGTTTACGATTCATTAAACTTACTTTCAATAGAAGTCATTTGGTGAATTGAGCATCTGTTGCATCCACTGGCGTTGAGGCAATGGGACTGATTCCAAGTCAATTCGCCGACTACCAACAGTGCTTTCGGCAGTCGTTGTGGACGAATCTGCGCTGAATAACTCTTTCGAATCCAACCTTGACTCTTGGGCTGCGCCTTGTAGCTTGGCGGGATGCTGGCTGACCAGCCGCGTACCGACCCCCAGAGTCCCGGGCTTTAATCGCCGCAGTTCCTCCAGCCAATCCCGCGGCGGATGATAATTCATGCTTCTTTGGACATTGGTAATCTGTAGTTGCTGCTCAACGTGAGCAATGCTCGAACTGGTGTCTGAAGCGACTGCAGAATCTTGGTTGTTTGCAATGTTGGCCGCAGCGTGTGTAGGTGAGACGCTGCTGGTTGAGACTTCATCGGTTGATACGGCAATCGGCGGCAACGCGCTAGGCGCAGCAACTGAGTTCACACGCAGCATCAGCAAAGTGCAAGCGGCGCCGAACAAGGCCCCCAGCGAGGCAGACAGGCCAACGGTACGATAAAAAGCATAAGGTGCGTCAGCGTCTGCACTCCACCATCTTCGGCGACCGGCAACTTGGTTCGTTTCGTCTGCCTGTTCTACGAGCGTAACTGCTGCCACTGGCGGACGTGGAACCAGAGATTTTAGCTGCGCTTCAAACGCATTCAATTCAGATGAGTCATGTGGTTTGCGATTCATGGATTCTCTTCACCTAGGTATCGTTCGGGAAATGAGTGTCTGGATTGCTGGTAGCCGAAGTCGCCAGAATTTGAACGCTTCGCAGGGAGTCCAAACTCTGGCGAGTTCAGCTACCACAGCAGTGTCGTTGATCGCTCCGCCGATCAATGTTTTTAACGACTAACCGGCGGAGCGGTCAGCGACTCTCTGAACTCGACACACTCTCGCTCAAACTTCGTTCTACCACGCTTCGCAGCTTGGCCAGCGCAGTCTGGTAGCGACGATGCGCCGAACTCGCGGAACAGCCCAGCAACTGCCCGAGCTGCTCGAAGGCCAAATTCCCCCACACCCTGGCCACAACCAACTCGCGTTCATCCTCAGCTAATTCCTCCAACCCAGCCACCACGGCATCCGCTAGATCCTCGGACCGATTGCTTCCCGTGCTGTGATCCGGCGGAATGAACCACGGCGTCTGCTCTTCGGCCGCGCGGGTGTGATGTTGCTCGCGGCGAGTTTCGCCGCGGGCGATATTCATGGCTCGTCGCTTGGTCGCGGTATACAGCCAAGCCACCGGATCATGGGGTAGCGGTTCGCATTTAGCCAGCGCCAGCATGGCTTCTTGCAATGCGTCATCCGGCGCGCAGCACCACTGACGAGCGTAGAGCACTA
Source organism: uncultured Pirellulaceae bacterium (assembly GCA_934278005.1). Lineage (GTDB taxonomy): Bacteria > Planctomycetota > Planctomycetia > Pirellulales > Pirellulaceae > Aureliella. Next base: position 2,056 of record CAKQWG010000137.1, on the reverse strand, counting down.
GGGCAGCGGCGTGATCTCGGTAGAGTTCCTGTATCCGCTGGGAATGCATGCTCGCCCCATATTGTGCAACCGTCTCGTGCGCTCTCTATAGAATTGTCACCGCTCGACCCCTGCGATTCCAGCAGCGCATCAGAAATATAATGAGCTTATCGAACAATTAGTATTCGCCCCCAACTACAAGCGTTTCAAACTCGGCACCCACTCCGTACTTGCGGCTCTTCTTGGCTGCGTCGACGATCCGAACAAATCCACTCCCAACCCATGCCACCAGCAGATTTCTTGCCGCGCGCTCCGAAATGCTGAATAATTCAGCCACATCTCTACTAGTGATCATATCGCTGTGTTCGAAAAGCCTAATCGCCTTGCGCTGTCTCGGATCGAGCCGGCGGAGCGCGGCGGCTCGATCTTGTTCGCCTCGGCCAGCCGACGCTTCCGCATGCCGCTTTACGTTCTCAAAACTCTCCGCCATACCTTCGCAGAAATAGGCTACCCATTTCGTGATGTCCGCCTTGGCACGGCCCAGATAATAATTGTGCGACGGCCCGATGGTAAGCGCTGAGTAGTAACTTCCAAGATCGCGAGCGTAATATTCCTCCAGCGAGTAGAGACCCTTGAGGTCGTATCCACCCAGGTGCAATATCAGTGTCGTCAGCAGCCTAGCCGTCCGCCCGTTGCCGTCGTAGTAAGGATGGATTGTCGCAAATTCGTAGTGTGCTATGCCGGCCCGAATCGGCACGGGAAGCTCCTGGTCTTGGGAGCTTTCGATCCATTCCACCAAATGTGCCATCAGCCCCGGTACATCCTTGGCTTCGGGAGGCATGTACACGATTCTGCGACTTTGGCTATCGCGAATCACGTTCTGGCCATCGCGATAGGGAGACGCCGCGACTCGCCTCCTGCCTCCAGCCATCACCAAACCATGCAGACGTCGAATCTGAGTCTCGCTGACTGCTTCGCCCAGCCGTACTAGCTCTTCCAGCTTCTGGAGCGCAGCATAGTAGCCAAGCACCTCCTTTTCGTCTCGCTCTCGACCGGGAAAGTGTTGGTCGCCAGCAACAACTTTTGAGACCTGTTCCTGCGTCAGTCGGTTGCCTTCGATCATGGTGGAATAGTGGGTCGAGAACAAACGTGCCGTTTCACGCAGCGTGGCTAACACCCGCGGCGTGATCGGCAACGTTTTGACCGCTTGCTTGGCCGCCTCGATTCGCATCAGGCTGGTTGCAATTTTGCCTGTGATTCGAAAGTTGGGAGCCAGCGGCATGTCTGTTCAGCGTTTATGACTTAAGTAGCGACTTCCGTTAACCTACCGTTAAACTGCCGTTAAATCCAGTCCGAAGTCGGCGCGACTTTGTACGCTCGCACCAAGCTCCGCGCCGTTATTCGCTCCCTGGCTTCGACAGGCGGCGCAGTGGCTCGTCGCTCTCTTTGCCGAAAAACCTCGCACCTTCCGGCGCGGCCAACACTTCGGCTAACGCTGGAGAAGATCGTAGATATACATCAAAATGATCTTCACCTCGCTTGGTGATTTCTCCATCAAGCTTCCCGTCAGCAACCGCTTGGCGGAATACCTTAGGATCGCACGCTCGGGCGTAAAGAGCGTCATCTTCCATCCTCGACAGCCATATAAAAGCAAAACGGTCGTCACGCTTAACGCCAGTCGACGCAAACAGCAGCCGTCGATCACCGACAAGCCGCAGGTCCACAGGAATGTTCCGCGTCTTGAACTCGTGCGTCTTTTTATCCCACTCGGTGAAGCCGACGACGAAGTCGGAACTCTCGCCACGCTCGACGTGGTAAACCGTCTCCCGGTTGTCGATCCAAGTTCCACGGAGTGAATCGAGCACAGTCGCATCTATCGCTTTGCCAAACGGTTTGTCCACGGTTACGCTGTCGCAACCGAGCGCAAGAACTAAAAGTGCCGTGGCAATAAGCGGAAATATGTGCATGATCAATCCTTGCCGTAGTGCTTGATCTGCTCCCAGTACTCGTCAAACGCGCCCTGGCGGTGAAAGTCGGGACTGTTGTCCAGATCGTGACACTCAAGGCACGTGTCGCG
>CAKQWG010000136.1 GCA_934278005.1 uncultured Pirellulaceae bacterium | reverse complement strand
GCCACTGCTGAGGTATGGCTGTTTGGTGGTCAAGCTACATTCGATGCGCGACTGTTCAGCCAGCGCTTAGCTGCCTATGCTGCCACTGGCGCAGCAGCGGGCGCGGAGATTGACAGGTGCCGACGACTTGTCGCATCGCTGCTCGGCCCGGATTCGCTCGAGCAGTTCTTCAGTGGCTCCGCGCCGCAATGCCAAGCGGCGGTGAAAGCTTGTCCTGCGCTCGGTCAAATAGCAATTTATTGTCAAAACATGCTAGGGGCCCAAATTAGGTCCGCTGCGGGCCAGGTGCCGAGCGTGCTCATGGGCCACAGCTTTGGTGAAACGGCCGCCTTGAGCGCAGCGGGTTGCTTCGACTGGGAGACCGGCATGCGCGTGGTGTGCGCACGCATCCAAGCGGTCGCTGAGCACGCGCCTGCCGCCGGCGGCCTGCTAGCCGTCTCCTGCGATGCAACTAAGGTGCAAGCAGAAGTACTCCTTCTGGGGCTTGATGGTGTGGTGTTAGCCGGGAGGAATCACCCGACTCAGAGCGTAGTGTCCGGTCCCTTAGAGCAGCTCCAGAGCCTCAAGTCGCGGCTGCACAGCCAGCACATCGCCGCGATGATTTTGGACAGCCCAAGTTCGTTCCACCATCCATCTTTGCAAGCCGCAGCAGACAGTTGGCTGAAGGTGCTCCGCGAGCTTCCACTGCGTCCGCCCAGCGTAGCGGTCTATTCGCCCATCCATCAACGCATGATCACCGCCAATGACGATGTCGCTGTGGTGTTAGCGGAACAATTAACCAGACCCTTTGATTGGCAAGCCGCCATTGCGCAGATGCTCCGCATGGGGCTGACCCGCTTCGTGGATTGCGGCTCCACTGGGGCTCTAGCCAGATTGGCATCCAAGGCGGGAGCTGACGAACTTCGTGTGCACAGCCTGGCCGACGCACCACCCTCAGCCGAGTCCTATGCCAAGAGCCAGTCACAGTCTTCGTCCCAGGCCCAAGCCCAACCCGAGTCCCAGCCCGAGTCCCAGCCCGAGTCCCAGCCCGAGTCCCAGCCCCACGCATCGTCAGCGAAGACACGTGTGCCGCGCGTCGCGATCGTGGGTACCGGCTGCATCCTACCCGCCGGCGTAACTTCTGCCAGTGAGCTATTTGCGGCCATTACTGAGCAGCGTCTGGGCATCGTCGACCAACGGCTGGTCGATCCCCATTGGGCTGAGGACTTCTACTCGCCTCAACTGCAGCCCGATCGTTCCAACTCCCCGCTATTTGGACGCGTGCTAGACGGCGGTCTTGCTGTTCCCGAAGGGATTGATCCCCGCATCTTCGATGGATTCTCGCGAACTCAGAAACTGCTGTGCATTGCTTTGGCTCCCTGCATTGCCTCGCTGCGCGGTGCGCAGCGTATCGTGTGCCTACTGGGCTCGACCGCAGATGGATTCGAGGACCAAGATGAAGTGGCCTCGCTGCTCTGGGCCGGCATCGATCCCAGCGATCCCGAGGTTGATCGACGAATGCATACTGCGGGCTGGGCAGGCCACACGCCGCATAGCGCCGTGCAGCAGGTGTTTGATCTGCTCATTCGTCCCAACCTGCAAGTCATCTTAGTGGATGCGGCCTGCGCTTCGTCGCTCTATACGCTGACCTTGGGTATGCAGATGCTTGAGAGCGATCGAGTGGACGCGGTCATTGCCGGTGGATTCTTCTGCCCAGGGCCAGGTAACAGCTGCTTGTTTTCTCAGTTCCGCGGCATGACCTCTACGGGCTGTCGCCCATTTGATGCCCATGCCGATGGTGTAGTCTTTTCCGAAGGAGCGGCGCTGGTTACGCTGCGACGGATGACCGATGTCGCGCAGCACGGCTTGACAGTTCAGGCGATTGTGGCCGGCTCGGGATTGTCGAGCGATGGCCGAAGTCCGTCGGCCAACGTGCCTCAGACCCGAGGTCAATTGCTGGCAGTCGAACGCTGCTACGCGAACTACGATATCGATCCTAGCACCATTACTGCTATTGAGGGCCATGGTACTTCGACGCCCGTGGGCGATGCGACGGAGCTGGAGACGCTGCGCCGCTTTTTTACGGGGCGCATAACGCGGCCCATTCCTGTGCACAGTTTAAAAGGTTTACTGGGGCACGCTGGGTGGGCGGCGGGGACGGCGTCGGTGATCGCCGTTTGCGAATACTTGAAAAACGGGCTGTTTCCGGCTCAGGCGATGTACCGCCAGCCGTCCACTGCAGTCTTAGAAGCTGCAGGAACACTGACCGTAGCAACGGCGCCGCTAGCCTTGTCTTCACCGACACAGCGGATCGCCATCGACGGCTTTGGCTTCGGCGGAGCCAACGCCCACTTGGTGCTTGAAAAATACAGCTCCGCTCTGTCGCCCAGTCAAATGTTTCGCGACGTGCGGCCCCGAGCAACAGCACTTCAAAGCGAGCGGGCAAATTCATCCGTGTCGGCGGAGCCATCGGAGACTGCTTTAGACAACTGCAGCCAGGAATTCCCAGCCGCTGAAGAGGAGCTGGTTGTCGTGGCAGCGCATTTTGAATGGCCGACCGGCTCGGCTCAGTTTGATCGCGATCAGACCAAGACACCCGCTCAATTTGTCATCCTACCTCAGCTTGCCGACGATATGGACATCAGCCAAGCTCTGGCCGTTCGCGTGACCGCTGCGGTGCTCGGCCAAGTCCCGCAGCTAGATGCGAAACTGCGCAGTGAAACTAGTTTGGTACTGGCCATGAGTGGCAAGACCCAACGCGGTATCGAAGCTACGCTGCGCATTCTGGCTCCACGGCTACGGCGTGTCTTCTCGGGCGATCATCGGAACCAGCAGCAAGTGGAGAATTCCTATCGCACAGCGCGACCCTCGGGACCATATACGCTGCAGTGCATGATGCCTAACGTCGCAGCCGGACGGGCGGCGCTGCTATTGAATCTGAACGGCCCGAATTTTGTAGTCGACTCAGGCAGCAATTCGCTTGAAGCTGCCTTCACATCCGCCGCCTGTTTGCTCTGCGGTGGCGCTGATGGTGGGACGAAGCTAGTCGTGGTGGCGGCCATCGATGCGCAGGGCGCTGCTCATGTCACTTCGGGTGCAGAGGTCGAGCATCAGGAAGTGGCCGCTGGATTTCTAGTTACCAATCGCCGCTTAGCCAGAGAGCTCGATCTGCGCGTTATGTGCAGCGTAGCTGACGCCTTCCGACCGCAGGAGAATGCGCTAGGTCACTCCAGTGGCCGCCAGCTCCAGTCCACACTGTTTCAGCAAGTCCAGGCAATCGAGCGGGCCTTGCAGATGAGCGTCAGTTCGTCCACTGTGGTAAGTGAGCTAGCAGCCAGTCGCTCGCCAACTAGACCGCCTCCACCAACCAGCCCACCGCTGCAGGCCACGCCGCGCGCAGCTTGTCAGCTCTACGCACCAGTGTGGGTCGAAAAGCCGGTTGCCCGCTCGGTGGCTAATTCAACACTGCCCCGCGCGCAGCACATGCTGGTGGTCGTCAGAGCGGGCTTCACTCGGCTCAGGCAGTTGCAATTGGCCCTGACCGATGCGGCTGATAGGCTGAGTGTAGCTGTGGTTGGAGAGACTGCTAGCCAAGTTGTTTCAGCGCAGGAAACGTCGAGCGGCAATACCAGCTGGCTACCCATAGACGCCACCGATGCCGGATCGCTGAAGGCTGCTGTCGACAAGCTGTGTAGCCAACCGGAAGAGTTTGAGATGGTCAGCGTCGTGGACGAAGCAAGTTGCTGGGAACTTTTGCCAACGCTCGCTGCCGTGGCACAGGACAATAGTCTCTGCGAGCTGATGTTCATGATAGCTCAGCATCAAGCGGCGTCACTACGCGCCGGCCGCTTGGAACTGTGGGGATTATTCGTCGACGCCTGGAACGGTCAGGCGCACCCTAAGACTGGCCCCATCGCCGGCTTGCTGAAATCGATCCAGCGCGAGTTCCCGGCTGCAACAACTGGCACCATTTGCACTCAGGGGCTGAGCATCGAGGCCGCTGTGCAGTGTCTGAGCACCGAGTCGGCCGATGGGGATCGCGAGCCAGAGACCGTATATACAGCGAGTGGCCGATTAGTGCGACGCCTGCGACCGGTGGTAGAGCAGCCAAGTACGTCGACCCAGCTGCAGAGAACCCAGCCGCATTCATCGCCGCCAGTGGAACTCAACAAACGCTCTGTTGTGGTGGCCGTTGGAGGAGCAAAGGGTGTCACCGCTGTCATGCTCGATGCCCTGCTCAGCGATTATCAATGCACGGCTATCGCTATCGGACGCAGTCCGATGGAAGCCGGGCCAGAGGACTTCAACAATCCCCAAGTTGAGCAAGCCTATTACGCGCGGTATGTGCGCGAACATGCTCAGTCCAATGCTGCAGATATGAGACGCAGCTTTGAATCAGCTCGCGGGCGCTGGGAGGTCCACCAGACCATCCAGCGTCTGCGTCTGCACGGCGGTCAGGTTCAATACGTCGCGGGCGATGTTACCGACGCAGCTCAAATGGCTGCACTGGTTAAGCAGATCGTAGCCGAGCATGGGAAGATCGATCTGCTGATCTACGGCGCCGGAGTGCAACGGTCCAAGCGCCTGGAGGATCGCAGTCTATCTGATTTCCAAACGGTGTTCTCGGCCAAAGTCAGCGGTTTGTACAACTTGGTCAGTGCCTGCGTGACACACCTCGGGCGACACATCCCTACGCATGTGCTCACCTCAGCCTACAGCCTGTTTGGCAACGATGGCCAGCATGACTACGGCGCAGCCAACGAAACGCTCGATAGGCTCTGCGGCCTGACTCAAAACGACGGCTCAACGCCCGCTTGGACCAGCCTCGCGTGGTTGGCCTGGGACGCGGTCGGCATGACCCGCGGGAGCGAATATCGAGCACTGGCCAAAAAGCGCCGTTTGTCCGGAGTTGATCCTCTGACAGGTCAGCAGTTGTTTCGACAAGTGATTAGCGGCGAGTCTCGCTCGGCTATCAATGTCCCCTTATCCGAAGCCGAGCATGTCGAGTACGCAGTACGGACGGTACCCCATGCCGCTGCGCGAATTGCCGGACGCATGATCGAGCTGAATGTACCTCTGAACGATATTGCCTGCCTGCCATTTCACCAAGTGCGCAACGTGCCGACCTTGCCTGGTGCTTGGATCGTCGACGTGTTTGTGGGTGCGGCCAGAAAATTGGCGAGCAAGGTGCGCGACGATATGCAGGCGGTCATCCAAGACCTAAGTTTTGCAAAATTCGTGCGGATCTCTCGCGGGCAGGAACCCAATGTTCGCGTGTTCGCTCAACAATGCGATCGAGGTATTGCCGTGTGGATGGTGGCGGACATCGTGCACGCATCAGGTGTGGTCCTTGCCAAAGATCAAATCTGTGCTTCGGCAACTGTCCTGTTTGACCGCCACGAATCTAATTCCACCCTGTCAATTCCCTCGCGGTCGATGCCGGTGGCCAAGAGCGCGGCCGGCGCAGGAATGATCGTCCAAGACCCTTATTGTCAGCAGCGAGACGTCATCCAATTGTCGGGACTATTTGATTGCTTAACCGAAATCGAGCTCTACGATCAAGGGCGACGGGCTAAATTTATATCACTCCACTCTCCGGCCTCATACCATCACATTCCAGCCTTGCTGTTGGATGCGGCTTGGCGCGTGGGGGCGATGCATACGCCAAATCGCGCCGAAGAATTGTTTGTGCCGACCAAGGTGGGGCGCATAACGCTGCCGCTCGATTCTCTGCCACTGGCTACTCCATCGCCGGCGTGTGCTGCGACCTGGGAGATTCGCTCGACCACACCTCGGGCTGGCCGTAAGGAGGTGCGGTGGGACCGAACGGAGGTGTTCAACCCGGCCGGGCATTTAAAGATTGTTATTGAAGATGCCCGGGCCACTGGGCTGGTGTAATCCGCTGCTCCTACCAGCTCAGCATGCGGCGGTATTGCTCCGTCAAATAGCCAGTCGACATCGCTCAGTCCAGTGACGTGCATGACCGCTCAGCTGGTGGATGAGGGGTTGATTGCAGTCGCTATTTGCACTCCGCTGCTTGGCTCGCTCGGGACTAACATTGACCCCGCAGCCCCTTGCCTGCTAGGCTTGCCAGCACTCGCAACTTCGACGATTGTCACTGACCGCCCCAGCCCTAGCGGTAGCTGCATAGGATAGGCCTTGGCCGCTTTACTTCCATCATTTCGTTCGACAAATGCCGGCCAGCGGTTCGCTGCTTGGCTAGGGGCTGCCGCCTGCGGGCTGTTGCTCAGCTGCGTCGTTGGCTGCGCTACGTGGACGGCAGATAAAGCGGTTGCGCCGGCAGATAAATCGAGCCTGTTGCCGTCCCGCAAGCTCAATCCCGACAGCGTTGTTATTGAAACCGTGCTTGTCCGATTCCCAGCGGAAAAGGCTGCCGATTTGGAACGCGAAGTATGGCAGAGAAGCCACGAGGGGATCGCCGATATCGCCGTTCGCAAACGCTTGGATCAAAACGGTCTACGGGCGGGAGTGATCTATGGTGAACTACCTCCGCTGATCCGGCAGCAGTTGGACCAGACCGCCACGCAGCAAAAGACCAACGCGCTTGAGCACGCTGGTCTGGCAGCCGACGTTGATAATCGCATGCGGCGCCTGCAGTGCCGAGCGGGGCGGCCCAAGGAGCTGTTAGTCAAACCCGAACTGAACGAGTCGCTAACGATTATCTCGTGTCGCGACGGTCAGCTGCTTAGCGGTGAAACGTTTGACAGGGCTGCCATCCTGTTTGATCTTCGCGTGGTACCGCACGGTGACGGCAGCGCAACGGTCAGTCTGGTACCCCAAGTACAACATGGCGAATACCGTCAGACGTTTGTGCACAGCGATCTGGGAACAAGGCCAGAAATGCGACGTGGTCTGCAGAGCTGGAACGAACTGAAAATGTCGGCAAAATTAACGGCCGGACAAATTCTAGTCGTCTCCAGTTCGTCACCACCGAAAGCGCTTGGCAACGCGTTCTTCGTCTCTAAGACGGCAGAGAATTCCGAAGAGCGCGTGCTGCTACTGGTAAGATTGGCTGAATCACAGCTTGACGATCTATTCGCACCGGAAATCGTCGCTCAAGCTCAAGCCATGGCAGAACGCTAGCGTCGGCGAATTCTCTTGCGCCAGTGCTCGACGTCCATTTCGTTCATGGCTTGCCCGTCAAGGCAAACTGCGATGCGTTCAGTCGCATCATTGACCTGCTCGAGTTGCTTTGCTGCGGCATCGCTGCTTACAGCTTCTACGGCCAATTCAGATAGAATGGTCCCGCCTGAATCGATCTGGCGAACCGCGTAAGTCTTCATTCCCAGAGGATTGGTTTCTGTATACAAAATGTCTCCTTCAACTATTGCAAGTGGATTTGTCGTGTGCGCCAAGGCCTCAAGTAGCCGACACATCCCACCTCTTAGGAAAGACTATTTGTTAGCAGATGTCAACCTCAAACCAATTCTGGCCGCTCGCAATCGACTCACAGCGCCGCAAAATTCTTGAGCAATTGCAAGCCATCTCGCTGACTTTTCTCAGGATGGAACTGGGTTGCAAACAGGTTGTCCTGCCAGACTGCGGCGCAGAATTCGAGGCCATAACGGCAGCTCAGCCATACAGCCTCAGTGTGAGTGGGCTGAACAAAGTAGCTATGCACAAAATAAAAATAGGCGTCGTTGGGAATGCCGGCTAAAAGTGGACTGTCGGCTTTCGCGACGGCGATTTGATTCCATCCCATATGGGGTACTTTTAAGTCCAGCTGCCGCAATTCAGCGCTGGGGAATCGATCCACGGTTCCACCTAAAACTCCTAAGCCTTCCTGCTGCCCCCCCTCGAAACCGATCTCAAACAACAGCTGGAGACCCAAACAAATTCCCAAAAAGGGGCGGCCACGAGCGATCGACTCGCGAATGGGCGCAACCAGATCTCGTTGTTGCAGTTCCCGCATCGCATCTCCAAACGCACCCACCCCAGGCAGCAACACCTTGTCGGCCTGGGCAATCTGCTCCGGCTGACTAGTCACTGTGGCGGAGTAGCCCACGTGCTCCAGCGCTTTTTGCACGCTTCGCAGATTGCCCATTTGGTAGTCAACAATGGCGATTTCAATTGTAGAAATAATGCTGCTCGCTGTCTTGGACGCCGCTCGGTTGAACTGGATATAACGCTCATTGGAATTGAGGATAACGCTAATCGCGGGGCAGCGCCTTCACGGCTTGGAGAACTTGGGCATCATGCCCATCGACCTGCACGCGCTTCCACACTTTAGCGACTTTGCCAGTGGCGTCGATGAGGTAAGTCGAGCGTTGGATGCCCATGGATTTCTTGCCATACATGTTCTTTTCGCGCCAAGCCCCGTACTTTTCCGCAATCTTGTGATCTGCATCGACCAGCAACGGAAAATTTAAGGCATGTTTGTCGCGGAATTGAATGTGGGAGTTGCGATCATCAGGACTGACTCCCAGCACCACCGCCCCGGCTTGTGCGAGCTGGCTGTGCATATCGCGAAAAGCGCAGGCCTGTCGCGTGCAACCTGGAGTGTCATCTTTGGGGTAAAAGTAAAGCACGACTGGCGCACCGCTCAGATCGCTCAGTCTGATTTTCTCGCCTGAGTCACTGGTCAGAGTGAAAGCGGGCGCCTTAGCGCCGACTTCGATCCAATCGGCCATCTGTGAATCAGTCATTGCACGGCTCCTTAATGATAATTGCATGGCACCTAAATGATAATTGCACGGCTGCATAACGATAGTCGCCGAACCGCTC
>CAKQWG010000135.1 GCA_934278005.1 uncultured Pirellulaceae bacterium | reverse complement strand
ATGAAGTTCAACTCGGACGAAATCGCCTCGGTGATTCAAAAAGAAATTGAAACGTTCGAGAACCAAATGGACGTCCGCGAAGTCGGAACTGTCCTCGAGGTTAGCGACGGTATCGCGCGTGTGTACGGTCTGTCCGGCGTAATGGCTGGAGAGATGGTGCAATTCCCCAGCGGTGTCATCGGGCTGGCTTTTAACCTGGAGGAAAACTCCGTCGGTATCATCATCCTAGGTGACTACCTGACGATCAGCGAAGGGGACGAAGTCAAAGCACTGGGCAAGCTGCTGTCGGTGCCTGTCGGCGAGGGCGTCGTCGGCCGCGTGCTCGACCCACTTGGCAATCCGCTCGATGGTGGCGGTCCCGTCGAATCCACCGAACAACGACCCGTCGAAGTCATCGCGACTGGCGTATCGGAGCGTCAACCGGTCCACGAGCCACTCCAGACCGGTATCAAGTGCATCGATGCGATGACTCCCATCGGTCGCGGCCAACGCGAGCTGATTATTGGTGACCGTAAAACCGGCAAGACTGCGGTAGCCATCGATGCCATCATCAACCAAAAAGGGACTGGCGTTAAGTGCTTCTACGTGGCGGTTGGCCAGAAGGACTCGTCGGTTGCATTGGTGATCGAAGCTTTGCGTAAGCACGGCGCGATGGACTACACCACTGTCATCGTCTCCGGAGCCAGTACTCCTGCACCGCTGCAGTACATCGCGCCTTATTCCGGTACGGCAATGGCCGAACACTTCATGTTCAACGGCCAGCACGCCTTGGTTGTGTATGACGACTTGAGCAAGCAAGCTGTGGCTTATCGCCAATTGTCTTTGCTGATGCGTCGTCCACCTGGTCGCGAGGCGTTCCCTGGTGACGTCTTCTACAGCCACAGTCGACTGCTTGAGCGCTCAGCCAAACTTTCCCAGGAACTGGGAGGCGGATCGCTGACGAGTCTACCCATTATTGAGACGCAAGAAGGGGAAGTTTCCGCTTATATTCCCACCAACGTGATCTCCATTACGGACGGGCAGATCTATCTGCAACCCGACCTTTTCTTCAAAGGCGTGCGGCCGGCGATGAATGCGGGGATCTCCGTCTCGCGTGTAGGTGGTGCAGCTCAGATCAAAGCTATGAAGAAGGTGGCCGGCGGTCTACGACTCGACTTGGCGTCCTTCCGCGAACTGGAAGCCTTCGCCCAGCTGGGAACCGACCTCGACCCCGCCACGCAAGCTCGACTCGATCGCGGCTACCGCATGGTGGAGTTGCTCAAGCAAGGTCAGTACAGGCCCCTAAGCGTTTACCAACAGGTTGTTAGCATCTATGCGGCAACGCGTGGATATATGGACGACGTGCCAGTCGATAAAATTGCCGATTTCGAAAGCCGCTTGCTCGACTTTATGCGCGATCGCAAGAGCGACGTGATGGACAAATTGGCGGAAACCAACGACTTGACCCAAGAGGTCGAAAACGGCATCAAAGCCGCAATCGCCGAATTCAAGCAGAGCTACAAGGCTTAGCAGCGTGTTAGCGTGCCCCAAGGCTTCCAACAACTCAGTGCGGTAGAAAAAACGAAGACAGAATATCCATGGGCAACATTCGAGAACTCGACAAGCGACGCAAGTCCATTCGCAACATCCGCAAGATTACGCGAACCATGGAATTGATCGCTACTGCGCGGTTCAAAAAAGCCATGGACCGGGCCTCTGCAGCCAACGATTACACCCAGCGAATCACAGCCATCGTGCGAGACCTAGCCGCGGCTGGACTGGACGTCTCCCATCCACTGCTGGCAGAGCGTCCTGTCGTCAAGTCGGCGACAATGCTGATGCTGACCAGCAATCGAGGTTTGTGCGGTGGCTACAACGGGTCGGTAATCCGCGCCGCCGTTCAGCGTCGTGACGAACTTACAGCCAAGAGCGATGCCTTCCGGTTTGAGATTAGCGGCAAACGCGGTATTGCCGCGATGAAGTTTCGCCGTGTAATTATCGACCAAATGTATACCGAGTTTGAAGACCAACCGGTCTTTGAAGAGGTAGCCAAGATCGCCGACCGCTTGATGGAAGACTTCATCTCCGGTCGCATGGATCGCCTGGACATCGCCTACACGCGGTTTGTCAGCATCTCTCGACAGGTGGCGACCGTCGAAACGCTGTTGCCGTTTTCGGCGCTCAGCGCGGAAGAGAACACACTGCAAACCGACGATAATTCTGCTGGCCCGCAGGCCACAGTGGACGCAGCAACTGGCAGCCAAGTCAGCGAGTATGAATTCTTACCGTCGCCCGAATCCATTTTGGAAGAAGTCGTTCCAGCTAGCTTCCGAGTCAAACTATTTAAGTGCTTCCTAGACGCGGCGGTGAGCGAACAAATCGCGCGGATGGTAGCCATGAAGAGCGCTACCGAAAATGCTGGGGAAATCATTAAACAACTGTCGATGACCTTCAACCGTGCTCGCCAAGCCAAGATTACTCAAGAAATCATGGAAATCATCGGCGGTGTTGAAGCTCTCGAGGGCTAGGCCCGAACGGCTGAGCCGGTGCCGCTGGTCGAGTTCAATCGGCCAGTTAGCAGCCTGTCCCACGTAGTATGTCCCGCAGCACGATTCCGAATACCTACACCACTCACATATCCCACACTGAGGATCCTGACATGTCGACCGCTACCGAGACGCGAGTTGGAAAAATTATCCAAGTGATCGGCTCGACCTTCGACGCCGAGTTCCCTGAAGGCCAACTGCCCCCGATCTACAATGCCGTCGTCATCAACACGGAACAAAAGGGGGTCAAGCTGAATTTGACCGGCGAAATCCAGCAGCACCTGGGCGGTGGCCGAGTGCGCTGCGTGGCCATGGGTAGTACCGAAGGGCTAATGCGCGGGTTGGACTGCGTCGACACGGGCAAACCGATCACGGTTCCAGTTGGCAAGGCCACGTTGGGACGCGTGTTCAACGTGCTCGGTGAGCCGATCGACCAGCGCGGTGAAGTCAACGCGGATGATCACTGGCCTATCCACCGCCAAGCGCCCACCGTCGACCAACTGTCGACCAATACTGAAGTCTTCGAGACGGGGATCAAGGTTATCGACTTGCTGACGCCGTTCGTACGCGGTGGTAAGGCGGGTCTGTTCGGAGGAGCTGGTCTGGGCAAAACCGTTATTCTCCAAGAGCTGATCGCCCGGGTAGCCAGCTCTCACGGCGGCTATTCTGTATTTGCCGGAGTGGGCGAGCGGACGCGCGAAGGGACCGACCTGTGGCTCGAAATGCAGGAGACCGAAATCGGTCAGACTGGACGCATGGTCATCGAACAGACATGCATGATCTTCGGCCAAATGAACGAACCACCAGGCTCGCGATTACGCGTCGCGCTGGCCGCGTTGACGATGGCTGAATTCTTCCGCGATACGACTGGGACCGACACGCTGTTGTTCGTCGACAATATCTTCCGCTTCTCGCAAGCAGGGGCGGAAGTATCCGCGCTGCTGGGACGGATGCCGTCAGCGGTAGGTTATCAACCGACTCTGGCTACCGAAATGGGCGCCCTACAAGAACGCATCACTTCCACCAAAAAGGGTGCGATCACTTCAGTCCAAGCGGTGTATGTACCAGCGGACGACCCAACCGACCCCGCACCGGCGACCGCCTTCGGCCAATTGGATGCGTTTATCTATCTGGAGCGATCCATCTCTGAAAAGGGGATCTACCCCGCCATCGATCCTTTGGCTTCGAACAGCCGAATTCTCGATCCACAATACGTCGGCGAGCGTCACTACCGCGTGGCGCGTCGCGTGCAAACGACTTTGCAGCGCTATCGCGAATTGCAGGACATCATCGCTATTCTGGGTGTTGACGAGTTGAGCGAAGATGACAAGATGATCGTGCACCGCGCGCGACGCATCGAGCGGTTCCTATCGCAGCCGTTCCTGGTAGCCGAGAAGTTCATCGGACGCCCCGGTGAGATCACTACCATGGAAGATACCATCCGCAGCTTTGAAGAGATCTGCGACGGCAAGTGGGATCACCTCCCAGAACCAGCCTTCATGTACGTCGGTGCCATTGAGCAAGCCGAAGAGCAAGCCAAAAAAATGGCTAAGAAATAACCGCAGCCCCGGACCGCCGAGAGTCAAACATGAGCAATTTACAATGCGTGGTAGTCACCCCAGAACGCACCGAACTGGACGTACCAGCTGAATCGATCACCGTGCCGTTATTTGACGGTGAGTTGGGGATCCTCAAAGGCCACAGTCCCGTAGTGGGTCGCCTGGGTCTGGGTCTGCTGCGCATCAAGCAGGGTGGGACCTCGCAAAACTATTTCGTCGAAGGTGGCTTCGTACAGGTGGCTAATAATGTCGTCTCTGTTTTGACGGACAAAGTTACCAAAGCTGAGCAGCTCACCAGTGCGATTGCTGCTCAAGCCATGCAAGACGCCCTGGCTCTGCCCGGCGGCCAGCCCGAACTGAAAATTGCCCGCGATAAAGCCATCGACCGCGCGCGGGCGCTGGCTCGAGTTACCGCCTAGGCGCTTGGTGAGTTAAAACGATAGATCGCAAAACGCCCAGGCGAGGATTGAGATCTCATCACACCCGCCACTTCTCATCTAGCTTCGACGCTCCTCAAGTGGTTGGCTCTAACGGGCTGTCTACTGTGGCTGCTCTATCCAGGCTTGATCGATTCCCGAGTTCCTGCTTTTCGTGATGCCTACCATTTCTATTATCCTCAAGCGGTATGGCTGGAGCAGGCCGCACAGCAGGGTAGTTTTTTTCCGAGCTGGAACCCCAGTGAAGGCCTAGGCGTGTCTGTGGCTGGACAGCCCAGCGCGGCGCTCTACTATCCGCTGCGATGCTTGTGGTGGCTACCGTGGTTGAGCGTGGCCCAGAAGTTCTCTTTGGTGATCCTTGTGCATCTGCTCATCGCAGCGGCCGGCATGAAATGGGCTGCCCGCCAGCTGGGCTGTACCGATTCGACTGCGTGGCTGGCCGCCGTCAGCTTCTCGCTAAGCTGCCCGGTCTTGTTTCAGCACACGAATTTAATTTACTTGTGCAGTGCAGCTTGGATAGGCTTTGCGCTAGCAGCTACCTTGGCCGCCCTACAGTCGATCAGTCGCCGCGAATACATTTACTCGTGTATCGTTTTTGCGGGCGCGGCCAGTTTGATGTTGCTTGCCGGCGATCCTCAGGGTGTGGCCAATGCATTTATTGTCTCCAGCGTCATCTTCGCTACTGAGTTTGTGCAGCGCGGCTTGCACGCACGCTCCGCGACACGAGCAGCTGAGCCGGTACAACGAGCGCCGCTCACTGCCGCTGCTAAAAGCGAGCCCATAGGCAAGCAGCTGCTGTGGTGTCTAGGGGCCATGGGCTTAGTGGTCGTGTTGACCTGCGTGCAGTGGCTGCCCGCATGGCGCTGGGCCGGGCATAGCGGACGTGTGAATGCCAGCGCTGGCCGCGACGCGCGAGTCGTGCAAACTTCGGCAGCTCACACTCCGTCTCCCATTCCCGCTCAATCTCACGCTTCAAGTGAACTATCCGCAGAGTTTGCAGGGGCTGCTGTGTCACGTGCTGCGTCGGACGCTTCCACACACCCTTCAGTCGCTTCAGCTGCACGCGTGACATCGGGCGAATCACTCCCGATAGCGATAACGTCGCCGACTCCGACGGTGGACGCTGTGCTGCGCGCAACGCGGCCCGGCCCGCCGCATCGCTACGATTTCAGTCTGTCGCCGTGGCACGCGCTGACCTGCCTGTGGCCCACCCTCGGTGGCCACTATCTGCCTCACAACTCAAGACTATTTGCGGTCTTGCCAGCGGAGGGTCGCATGTGGATCCCCTCGCTGTACTTCGGTTGCTGGCCCTGCCTGTTGCTTCTGCTGGCCGTGCTTAGAGCCCGCGACACCATGGCGCGATCTCTCAAGATCGTGCTCTTGGTGGCTGTGCTGGCCGCCCTGGGCAATTACTCGATCGTGTGGCTGCTGCGCGAGTCGCTCTCCAGCCTAGGGCTCAGCTCGCTCTCCGCACAACTGCCCAAAGATCACGTGAGTAGTCTGACTTGGTTGTTCAATAGTCTGGTGCCGGGATACTCCATGTTTCGCTATCCGGCCAAATGGACCGTCTGGATCGTAGCTGCTGGCAGCCTCTTGGCAGCTCGGCAACTGGGCGACCCGACGTCGGTCGAACGCATCGTGCCCCGGCGGCTGCTGCTGTCAGTGTTGGCACTGTCGTTGATTGGAATGGTGCTCAGCGGTTGTCTTGCACTAGCCAGCGGCTTGGGCTACTCGGCCAATACACCGTTCAGTACATGGTTCGACACGTGGCTCGCCGCCAACGCCGGGGATGCTTGGCTAGGCCCGCCCCACGCACAGGCCATTGCCGGCTCACTGTTGATCGCTTTTGCGGTGCCAAGTCTGCTGCTCGGCTTGGTTGCGATCAGGAATTGGGAGCGTTTGCGGTTACCAGCTGGGAGCCTAAAGGAACTGGGATCGAAAGGTAGAAATTTAATACGGTCGGATTCGCAAGCTAAAAGCTTAGGCCATGGGGAATCGCAAGCTAAAAGCTTACGCCCCGGGGAATCGCAAGCTAGAAGCTTACGCCACCGGAAAACCAGCCTCGTGCTGATAACTCTACTGGAGATGACCTTGTGTGCGAGCTGCTGGGTCGATTTCCTGCCCGCGCCGAGCTTAGACGGCAATTCGCTGAATGCCATCACATCGAGTCGCTCCACACGAGCGCTACACGCGCCGTTTGTGTGGAGCAATCTCAGCCGAGTGGATTTGCGGCGGGACCATTTTGTGCGGTCGCCGCAAAGCTATGCCGTGGACCAAGCCAGCTATCAACAGGTTTGGCTGTTAGGCAAGTTGGGTTTGCTGGCAGACGTTAGTAGTCTGCACGCGGCCCAATCGGTCGATCCACGAGAGCTCGCTCAGCTGCGCGGATGGCTCAGCCAGCATGATCAGCTACTGCCGCAACAGCCCGAGGTCGATCGCTTGCTGCGCGAACTGGGGGTGACTCATCGCCTTACGCGCAGTGAGAGAGCAAACGAGCCAAACATCGCTCAACCGACAGCTCGTTCCACTCAATTCACTTGGCAAGCCATCGAGAATTCTCTGCCACTGTGCCAACTGCTCGTCAGACCAGTCGCACAGCTTGAGATAGACGCTGGCACAGACGCTGAAGCCGTGGAATCTCTTGCTCTCGCAGTCACGCCCAGCTGGCGCTGGACGCACCCAGACCAGCTCGTCGTACAGATTCCTGCAGCCGCTATCGATCGTTCAGCGGAGGGCGTAAGCATCCATGAAAATACCGCCCCGGAGCGCCGAGCCACCACCGTCGATACCAGCCAAATGCTCCATAGGTTACTTATAGTGCGCCAGACTAACGACGGCGGGTGGCTGGCTCACGACGCTTCGGGTCGGGAGCTTGAAATCAGACACGAACCTTTTTTCATCGAAGTCGAGCTGCCGCACGCGGCAGAAAAAATCCAATTGTCGCGCAAATGGTTCTGGTAGCGTTTAAGGGATTTCCATGAAACGCACACAAACTGCATTGGCTATGTCTACACTGGTTCCCGTTGGTGAGAGCTCACCGGTCCGTTGATCGATACGCAGTACACAGACGTTGCCACCCGACTGATTGGCGACCAACATATACTGGCCAGTGGGTTCAATCGCGAAGTTGCGAGGCGTTTTGATGCCCGTGGCTTGATGGCCGACGACCGACAATTCGAAACTCTCGGGATCGACTGCAAAGATGGCAATCGAATTGTAGGGATCTCGGTTGGACACATAGACAAACTTGCCCGATGGATGCACGACCGTTTCAGCAGTGCTCCCACCGTCGCGCTGAACATTTTCAGGAATTGTCGACATGACTTGTTTCTGTGCCAGTTTCCCATGTTGAGCGTCGTAATCGCAGGTTAAGACTGTCATGTTGTGCTCGCCATTGACATAGGCAATCTTGCCATTGGGATGCCAAGCTAAGTGTCGCGGCCCGGTTCCTGCCGGAGTGTCCAATTCGCTGTGCGCGGTCAGTTCGCCGGTCTTGGCATCGAAGTCGTATGTAATGACCTTGTCCAACCCCAGGTCGCAACACAGCGCGAAACGATTGGCTGCATCCAAGTTGATCGAATGGCCGTTCGTTTTGGGACCGTGGTGTTGCTGAAACGATGACGTTGAGGCCAGCTTGCCATCGGAGTCGATGGGGATCGATAAGCAGCTCCCGCCGGTATAGTTAGCCGCCAGTACATGCTTGCCTGCGCGGTCGACGCTGACGTGGCACGGCGCTCCACCTTGTGAAGGTTGAGCGTTGAGAAAAGTCAACTTACCCTGTTGGGCATCCAGAGCAAAGGCACTGATCGTGGCTTCGCTTTCGTTGACTGCATACAGAAAGTTTCCGCTCGGATGAAATGCGAGGAAGGTCGGATTGATCGTCTCGACGGCCAGCTTGACGGGCGTCAGCGAGCCATCCCGCAGATCGAATTCGCAGGTATAGATACCTTGGCTAGCGCCGTCAGTGTAGGTACCTAAATAGACACAGTAGCGTTGCTGAGCGTCAGCCGACCTGGAGCCAGTGAAACATGCCAAGCCAAAAGCCAATAGAAAGTAGCGTGACAACATCGACGTACCTCATCAAAAAATAGTAGGCGAACCTGGGAGACGTAGTTTACATCTCTTTGCGACTGCGCCATAGTCGCCCGGCCGCTCCGTCGGTCGGAATCACCTGCGCAAACCGGCGGAGCGGTTTGGCGACTATCTTGGCGTTTGGCGACTATCTTCGTGACCGCGCCATAGTCGCCCGGCCGCTCCGTCGGTCGGAATCACCCGCGCAAACCGGCAGAGCGGTTTGGCGACTATCTTTGCGTTTGGCGACTATCTTTGCGACTGCGCCATAGTCGCCCGGCCGCTCCGTCGGTCGGAATCACCTGCGCAAACCGGCGGAGCGGTTTGGC
>CAKQWG010000134.1 GCA_934278005.1 uncultured Pirellulaceae bacterium | reverse complement strand
TATTGCTATCAGACTCAACGTTATTGCTATCAGACTCAAGGTTGCTGTCAGACGGGACGCTACTATCGGACTGAACACCACGTGCTTGGGAATTGGCAACGCGGGGCTGGCCGCTATTGTCCGTCCCACGACTGCTGTCTCGTTTGGTGGCGCCGCCCAAATCGCTATCGTCTGCAGCAGGTCGATCGCCATCGCCGCTGGAGTCAGCCGACGGATCGTCCGCTGCGGCAGCTTGCCGCTGAGCCAGTTCCTCGCGTTCGATCTCGAGCTCGTGCAGAATACGAGCCATTTCCAAGCTCTTTTTGACACCGCTATCGAGCTCGAAGGTCAGCCGCGGCGTGTAACGCGTGTCGATGCGTTGGGCTAGCTTCGACTGCAGAAAACCCGCCGAACGCTGCAGGGCGTTCAGGCACATGTGCTGCTGGCCTTCAGTCCCCATTACGCTCACCAAAACCTTAGCAGTCCGCATGTCCGGAGCGACCTCGACACCCGTCACGGTCACGTTCTGCACGCGTGGGTCGCGCAGTTCAGTTAGGATGGCCATGCTGACCACTCCTCGAATGGCTTCAGCGGCTTTCAGTAGTCGACGGCTGGTCATGAACGTTCCGTGATAAATCGAAAAGAAACAGTTGCGAATGGGCTACGCAGGTCGAAAGGCACGCCTGGCCTATGTCCCGGGTTGCAAGCAACCCGGGTCAACAGCGGGCTGGAGCTATTCCAGCTTACGTGCAACTTCCTCAATACGGTAGGCTTCCAGCACATCATCCTGCTTCAAATCGTTGAAGCCTGCTAGACGGATACCGCATTCCATCCCGCGCGGCACTTCCTTGACGTCGTCCTTGTGCCGCTTGAGAGAATCCAGTGCGTAATCGCCAATGGTTCGTCCGTCGCGGTGAACGCGGATACGGCAGCCGCGTTCAATCGTACCTTGAGCCACATAGCAACCGGCTACTGCGCCGACGCGAGAAATGGTGAACACGGTTTTAACCAGTGCGCGACCAAGCTCGATAACCCGCTCTTCCGGACGCAGGCGACCTTCGACAATAGCTTTGATGTCCTCAGCCAGCTTGTAGATGATGTCGTAGCGTCGAATCTCGACGTTGCGTTCATCGGCCAGTGCGCGTGCGTTCTCATCGGGGATCACATTGAAGCCAACGATTACCGCGTGCGATGCGCTAGCCAGCGTCACGTCCGCGACGCTAATACCACCCACGCTACGCTGCAGGATGCGGATGTCGACCTCGGGGTGATCGATCTTGGAAAGCTCCTTTTCGATGGCCTCCAAACTGCCACGCACGTCGGCCCGAACGATCAAGTTCAGCTCGACCATGTCCTCAACCTTGCCCAGGTTGCCCGACTGAAGCAACTCTTGGAAGGTTTCGAAGGAGACCTTGGGAGAGGTGCCTGAAAGCGATTGCGCCCGTGACTTGTCAGAACGCGTCTCGGCCAGTTCGCGTGCTTGGCCAATATTGCCGAGCACATAGAATCGGTCTCCAGCTTCCGGCGCGATGTCCAGTCCCGTAATGTTGACGGGCATCGTCGGTCCCGCTTCCTTGACCGGCACGTTTGGTTTGAGCGTATCGTACATGGCCTTGACGCGTCCGTGGCTTGAACCGCAGAGCACCACATCGCCTGGTCTGAGCGTACCGTTTTGAACGATGACCTTGGCAATGACTCCCTTGTCCGATTGTTGTTCGGCTTCCAGGCAGACGCCGTCGGCGGGGCGGTTCGGATTGGCTTTATACTCATGCAACTCGGCTACGGTCAGCAGCGTTTCGAGCAATTCATCCATTCCCTCGCCGGTAAGCGCGCTAGTCCGCACGACTTCCACGTCACCGCCCCATTCGCTCGGGGTCAATCCGTGTTCGGTCATTTGAGTCAAGATTCGATTCACATCGACACCCGGCAGATCGACTTTATTGAGCGCCACGACGATGGGCACGTCAGCCGCTTTAGCGTGACTGATCGCCTCTTCGGTCTGAGGCATTATGCCGTCATCAGCGGCTATGACCAGCACGGCGATGTCGGTTACGTTGGCACCACGAGCTCGCATTTCGGTGAACGCTTCGTGACCTGGCGTATCGACGAACGACACGGTGCGGCCATCCTTCTGGACTTGGTAAGCCCGGATGTGCTGCGTGATTCCGCCCGCTTCGCCCTTCACGACGCTGATCCCAATCAGGTAATCCAGCAGCGAGGTCTTGCCGTGGTCGACGTGGCCGAGGAAAGTCACCACAGGTGGGCGAGCGACCAGGTCTTCCTCAGTATCCTCGTGTTGATCGATCGTATCGATGATCCCTTCTTCGAGCGACTGCGCGTGCTTGAACTCCAGTTCGAGATCCATTTCCGCGGCTAGCAGTTCGGCCAATTCGGGATTGAGATTGGCGTTGATAGTCAGGGCATGGCCCATCTGCATCAAAGTTCCAAGCACACGCCCAGCGGGCACCCCGGCCGCTTCAGAGAAGCTGCGTAGGCTGCAGGGCAGTTCCAGGACGACGCTCTCCTTGCGCGGGGCAGCCGTATTGGTGCCCTTGCGAACCAACCGTCGCGAACCGCGATAGGGTCGGCTGCGGCTGAAGTCTTCGCCCCCTTCGAGTCCGCTGCGGCCACGCTTGCGGCGTTCCGCACGAGCGGCTGCGATACCGGAGCTTCCCTTTTTGCCACGCGCAACTGCGTCCTCGTCTTCATCGGTGCGATAGCGACCTTTGGCTTTGTCGGCGGCTGCCTTGAAGCTTTTAAGTCCACCTGGAGCCGCTGCGGCGGCCGGACTGGCCGGCGCTCCGCGCGTGCTACGGCCACCTCGAGCTTCGGTTTTTTCTGCTTGCTGCTGTGCTTCGAGCTCTTGTAGAGGAGCTTTCATGCCCTGCTTTTGGCCGCTGATGTCATCCTTGGTGAAGCGAATTTCAGGCCGCTGCGGTGCGGGCTCATTAGACTTCGGCGGTGGTACAGCCGGAGATGCACCCCTGGGCAGTCGAGCCAAGTTGATGATCGGCTCGCGACGCTGCGGTGGCTGCTTGCGGTCAGCCTTATCGGCGTCCCCGGAACTGCGCCGCACATCGAGCACGCGAACTCGCCCGGTACCAAGTGGGATTGGGCTATAGTCTTCCCGCGAAAGACGCTTGGGAGGCTGGCTAGTGGGCGACTCGGCAGCTACCGCAGGCGGTTGCTGTCCGGGCTGCTGCGGCTGCGGCGGTTCCGCCTTGGGCTGCTGCGTGGGCTTCGCGTCGCTCTTGGCTACCGGTGCTGGCGCCTGGTGAGCGGCCGGCGCAGTTTCCGCAGGGGTCGCTTGTTCTTCGGCCGGCGCAGCGGCTGGCTCAACGGCCGCCGGCGCGGGCGGGCTCTGCTTGGCAGCCGCGCGTTTGTTCAAATCCAGGATGCGGCCCGAGCGGGCGGCGGGCAAAGGACCGGCCGCTGCCGGTGCAATCGGAGCGGCGCTGCGCGGGCTCGCCGGAGGTGCCGCCGCTGCGGCGGCGGCGCGTGGAGCCTCTGCGCCCTTGAGGTACTTCTGGATGCGCTCCACTTCGTCATCTTCTAGACTGGCTAGCGCAGATCCCTTGTTCTGGATCCCAATTTTAGTACAAAGATCAACTAACTCTTTGCTGTCCATCGCTAGCTCTTTGGCTAACGCGTAGATACGTTTCGGCACGTGCTGTTATTCCTGCGGAATCAAAAATAGGTCATCAAATTACAAACGCCGAATCACGGGCGCTGTGCTTTGACACGACCACCTTGGCACGTGATTGTGTCAATCTACATGAACGGCTCCCCTTCGGCGCGAGAGCGCGTCGCGTCCGCTCGACAGGCTGCCGCTTGGGAGGCGGCGACGGTTTCGAGCGCGGTCGACCAGAGAATTAATTCCGATCGGCAACATTGGTCTGGTCCATAGTTTCCTCTGGAGCGTTAGCGACAGGCGGGGTCTCTTGCGAATCCCCTTGCCCCTGTGCGAGTGTTAGTTCGTCTGCCACTTCCGCCGACAAGTCGTCGGAAACCGTTTCTTGTGTGTCTTGTGCTGGGATGCGTGCAGTGTCGTCTGATACCGCCTCAGGCTCTTCAGCGGCTGGCTCAACTTCAGCGGCTGGCTCAACCGCCGAAGCTGCCGGCATGGCAGCTCGCTGGGCTGCGGCGGTCGCTTCAGCATTGGCCAATTCGCGTTTGAGCTTCTTCGCGTCGTCGGCAGCCTTCTCGGCTACCAACGCTCGCTCGTCGGCCTGCTCTACGATTGCATCGACCTGCTCCGCCGTCATTCCGCCCATTTCCATCAAGGCGTCCGGCTCTACCACAGATAAATCATCGTAAGACAAATAGCCTTGTTCTACCAGCCTTTGAGCTAAGTCGTCGGTCATGCCCTCCAGCTCCATGAAGGCTCCAACCGCGCGGTCGATCTGCTCTTCCAGCTCGCCCGCCGTCATAATTTCAATGTCCCACCCGACCAGCTTGCTGGCCAAGCGGACGTTTTGACCGTACTTACCAATCGCCTGGGAGAGTTGATCATCTTTGACCAGCACGATGGCGCGACCGATCATATCGCACAGCAAAACTTGTTCGACTTCGGCGGGCTGCAGCGAACTGGGGATTAACGTCTCGGGATCGTCCGTCCAGCGCACGATGTCGATCCGCTCGCCAGCTAACTCACTCGTAATATTCTTGATCCGATTGCCGCGCACGCCCACACAGGCCCCCACGCAATCGACCCGCTGATCCGAACTGCTCACCGCCACTTTACTGCGGTGGCCCGGTTCGCGGCTAATGGCCTTGATCTCGATCACGCCGTCGGCAATCTCTGGAATCTCTTGTTCAAACAATCGTTGTATTAGCTGCGGCTTCGTGCGACTGAGAATCACCTTCACGCGGTTGCCCGCCGCTTTGACTTCGTACACGACAGCCCGAATGCGATCACCATTATGGTAGGACTCGCCGGAGATCTGCTCGCCACGCGGAAGGATAGCTTCCATGTTTCCAAGCTGCACGGTAGTCACGCCGCGTTCGCTGCGCTGCACGGTACCAGTGACAAGCTGCCCGACTTGATCGTGGAATTCTTCGAGCAGCGCGTCGCGCTCGGCCTCTTTGAATTTCTGAATAATTACCTGCTTAGCCGTCTGGGCGCCAATGCGGCCGATCTCAGCTTGATCAAGCTCCTCGCCCTCGCAGGTAGCAGCAATAACTCCAGTTCCGCGGTCGATGGCCACCTCAACAGCGGCGTCCTCGCCACGCTGCTTACGAATAGCCGTCAATAATGCGGACTCGATAGCCACGAACAATAGCTCGCTATCGATATTTTTCTCGCGGTGAAACGAGTCGACAAGCCTCAGAAGTTCGGATGGATTCATGCTTTGGGATTCTGTTGGCAGTGCACAAGCACCAATTGGAACGCAGGGTAGGCTCTAATTGGGTTGCAAAAATCGACTGCACAGTTCCTTCGGCCGGATGTCCCAGGACCGACAGGGCTCATTTTGTAGAGCGCCAGCATGGCGTTTGTGCATTCGGATCATTCACCAAACGTGAATACCAGCCAAAAGCATCGGCGGAATCGGCCGAAAAAACTAGTCGCAATCTGCATAAGTTAAATCGGTAATGGGACAATGGTATCCGTCACCGGCGGCGCTGTCAACGCACACTTAGGCGGCGGCGATGACAATTGAACTGGCTTGACCCTGTAGCGTAAAGCTGGAGTGGATCACGCCGCGACCTGCCGACTGCCCAACTTGCCCCGTCTTCCATTGTACGTAAGGCGCCGGTTGGTCGAGGTTCTTAATTGGAAACAGTTGTCCATGCTCTAGGGCTAACAAGCTGCAAATCAGTTCAACGGCCGCACTGCCTGCGCCTAAATTGCCAAACAGGCTCTTGGCTGCGACGACAGGCACATCGGGGTAATCGCCCAGAATATCGGAAATTGCCGCAGCCTCAGCCGCATCGGCAGTCGGACTGCTCAGCCCATGGGCGTGCAAATGCCAAGTCTTCGGTAGTCGATCACCGGCCGACTTGACGCTCGCCTGTAGCGCTAGGCGTATGGCTTGTCGCAAGTAGTCGCGTGACCCACCGGCAACTTGCGCACCGCTGACACCATTGGCAGCGCCGGCCGAAGGTCCGACCATGGAAGCTCCACAACCGATGATTTCCCCCCAAATCTTCGCCCCCCGCCGCTGCGCGTGTTCGTAACTCTCGAGCACCAGCGCTCCGGCACCCTCCCCCAAGACCATGCCGTCACTGGTGCTGTCAAAGGGGCGGGACATCCGCGTCGGATCGCTCTGCTGGCTGGCGATATCTTCGATGAGCGCCACGTGAGCGGTGCGCAGCGGATGGATGCGAGTTCCAGTGGCGCCTACTAGCATTACATCGGCGGCCCCACGCTGGATGATCGAAGCGGCTTCCGCCAACGATAGATTTGAACTCGCCTCGCGGACCGTAATGGAATTATTAGGGCCGCGGAAGTCGTTGTAAATTGAAACGTGGCTGTTGGGCATATTCGGCAAGTACTTGAGCAACCACAGCGGATTGACTTTGTACAGGCCCAGCTCCGGCCAGTGGCTGGTGTCAAATTTGCCGCTCTCAGCGTCCCGCGCATTCCGCACGCCATCAGCAAACTCTTCGGGGCGAGTCAAGATATAGTCACAGCCAAACAGGCAACCACATCGCTCTGGATTGCGATCAGCCCCCAAGCCGCTGTGCGCCAGCGCCTTCTGAGCCGCCGCGACGCCCATTTCAATCTCGCGACACATGACCTTGACGTTCTTCTTGATGGCCCGCTGCAGCAACTTATCGAGCTCGCCGTAGTTCTCGATCGCTCCGGTGAAATCTTTAACTTGACCCCCAGATTGAATTGGCAGCGATTGGGTGGGCAGGCTGTCGATCGACGCGATCCCCGATTTGCTGTGCACTAAGCTGTCCCACACTCGATCCAAATCGGATCCAATGGGGCTTACTAGGCCCAGGCCGGTAATAGCGACTCGCTGGCTACTGAGATCAGTCATGAAAAATAGAAACTGTGGCTGAGGTGTGCGTGGCGGGAATCTAAAAACAACGATGGTCAACGCCTAGTTTCGTCGACTAGGCCAAGACTGACAAGCTAGGCTCAGAATTAATCGCTCGGTTTTAATATCTGCCGCGGCTGAGCGGATTGGTGGGCTGAGCCGTGTTGGTTGCCCCAGCACCGCCGCTAGGAATCCGGCCGCTAGCGTCGCCTCGATATTCGATAACCAGCAAAGCGTCAGCGCGATCGCCGCTGGGCAAGATGCGATCCAGCCCCAATAGGCTCGTTCCCTGTCCAAGCAAACTTCCATTGGGACTGCCCATGGGTGCGGCCACGACGCCACAGCTGAGCACTAAAACTTCGTCCGCCGGCCAGCGGAAGCGCTCATGCAGTCGCCAACTGGCCACCTGCGGCACGTTGATCTGACCGGTGTAGCTCTGCCCCGTAGGCAAGGGCAGATCGAGATTGACGTTGGCCAGTCGCTCGACCTGATCGATGTTGACTTTCACCACTAGGTCGACCGTCTGCTTGTCGACACTTAACAGCGGACTGAGCTGCAACCGGTAGCCCTCTTTGATCTCGCCGGTTGAAGGCAGGTAGGGAGGCCACGCACCAGGCGTGCTCTTGTAGTCCTCAATAAAGTTGCGGCCGCGAAGTTGCTCCAATACCTGTGCCTGTCCATTATGCACGACCACGTCGACCGAGTTCAATTCCTGAAAATCGGTCCTGCCGCGGAGCATAGCTAATAGAATGGCAGAATTTTCTTTGCTGACCAAAAAGGCTTGCACGCCCGGAGATTGAGAACGCACACTACGCATCAGTTGATGGGCCCGCGTGCGCCAGTTCGGATTGCCGATAGCCATCAGACGCAGCCCATACAGCTGCGGCGCCGTGGTTCCATTCACAAACCGTTCATAGATGTCGCGAACAACCTGATGCATCTCTTGATTGTGATAGACCCGCAGCTTTTCTCGATCTGCGTTGATAAAGCCAAACGGATCAGTGAACCACGGATCGGTGCCCGTCTCGCGCAAAATCCAGTCGATAATCGCCTGCTGCGGGCGGTCCACTTGGCTCAACTCGCGCGTATACGGACGCAAATCATATTCCTCCCAGTACTGTCCCGCATCGGTGGGTAGCGGCGGTGCGCCCCCTGCCCTGCGCGCCTGCAGCGGCGAACCAGACGCGGCACCGGACGAAGCATTTTGGCCGCCACCACTTGCCGCCGAACCGGACGCCGCGCCGGCTTCTAAACTGGGCACGCTCGCAGGCTGCGCATCGGGTGCCTGCGCGCTGAGGGAATTAAGGCCACTGACCAGTATCAGCCAAGCGACTACACCGTGCTTCGCAAGAGTAACCTTAGCCATGCGATCATTAGTAAATAACACTACTTCTCAACCTTGAGTTTTTGGCTGTGCGCATCATGCATGGCTTGGCGAGAAAGCAAAATCGACAGCCAAGTCGCAATGCAATTGAAAGGGCTGACAGCGACTATAGGTACATGCCCGTAGCGGGCCAAGATCAATCCACAATGCTGGCATTTGAGTGCAGCGATTTTTGCTCGTGTCTACGGAAAAAATAGTTGACGTTGCACAGGAACTTTCGGACACTAAAAGACGAACCCGCTATAGGTAGTAGTTTTTAAGCTGACATGAGCAGCGAGCGGGTCGTTGCCTTGGGAGGTGATGCATGACCGATCCGACCAGCTTGAGGTATCGCACCAATTCTGACCAGCGGCAGCCGACGACGCGGGCCACGGACGACATCCTGGGTGGCTCGCAGCCGGCCGATTTAGACTCGCTTAACCACAGCACGACAAGTGCTGTTGTAGCGCGTGGCAGCCTGATGCTCTCGCTGCTCTCGCGACAAGCCGCCGCTGCTCGGGCCGAAGCGCAGTGCGAGGAACTTCGAATATTGCTGGGCGAGGCCCAGGCGGGCGATTCAACTCGGCTGCAGCAGTGGCTACGCGTCCACGACTCACAATATGCAGCAGCAGGTTCCCACTGCCACTCCGATTCTGCTGCCGGCCCAATGCTCCGCACGGAGTTGCCAGTGAGCACCGAGTT
>CAKQWG010000133.1 GCA_934278005.1 uncultured Pirellulaceae bacterium | reverse complement strand
CCGCTGTTGCTTGGGCCGCTGTTGCTTGGCCCCCCGCTGTTGTTGCTTGAGAAGAAAGCGGTTGCAGCGCATCGATCTGCTGGCCAAGTCGCTCTAGCTCTGAGCCGCTGACGACGTTGGAAGCGACCTGGACTGGTGAAACGGGAAGCGCCAGTGGAACCGATCCGGTTCTGCCAACACGCTGAAAGACCGATTCGCACGCAGCCATGACGGGAGCCAACTGTGGATCGTCCAACTCGAGACAGAGACTGAAAATTCGCGAAGCTAGACTGCTGGCCAATACCAGATTGTCGGCAGGGGTCGTGTCGGGCAGTTCGCACAGTCGCTGAGCCAGAGCTCGCATGCGGGCGGCAGCAAGCGAAGACTGCAGCTGAGACCAGCCCGTAATTTGTGCATCCAAAGTACGGTAGGCAGTGCGTGCTACTTGGCTGTTGGGATGCTGCAGGCCACGCGCAATCTCGAGCGTGGCGGTCGAATCAAGCATCAGTAGCCCCTCGAGCGCCAAGAATGCATCGCTGGGAGACTGAGCCGTGGCCAGCTGATCGCTGAGCCGCAGAGTTAAATAATGCCGGCTGCCCCACCATACTCCATATCCGGCGGCCAAACCGATCACGCACCATAGCCACCATCCTAGCGCAAGGCTAGCGAAGGGCCCTCTGGCTGGTTCGGCTCGGAATGTGAGGTCGAGTCGCTCCAAGGATCTGTTGCTCGGGTTGGGGATGCGGGGACGGAGAGGGTAAATGCAAGGCGCTCACTACCCCTTCTCGCAAAATTCGCAGTTTGACTCAAGGTCAACCGATCTAGATTCCCGGCTGTGCGAGCGATTTGGGCTTACGAACCGAGTCCGGTGGTGCCGATTAAAAGGGGAGACGCATGGTGGAGACATCATGACTCCTTACAGTCGAGGTAATCTAGGTGAAGTGCACAGGCTTCTCAATGCGATTCGCTCTGACGTTGTGTGTGATTGTCGGCACCTGTGCAAGCATGGTAGCCCTGCCCACGCGCCATTGTCCAGCAGCCGAACTGTCTGACTCCGAAGGAGTTTCGTCCCGCGAGGTCCGCCAACAAGCAGCCCGTGGCGTCCCGCTGCATAAGCTCCATCCGAGCATCAGCCAGGAGGTGCAGGCAGTGCTGGAAAATCCCAGCTACTTCCGCCGCATGCCCACGCAGCAAATCGACTGCGATCCCCAAATGTTTAGCTTCCTAGTTCGTCGGCCCGAGGTCCTGGTCAATATTTGGGAGGTCATGGGCATCACCAAAGTGACGGCTAAGCGGACCAGTCCTAATAGCTTCATAGCCGACGACGGCGTGGGGACGATCTGCAAGTGCGACTTGGTCTATTCGGATAATAACCTGCACATCTACATGGGCGGCGGCTCTTACGAAGGTACGATGGCCCCGCGCAAAGTAAGCGGCCGCTGCGTCTCTTTGCTACGCACCGTAGAGCAGCCTCAACGCAATGGCCAAGCAGTCATTGTCGGCACCATGGACGTGTTTTTGAAAGTGGACAATTTTGGCGCGGATCTGCTGACCCGCTCCATCGGCCCCTTTGTCGGCAAGACAGCCGACTATAACTTCATTGAGACCGCTAAATTCGTCTCGCAGATCTCGCAGGTTTGTCAGTCCAATCCGTCGGCCGCCCAGGCACTAGCCATGCGACTGGATCGCATCGACGATAGCACGCGGCGCGAATTTGCCGAGATCGTCACCCGTATCGCTTCAGCGAGCGCCGACCGAGACTATCAATTGCAACTGAGTCAGGTGGAGCCGGAGCCGAACAGCTTGACCGCGCGACAAACGGTGCAGCCGCCACAGACGCTGCAGATCAGCCCCAGTTGGAACGCCGCGGCTGAACCGGCTTACGACAGTCTGGCCAACCAGCCTGCCGTCGTCCGAGAGGATTACCGTAGGCAGGATATGAGTAGGCAGGATGCCAGCCGGCCGGGTTACAGCGGGCAAGACGACGCCGGACTGGCTACTCCAGCAGCCATCGCGCCGCGCAAATCGAACATCTTCATGCGTCGATAGACTAGTCGTCAAAATTCAGCGTGTCGGGCTCGGGCAAAAAGAAGCTGGCGATAAAGTTAATCGTGAACATAAGCCCAGCCACACAGCCCGCCACCAATGCGAATTTGCCTGAGGGGGTCGCCGCCGGCACCCAGCTCATGGCGGCAATGCTACTGGTTACCCAGGCCATCGAAGTACCGATCATGCGCCCGCCGATATTGGCCGCAAAGCTCTCTCCGGTACCACGCAGGTGAATTGGAAAAACCCGCGGCAAATAGTTGCCCCAAAAGCTGAACTGCCCCACGGTCAGCAGGCCCACGATGAACAGCAATCCGTCGAGCGATGTGAATTGCCAATCGCCCAAAGCGAATAGCACGCTATTGGCCCCCTTCATGAACGAATAGAACACATACGGCCCCAGGATCA
Organism: uncultured Pirellulaceae bacterium; assembly: GCA_934278005.1. Lineage (GTDB taxonomy): Bacteria > Planctomycetota > Planctomycetia > Pirellulales > Pirellulaceae > Aureliella. The sequence goes on along the minus strand of CAKQWG010000133.1, from coordinate 6,747 downwards.
TCCCCGGAATCACGAAGAAGCGCAGCAGCGCGCGGCGTGAAACGATGACCACTGCTAGCAGCGCCAACACGACCCGCCCCATCAATCCACCTATCTCTTGGCTTTTGGTGTAATTGGCGGCCGCCGTTTGGGTCACCTTGGCTCGCTCCGGCGGCGACATGTCCTTGACCACCGATTGTACCTCAGGCAAGCCAGGCACGATCTGGGGGATCTGCTGCAGAGCGCCAAACGCGACTCCATAGCTGGCCGCAAACATCAGGGTAGTGATCAGCGTCGTGCGCCGTAAAGCGGGCTGAAACAGCTCGGCGATGCTCGGACGCTTCAACTGGCCTGTAGCACGCTTGTGCGCCCACACCGGCGACTCAGGCAAAAACGGACGGATGATGATCAGCGGGATGGCCGGGATCAGTCCGCTCATCAAGGTGTATCGCCAGGCGGCGTGCGGGTCGGAAATTTCACCTAGACCTGAAAAGACACTGGGCAGGCTAATCGCCGGCAGATCGGCCGCCCATTTCACCGCCAAGTGGTTGGCGTAGGCAACCATCAAGCCACCGACGGACGAAAATGCTTGCGTCCACCCCAGCACCATCTCCTTGCGGCGCTTGTCGGGAAACAGCTCTGCCAACCAAGCAATCGCCGCCACGAATTCAACGCACACGCCCACAAACGTCGTGCAGCGCAGCACAAGTAACATATACATATTGGTAGAGTAACCCGCCAGAAACGCGCTTACGGCATACAGCAAAATGCTGAATGTCAGGACGCGTCGGCGTCCAAAGCGGTCGGTTAAATAGCCTCCAAGCAGACCGAAGATCCCACCGAAGAACGCGGGCACATAAAACATAATTCCCAGCCAACGCGAGAATTCAGGTGTGCCCGGTACAATGCCTCCCAGCTCCTGCGCGGCATAGCGGAAAATTAGCGGCAGCATCAGCAGTTCATAAATGTCAAACGCAAAACCAATGGCTGCTATGACACACACCAGAATCACAGCCATTTTGGTCAGGGGCGGGGCTGATACAGGGGCGGGAGACTCCGAGTTTGGCTGAGGCATCAGGGGAGGGCGCTTTAAAAGAGGGGGAGGGAATCGCAGCCGGTGGCCAGAGTACCTGCGAAGACTTGCCGGCCAAGGATAGCAAGCGTCCCGCGGCAAACGAGCTTCGCGCAACCACCGCTGCGCAATCATAACTCACTCAGCCGCCCATTTCTAGCCGCTGAATGTCCTCGGCTCAGTCGCCAAAGTCAGCGCAGAACCCCAGGCCCGTGGTCAATTGCGACTGGCAGATCAATTTAGCGAATAGGAACATCCACAAACACAATTTCGGTTGCCCTTCGAGGCAAGCCTTCAATTCGCGACGCACCACCTCGATATCTGCTCGTTCCTGTAGCACATGTTGCTCGCGATACACGACTGGCCACACGCAATTCCAGGTCCGCAGCAGCCACGGAGAGAGCTTACCGGCCTGCCGGTGCAGGTCGATGTGCAGCGGTTGCAGGCTGGCGACACAGTCCTGCCACGCGGCACCCGTGGCGGAGAATGCGCAGTTGGCAGCCTGCTTGGTAATGAGCGTGTTGTTAGCCACCGTCACCAAGCGTAGCAATCGCTCCTGCAGTTCTTCGTAAGTGGGGCGTGCCATGATGGGCAATGCATCGTAGCGCCGCACCATCCACTGGACTTGATCAAAGCTGACCGACCATGACTTCGTATCCCATCGGGCAGTGCAAGGAAGCTGCAAGGTGGTCGCTTGTGGCATGGCAGACAAGCTCAACGACTGCTGCAGTCGTACCGCTTCACTGCGCACGAGACTGGCCCAGTCCCCGCTGAAGACTTCCGCCATTAGCGGAACTTGCAGCGACTCCAGACCGAGCGCCTGTCGCCAAACTTCAAACGATTCACTGACGGCAGCGCTGGCTGCATGCTCTCCATCGCTATTGGTGACCGAGTCGCGGCGTCGATATAGAAAATTGTCGTCGGACGAAAAAACCCACTGTGCCTTGTAGACGGGCAGTACGTCGAGCAGCTCGCCCAGGCCGGCGGGCTGGGCCAGATCCCATAACTCTTTGGCGGCCTGGGCGCGGTCCGCTTCGGCCCGCGTACGACTGAGCGTGTTGACCAGTTCTAACTGTGGTTTGATGGTGCGAGCCAGCGGATGACTGGCAACCAACGTTAACGACTGAATCCAGGATTGAGTGAACGGCGAATTGATGGCTGATGCGGACCAGGAGGGGTTCGAACTATTCATTAGCTTGCTAAGACATCCTTGACAGTTAGTGCGTCCCGGTTCGCCTTAAATGATGTGCTGGTGCGCGGCGACGGTGGTCCGAGGATTGTACTCCATGCTGAAGAAATCGTGCAGGGTAGGCTTCGTTGAAGCTTGCGATCTATGGCTGCACAATCGCGGCTCTTATGGAATCCGCCGGCGGCTCAAAGCAATGACTTTAAATAAGCGATCACGCAATCCGCATCGTGGTCATTGAGCTCAAAGGTTGGCATGGGGGCTCTGGGCCGCGTGCCGTCGGGGCGCCGACCGTGGACCAACACATGCCGCACAAAAGAGTCGTCATAGTTACCCAGTCCAGCTAGCGAGACAGAAACGCTGGCCCAAGGTTGCAACTGGGCCGGTCCGACGACTGGTATCGCTGCCCCGCCGAGCAATTCTGCTTCTACCAGTTCCCCCTGGGCGTCGCGCGGCGTGTGGCACTGCACGCACTGCGCTACATGGTGCACGATATACTTGCCGTGCGCGACCGCCGAATCATCCTCAACAGACGACGCTGCAGACCACGCTGCAAGGGACGCTGTACCGTGAACCAACTGCAGAGCTATGGGGACGCTAACTAGCAGCATTACCAGGCACAAGCCGTACATATTCGCTCGCGGCGATCTACTAATAGTCTGCTGCAATGGACTAGACAATAGTTTAGGAAACAGATTAGGCAATGATTGCGGCAGGCGAGAACGTGCCCAGTGCCAAACTCTACTCATCGCGCACCTCCGCTGAGACATCGCTGGCAGGCGCAGCCAGCAAGCTAGCCACGGCAGCATTCTTAGTTAGGCGATTCATACGCACAATCGCTGCGCCGATAAACGCGACAGTGGCTAGAGCTAGAGCACGAATAGTCCACTGCACCGCTGCGCCGAATTTTCCTGTGGTCGGATCGTATAAATAGCAGCGCACGAACGCCAACGCTTGAGTCTGCGTTAGCTCGTTGCGTTGAGCGCGCTCTACGGCCGAGGCCAGGCTACGAGGTGAGAAGTTGACGCCGTCCAGATATTCTGTGATGACGCCGTCGGGTGCGACGATCATAAGCCCCGCAGCATGCGAGAACTGTTGCGTCGCCTCGTCCCATGCGTAGTGAAAGCCGACGGCGCGTGTAATCGCATCGATACTCGCTTGGGAGCCAGTCAAGAAGTGCAGGCCTGCCTTGGCTCCTGCGCGAGTGTACTGACTAAGCGCATGATCGCGCGCGGCCCGGGCTCGGGCGGGCGTATCACGGGGATCGAAGCTGATGAAAATCACATCGAAGTCCTGGCCCACCTGCTCGGACATGCTCGACACCGCACGCATCACCCCATCGGCGGCCAGTCGACAGAGCATCGGACATTCGAAATAGACCAAACACAACACGACCGGTCGCTGGCCAAGCACCTCACGCAAGTTGGTTGACCGTTCGTCGTGCGCGATAAACGGTACATCCAGCGGCAGCGACCGGCCAACTTGGGGATCGATCCAAGCGGCCTGAAGCTTTTCGCGCGGTTGTATCTGAGCGCTCGAGTAGCCGAGCGGGACTGGTGAATCTCCGTCGGAGCTCAACTGTTGGTCACCGGGCTGAAGCTGCGCTCGCGCAGCTGTAGTTGCAGCTAACACAGCCACCAGAAATGCCAGCACAAACACTGCCGCGGTCTGGAGCCAAGCCTTGGAAAGGAAAGAGTGTCGCGTGGGCAATTGCAAATTTTCAGTCTCCACTTCAGCGAGTCCAACCGCGAAAACCGCAGGACTCTAAACTCCAGCAGCCCGCATGCCATCAGAGTGGAATTTCGATAGTAAGCAGGAGCGAATACCTTCAGCGATAGTTCCTCTAGCCCCGGTCTGCCTTGATCAGCCGCAGGGCGTTAGCCCCGGTTTGCTGCGATCATCATCCTCGCTAGATCGATTCATTTACCTACATCCAGGAAAAAACTGTCCGCCGCGGATAAGAATTGCGCAGCATCGCCCAAATCACACTCGCCTGATGCCCCTCCGTCAAGCGGGAGGGGCATCAGCACCAGAGGATGTCAGCCACACATCCTGTTAGAACCGACGACGGAGAATGAGCAGGCTGCGGTCGGCCTCGATTGCCGAATCGTCTGCGAGCATGGGCAGCAGTCGCGCGATATGGTCGGCAATATCCTCTACGGCATCGTCATGCAGCTCGCGGACTATGCTCAGCAGTGCGTCCTGGGAAAAACCACCTCGTTGAACACCTCCCACAACGTCGGCAGAGGCGATCAGAAGTAGCTCGCCAGCTTCCAATCGCAAGCGTTGATTTTCAAAGCGAGTGTCTGGCTGCAAGGCCAGTGGTGTGGAGGTTCCCGAGAGCGGGCGGAACCCGCGACTGCCTACGACGAAGGCTTGAATGTTCCCTGCCAGCGCCAGTTGCGTTTGGCCCGTCGTGGGCTCGATCTGCACGTAGCACAGCGAACTTAGCCAATCCCCGTCCTGCGCAGACCACAACAAATCGTTAGCTTTACGCATGACCTGACTGGGTTTGTGATTGACGTTCCAACACGCCTCGACCACCGTCTGTAGACTAGTAGCAACCAAGGCGCCGGCCGCACCGTGCGAGGAGGCCGCTCCGACGGCCGCACAAATCAGCTGCTGGCGATTGACAGTCCAATTGTGGAAGTTGCCCCCCAAGGCTTGACCCTGGAAGGTCCAGCCGCCGATCTCATAATCTGGGTGCAAGCGCTGATTGCTCGGCAAGCGAGAGGACTGGACCAAGCTGGCCGATTCCACTTGTCGATTCAGGCCACGCGTCTTGAGCACTTCATCGGCCAGCACACTGCGTTCGATATCGACCAGAATTTTATCGCCGGCCGCTTTAGCTGCGTCGATGTCTGAAGAGCTGAAGTCGCGCACATGATCGCTCCACAGCCACAGCGTGCCGTGGGGCATGGTGGGCGAACCGATGGGGACGCACAGGGCGGCGGCATAGTTCTCGGGACAGTTCCATTCGGGAGCTAATTTGGTGTTTTCCAACAATACGGCGTTGCCCATCAAAGCTTCCAGATCAGCCAGCGAGCCGCGCAGATCGCGCGGCGGCTTACTCAAAGCAGTGGTGGGCATCCCCCAGCAGCTGCGCATCTTGAGCTGACTGGTGGCATCGTCCAGCAGATAGAGCGCGCCCGCGTCGCTGCAGGTCAATTCGGCCGCCCGGTGCAATGATTCCTGCAGACGCCCGGCCAGAGCTTCGGATTCATCGTGTCGAATACTGACTCCCAGCGCAGTCGCCAGCTGTGCTTCCTGAGTCCGAATGGTCTTTTCGGATAGTTCCACAGCTTGTATGAGCCCGTCTATTTGCTCCAGCAGTGTCCAGGCGACATCTTCACTGGTGCCAGCCAAGTATGGCAGGTCTTCGGCATCTAACATACCGTCCATGGGATCATTGCTGATCAACTGCATTCGCTGTCGCAACGGCAACATAGGCGCGTCGCTATCGCGGTAGGCGTTTAGCGGATGATGCGGGGTGCCGCCAATCGGTCGAGGCAGCCAGCCTGTCGCCTCGGTGAAGGCTCGCATAGTTTGCGCCAGGTCAAACTTATGGGAGTAGGCGGTGCCGGCCGCTAATACGTCTTGGTCGACGTGTAATTTCAAATGTGCGGGAAGCTTCCGAGCCACTGCGTGTTTTCCTTGGATTTAGTTGGCTGTTCTAGTTGATGTCGCATGGTGCTTCCAGTGCACGGCCAACACGGTTGGCTGGCTCACGTCCCTGTGAACCCACGCACCACCAAGTATCTGTGGCGGGCGGTACGTTGCTTATCGGCCTGCGATAAGCTGTGACGGCTAGCCAAAGTGTGCGTCCAGGATCAACTTCATCTGAGGCAGTTCGGGTCATAGCGATAGTGGCAGCTTTCCAGGCGCGCAGCGTTCGGGCTGCAGCTGGTCCGGCAATTTGGAACGACTTTAACGCAACGAATAGTGCGTTGCACCTTGCTGTACAGAACAAATCACCCCTCAACGTGCTGTATCCCTCGACGAGCTAAGCGAGCCCTCCGGCAATCCGGCCTAGCATTGCCGCGCTCAGCCGCACAATTTAGTAAGCGGTTAGAGCGAGCAGCGGGCCGCGCTGCGGCTCCTTGTAGTGCTGCGACTTGTCGTAGCTTTTGTGGCTGCGCGACTGTCAGAAACGCCAAACGGTAAGAAAGCTCAATGGGCTGCGGTCCGCACAGCGCGTGCCGTCGCCTGCGCAAGCCGCAACTGTCGACTTGGTCGGCAAAGTGGTGCAATAGCGCCTCGTGCGTTGACCCAGTTGACCTGTTCATCTGCGGCTTGCTGCGGCTCGGCGTTAAACAAATTCGCTGCGCGTTGATTCAGTAGGCGAGTGCAGAATGCGTGACGCTGAGACGCTTTTGCCGGCCGCATATAAGCTTCTGCCTGTGTTCGCGTTGCGCTGCAAATGTGTTGACGCAGAGGTTCAACTTGCGTACTGGGCTCGCAAAGAGGATTCTTCGCGGCCCGGAGTATTTTCTGACCGTTTAGTGTGGGG
>CAKQWG010000132.1 GCA_934278005.1 uncultured Pirellulaceae bacterium | reverse complement strand
CCCGCGTGAGGATGCTTCAGCACCAACTGCAAGGGCACGTCGGCCAGTGGCTGGCCGTCGAGCCCGAGGACCGTGCCCGAGGCGGAAGCGTTCGGTGAAAACTGTAACGTTACATCCGCGGTCGGCTCCGCAGCGGTGAGGCGGACTGGCTGACTGACGGCTCTGTTATGCCCGTCGCCCGCCGTGACCACATACGTGGCGTTGAGCGGCAGCGGCGTCATCACGAATCGCCCGGCGGCATCGACGCCCGGGCCGGTGCTGGGAGTGATCGACTCCATTCTTAGCGTTTCCGGTTTGTCAATAGCTCGGATGCCGATGGAAAGGTCATTGGCCGGCGTGCCATCGGAGAGTAGGACATGCCCGGAAACTGCTCCGGCTGCGATGGCCTCAATGTGGACTCGCTTTGGTTCCGCGCCGGGTGCCACAGAGAATGTATGGTCCTTGAACCAGTAGCCTATCAGGCCCTGTGGTTCTATGCGGGCTTCCACGCCAACGGTCACGTCGAACCTCGCCCGGCCGCCATGCAGCGGCACTGCTTGCCTGTTTCGAAACACGCGTTCGTCCAGGCTCGTGGTGATGACCTCGACGCTACCGCGCGGCGGCGCACCCTCGTCCGCTTCGAAAACCAGTTCGACTTGTCGCAGCTCTGGCTCCGGTACCGGTTGGGTCAGGTCGATTGTCACTTGCTGCAGCGGTTCGGCCAAGTCGAGGGTCCTTGTGTGCTGGCCCGCCGTGATCTTGAGTTCAGCCGGCAGCAGGCCGCTGATGACAAACCGTCCACCGCCATCTGTCGCCTCAACGGTCGCCTGATCGCTGTACCAGCCGCGGATGCCCTCTGGCCCCAACGGTACCGTTTGGTGGATGTTGATGTACGGCTGGCCGCGCTGCTGCGGCAGGCTCGACAGGTCGCCCAGCAGCGTCCCTTCCAGCGTAAAGTTCGGCCCTAGGTGCAGCTGCAGGTCGCTCTGCCCAGGGCGAATGCCTTCGTGGACGCGATTGCCATGCTGTGGGTGCCTGACCAGCACATCGTAGATACGGTCGCTGACCAGTCGGTCGAGCACGAAGCGGCCCTCTGCGTCGGTGGTCGCCAGGCGGTCGCCGATGGGCCCGTGAATGTAATTGCCACTGCCACGGCTGCCCCCACGCGTCACAAACTGATGGAGCGTGGCACCCGCGATCGGCTGGCCATCGGCAGTCACCACTTGGCCGGTGACGAGTAGCGCTCGCTTGAGGGCGATTCGTAACGGCTGTCCGCGCACAATAACTACTCGGTCCGATCCCGTATCCTGAAAACCCGGAGCTTTGGCGGACACGAAATAGTCCCCTTCGACAACGTGCGGCAAGACTCCTCGCCCCAGTTCGTCGCTGACCGCCCGCAGTGCGTTCGATGAACCGCCACTGGTGATGTACCCAGCAGAAACATTCGCGCCGGAAACCGGTTTGTCATCTTCATCGGTAACCTCGAACTCAACGGGGAATCCTAAGGGAAGGACGATCTCCAAATCGTCGATCACCTCGCCCGACCTACCGTTGAAGGGACCTGCCACCGCGGGCCCATAGCCGTCGGCGTTGAGACGCAGCCAAATGACGCCGGGGGAGACGTTCGTCTTGAATGTCGCGCCGAAGTCGCCAATCCACGCCATGGTACTATTTCCCCCATTATCGATAAAACTGCAGGCGTGCACACGCGCTGGCAGCGGTCGCCCATCTTCAGTGCGGACAGTTCCGATCAGCGTGACTGGAGCGTCTTCCTGGCTGCCCTGAGGGGGAGTATTCGTTCTGACTTTTTGGGCGACGCGCTCCACTCGTTGGGCCGGAGATAGAACTTGCGCGGCAGCTGCCACTACAACATAAGTTCCCTGCCACAGTACGCTCGCAGCCAGCAGTGCCAACAGCAACAGTCCGAGCAGGCCGACCGGCGAGACGTGCAGGCCGGGCTTGTAGCCAGGGAGCAACACGCGGCGGATGCGATCTAGCAGCACTGGACGTCGCCGAGAGTTGATTGCCATAGCCGCCGTTGGTATTTGCCTGCCGCCGTCGGATGACTGCTGCCGCTCAGCCCAGTCGGCCAAGGCTTGGGAGTAAACCATCGGTTCGCCACTGATTCGCACGGCCAGCGCGTCGCAGCACGCCTCCCGCTCGATGCGGATCTGGTGACTGATCCACCACACGCCTGGATTGAAAAAGAATACCGACTCGATCAGCATTTGCGCCAAGTTGACTAGATAGTCGTGCCGTCGGATGTGGGCCAATTCGTGAAGCAGAATGGCGCGAATCGCTTGGGGCGAGAGCTCCGTCAGCAGCGAGATCGGCAGAATGAGCGCGGGCCAAATTACGCCGGCAACCGCAGGAGAGTTGCCGAACTGCGAGATCACGACTCGCACCCGGCGCGCAATTCCTAGCTCTTGCCGCAATTGATCGACGAGCTCCACGAGAGACGAGTCTGCCGCCCGACAGTGCCGTACGAACCGCCCCGCATCCGCCACGGCGAGCGCCGTGCGAAGCAGCATCAACACCACGCCTGCTAACCAGATCGCCGCGACATAACTCATCCACGATTCGCGACCGGCCGACCCACTCGACACAGCCACTGCACCCTCAACCGTTTGGACTGCCCCGGCTGCCCTGCCGGATTCGTTGAGCACGTCGATGCCAAGAGACTTCGCTTCGGTTGGTAGCGGCTCGGCCAATTGAGAAGCTGCTAGCGCGACACCTTGCTGCGGATGCATCGTAGCTGCGGTCACGGGAGGCTGCAGGGCTGCGAGATCGAGGCCAGCCCACGTCGCCAATGCCGCCAGCACGATCGCTAGTTGGGCCACCACAGACGCAGCATAACGCAGCTCAGCTCGGGAGGCCGGCAGGCAGCGGAGTGTTAGTCCGAGCGACGCGGCCGACAACAGGGCGATCCACAAAGTGTGAAACAGTGCGAAGACTAGCGGCTGAAGCCGCACACTTGCCATCCAATCAAGCCATGGTGACATCGCTAACGCTCCGTGATTTTAGGTTTCTTCTTACCGCGCCGCACAACGGACGCGCTGGCCGGCTTGTTTGTCGCCGAGCCTTTGCGTTTCTCAGGCGAGCAACTCGCCTGCTTCTTTTTCGAAGCGATTGAGTCGGGCGACTTCGCCCGCTGTTCTGCTTGCGCGAGCAGTTCGCGAATCTGCGACATCTCGTCTTTATCCACCGCCGCGCTATCCAATAGCGACTGCACTGCGCGAGCGGCACTGCCACCAAAGAGATTCTGCAGCATTTCGCGCATCAGTGGCCGCATTACCTGCTGTCGTTTGACGAGTGGATAGTAGATGTTCGCTTGTCCCTTGGTCGTATGGTCGACCAGCGCCTTGCGCTCGAGCCCCTGCAGCACCGAGAGAACAGTCGTATACGCTCGGCTTTTGCCATCGGGAATCGATTTGCGAATGGCAGTCACCGCCAGCGGTCCTTGCTCCCACAACACGGTCAGCACTTGCAGCTCTAGATCAGATGGTCTTGGCAGTTCGGTCATGGCTCTCTCAAAGGTTGCTCGCAGTTACTATGAATGCAGTATCTACTATGAGTGTAGTAGTGTCAAGATTATTTTCCGAACTAAATCGAAGCTACGACAAGTCGCAGCAGTACAAGGAGCTCTCTCGCTGCCGGGAATTCTCTTCGGCGTTTGATGTTTCGTGCGACTGCGCGAACACTGCATTTAGGCAGACTAGCACAAGGAGCTGATGCGCTGCCCGGGAAGACTGTGTACCGGTTGACCTAAGGTGTCACGGCGGGGCACGATAATAGAAGCTTGTCGAAATCCCATCCCTGCCACTCTACAGGAGCACCACTATGAAACTTGACTTGACTGATATCACCCTGGTTGTCGATCGCAGCGGTTCGATGCAAGACATTCGCTCGGACGCCGAGGGAGGTGTCAATGCGTTTATCGAGAATCAGGCCAAAGAGCCGGGCGAAGCGCTGCTGACTCTGGTCCAGTTCGATACCGATTACGAGTTCCTGCACAAGGGCGTGCCGATGGCTGACGTGCCCAAGTATGAGCTCGTGCCGCGCGGCGCGACGGCCTTGCTAGACGCCGTGGGTCGCGCCATCAACGAGACCGGCGAACGTCTGAGCAAGATGAACGAGGCAGACCGCCCGGGCCTAGTCGTCTTCGTCGTAATGACAGATGGACTGGAGAATTCGAGCCAGGAATTCTCCAAGCCGCGCATCAAAGACATGATCCAGCACCAGCAAAAAATGTACGGCTGGCAGTTCACCTTCCTGGGAGCCGATCAAGATGCCTTTGCCGAAGCCAGCGCCATGGGTATGGACGCCGCTGGCGCCGCTATGTTTGCCAAAGATAAAATTGCCACAGCATACGTCCACACCGGCGCAAAAGTAGCCAGGATGCGAAAGCAGCGCAGTCAGGGTGAAGCTGTCGTTAACGAATTCACGGCCGAAGAGCACCAAGACATGAATTAGCCGAAAGCGGGTGCTCCGCGGGATGCTACCGGTCGCGCTAGAACGCCTCCAGCAGCGACGCCTCCAGCAGCTACCAAGACGAACTGAGGGACGTGCTTGAAAGCGAAGGGGGTTATGCCACTGTTCGCGCTAGGACGCCTGCAGCAGCGACAGAGGCTGGGCGGGCGTTGCCGAACTGGGTGACTGAAGCTGTTTCTGATTCAACTCGCCACGCAGGATCTTGACATCGGCAGGGGCGGCCAGGCCAAGCGTGACGCGATTGCCCTGGATGCGGACAACCTCCAAGGTAATGTTACCGTCGATGACCAGCTTCTCACCCACTTTGCGACTTAGGACTAGCATCTTAATTCTTCCTTGAGTTCGAACGGTTACGGCGAAATGTTGTGGTTGGGATGCCGCCTCCCAACACAATTACTTATCAGCTAGGCCCGTGACACGTTTGGTCACGCCCGCACCGAAACCGGTACAAATCCCGAAATACAGTGGCATTCATGGCGATTTCGCTGCGGAGCCGGGGCCGGCGCCGCGATGGCCGCAGCAGAAACCGGGGAGTTTTTTCGCAAAAAGGCCTTGTGCACCATAGCTACACTGCTAACATACTTGAGATTGATTCTCAATTAAAGACCTAGCCAGCCACGGCATCCGCCTCAGCCAGCCATCGAAATTCCAATAGGAGATTCTCTATATGGCCCCGGTATGCGCGCGCTCTAGACGGCTAGGTTTCACGCTCGTCGAGCTTTTGGTAGTCATCGCCATCATTGGCATTCTCGTCGGCTTGCTGCTGCCCGCAGTGCAGGCCGCCCGCGAAGCCGCTCGGCGAATGCAGTGCACCAATAATCTGAAGCAAATAGCGCTGGCGCTGCATAATTACGAAAGCGCCATGAAACGCTTTCCCCAAGAGACGTACTACAATCAGCGAGCCGACGGGAGCTTTTTCTACGGCAGTTGGATACCGCAGATCCTGCCCTTTTTTGAGCAGTCAGCGCTGGCCAATCTGTACGACCACAACTCTTCGTTCTTTGAGCCCAATAACAGGCAGGCGATTGAAACCAAGCTGCAGCTCTTCGAATGTCCAGCGTCGCCCGGTGGCACACAGTTGACGAAGAAACTGCGCATGCGTCTATCGAGCGGCTGGGTGATTCAAGAGGATCGCGGGGCATTTACAGCGGATTATGCCGGCCAGCGCGGCATCAATGCGGCAACCTATCGCATCTATGTGCCGGGTGGTAAAAGCCCGGCCAACGAAGGAATTTTCACGCAGGACAAGGGGGCGACCATTGCGTCCATCGCCGACGGTACATCCAACACGATTATCATCCACGAGTCGGCCGGGCGAGCCAACTGGCTGCGTAGGGACCGAACGCAGAGGACGCTGGTGAGCAACCCGCCGGAGTTTGGCGGCTGGTTTGACTACTGGGCTGGCCCTTGCGCGGGGTGGATGTACGGATTTGAAGACAACGGGCTGACGACGCTCGGGCCTCGCTTTATCAATGCATCCAATAAGTGGGCCAACCCGTTTAGCTTCCATGTGGGAGGGGTCAACATCGCGTTGGCGGACGGCTCCGTGCGCTCGCTGAGCGACACGATGAACAACGTCACCTTTATCGGGCTCACAACGCTCAACTCCGGCGAAGTTCTTCAAGAGTTCTAATTGCTCGCGCTCTGTGCCGAGGCTCGTAGAGTCGGCTATATAGCCACGCCACTTGCGGGCCGCCATCGCGACTTTGTTGCGCTTCGACTTCATTTTTATTGCGTCGCTGTGCGAAATCCCTGCCACCTTAGCCCATCCACTTCGCTATGCCCTTTCTTAAACAGATCCACAAACTTAAGCCTTCTCTCACCCTGTTGTTGTGCAGCCTTGCGATCGGCTGCGGACCGTCGGAGCAGAGGCCCGAACTTTTCCCCGCCCATGGTTCGTTGCTCATCAACGGCAAGCCCGCGGCGGGGGCATTCGTGATCTTCTATCCAACTGACAATCGTTCGTTTGACGAACGAGGAACTCGGCCCAAAGCCACGGTTCGCGAGGACGGCAGCTTCGAGGTCACGACGTATCAGGCCGGCGACGGAATTCCGCTCGGTGACTACGAACTGGGAGTCATGTGGATCGATGATCCGGAGAGTTCCAATGCCACCGACAGACTCCAGGGACGCTTTGCCGATCCCAAACGCTCGGATCTCAGGGCGAGCATTCTACCGCGAGACAACGCTCTGGATCCAATTGAACTCGACCGGGTTTCCGTTTCGAAACGAAGCGCAAGCCGAGGTCTCGACTCGCGCGATCCAGATCAAGTCGACTGAACCGCCCTATCCGCGCCACTCACATTCGCCCATTTCCTTAGGCAAACCATATCATGACCCGATTGCTACCTTGCAAATGCATTAGTTTCGCGAGCCTCCTGCTGTTCATCACCGCACTGAACTCGCCTCTAACGCTGTCCATTTCGAACGCCCACGAATACGCCCACGAACACGAACATGGGGAACCCAGCGAGGCGGACGTCATCAAATCCACCGGTAGCGGAAATTGGTCCTCACCGGACGTCTGGTCGACGGGAGCCGTCCCCCAAGCCCAGAGTAAGGTCTTGATCCAGCGCGGGCATTCCATTCGATACGACATCGAATCGAGCGAGGTCATTCGCGGAATTCAAATCTCCGGTGAACTGCTATTCGCACGCGACCGCAACACGCGCTTGGAAGTCGGCCTGCTCCGCGTCGAAGACCTAGATCATTACAGTGAGGATGGTTTTGATTGTCAGACTAGTATGGACCCAGCTCACAATCACACAGGCCTCTCAAAACCTGCACTCGAAGTCGGAACGGCCCTCGCTCCCATCCCGAGTGAGTTCACAGCCACAATTCGATTGCACTACATCGAGGGAATGGACAAGGAAACTTGCCCGGCGATTATTAGCTGCGGTGGCCGAATGGATCTACACGGTGCTCCGCTGGAACGAACATGGGTCAAGCTTCCGTATCAGACCGCCAAAGTCGGCGAGTCTAAGATCGTTATGCCCGCCACGCTGGCGGGATGGAAAAAGGGTGACCGCATCATTCTCACGGGCACTACGCGGCAGTTCGGCTATATCGGGACCAGATACAACAAGGAGGGTGTTCAAAACAGTGTGGCCGAAGATCCGACCACTGAAGAGCGCATCATTACTGGCATGCGACCATGGGGAGGTATCGACTCGAAACTCCAGATCGTTTCGCTCGACAAGCCGCTGCAGTTCGACCACCTTGGCTCTGGAGACTACCGCGGCGAGGTGGCAAATCTAAGTCGAAATGTGGTCGTCGAGTCGGCTGAGCCCAACGGCGTTCGCGGTCACACGATGTACCACGAGGGGTCACAGGGAAGCATCAGCTACGCCGAGTTTCGACATCTGGGCAAACGCGATGTGCTAGGAAAATATCCAATTCACTTTCACTTAACCGGCGACAGCATGCGTGGCAGCAGTGTGATCGGTGCATCGGTGTGGGATAGCCATAACCGCTGGATCACCATCCACGGCACCCAGTACTTGGTCGTGAAGGACTGCGTCGGCTACAAAAGCATAGGCCACGGATACTTTTTGGAAGATGGCACGGAAGTTTACAACATCCTCGATAACAATCTGGCCGTACTCGCCTCGCGTGGCCAGCCACTACCGGATCAAGTGCTCGGCTACGACAAAAATCTAGGATCGGGCTTTTGGTGGGCCAACAGCCTCAATAGCTTCACGAACAACGTCGCGGCTGAGTGCGATGAAGATGGATTTCGCATGGAGGTGTTCGCCGACGAGCATTTCAATCCAGAACTTCTGGTGCTGCAGCCCGATGGGACTCACAAGAAGGTTGACATTCGCACGCTGCCGTTTGTCCGATTCGATGGCAATGAGGCGCACTGCCAACGCCTATTCGGAATCAACCTGGGAGGCTTCCCCAGCCGCAAACCCGGTGAAGTCAATCCGGATGTCGCGGGCATCGGGCCCCCTAGTGAGCAGCCGTTTCACTTGCGCAATACCAAGGTCTGGAATACGCACTGGGCTTTCCATTGCGGTGCGCCGAGCGTACGCATTGAAGACTTTGCCATGCACGACTGCGCCTACGGAATTTGGCGTTGTGTGATCGATCGGCACGAATATTTGCGGCTCACTTTCTCGCAGGTTAATACAACCGTGTTCTACCCACGTTCGACCGGCAATGAACTCGACGATCCCGCCACCGCGAACTATTACGACCTCTCTCCCGAAGACACCCTGCCGCCGATCACCGTGATCACGGATGTTCGGCCGCTAGGCTCAGACATCATTCGTGTCAGCGGTATGTCCACCGACAACTACGAGATCGAGCAAGTTGTCGTGAATGATCGCTCCGCTACCGCGACCAGCGATAACTTCGCGACTTGGCAAATCGATTTCCCTGTGCCAAGCAGCGGCGAGCTGCACCTCAGCGCGTTCGCGAGGGATGTCCACGAGAACGCCGAAACGCTCGTGCACCAGCGGACGTTTACTCACGGTGGCACCGCTGACCACACGCATGAGCACGTTAGTTCCGTGAGCTCTAAGGCTTCGCAGTAGCCAATTACTGCATGATTTGCCCATAGTCGTCCGACCGCTCCGCCGGTCGGACACGAATTTACGAACCGGCGGAGCGGTTCGGCGACTATCTGCCGCCGGTCGGAAATGAATTCACGAACCGGCGGAGCGGGCTTATAGTCGCCCGACCGCTCTGCCGGTCGGACACGAATTTACGAACCGGCGGAGCGGTTCGGCGACTATCTGCCGCCGGTCGGAAATGAATTCACGAA
>CAKQWG010000131.1 GCA_934278005.1 uncultured Pirellulaceae bacterium | reverse complement strand
GCGTTAAACAATTCAGCCTGCCGAATTCGTTTATGGGAATGGGTCGGTACTGCGAGCCCCGGAAGACGCCCTATCTTTTACCAAGCATTTTCTAGCCGTTGTTCCCAAACTCCACTCCAACGAACCGGGAAGTTATTGTTGAGTCGTCCCTAACTAACAAATTTGCTTAACTATCACTCCATATCAGCATCCTCATCAAGCACTGTGACAAGCCAAATATAGGATAGATATTGTGGCCTCTGATCGCGGAGCGATAAGCGACAAACACAGTCTGATCGGCGGAGCGATCAGCAAACATGCTAGCGGACTTGCGGTTCGCGACTCCAAATCCGATGCTGCTTCGCCTGGTCTATGAATTTGTCCAACTTGCCGTTTTCAAGATTCACTACCCCCGGTTCGTTTTCAGTGGGCACCGCTGCTTTTTCAAACAGCGGTAAAGACGCTTGAGTATGCCCCATCACCTTTAAGTGCCCAAAGCCATCTCGCAGCCAGTCGATCGCCGCGGCTTGCTGCAGCAACATATCGACCTGGGAATCAGCCGGAGCGACTACCAGGATATCAAACAGCGATGAGGGAGCTCCGGCCAGAAAATGGTTTGGCACAAGCTCTTGACCGCTACTATCCTTGATCGGGCCGATCTTCGGCGCGATCAACTCGACCATAGCCTTTTCTTGCTGGGCTGCTTTGCTGACTGCGGCCAGCAGCTTACTGTCCGAACCGTTCGTTACGAGTACTCCAATTTTTTTACCGGCGATCGATTTGGGAGCTTTCGAGTACTGAGATAAGGCGGGCGACGGCTCGGGATCCCCCACGGGCACACGCGGCTTGATCTTATCAGCCTGACCTTTCATTCCCAGCGCTTCAGCTACGCTCTCGGCCAGCGACTCGTCGACATTCTGTAGATGACCGAGCATCCGCGTACGGATCTTGGCAACTTCGCATTTACCTAGCTCAAACGCAAAGCCACCGATAATGTGGCGCTGTTCAGGCTCAGTCATCGACTTGTAGAACAGCCGAGCCTGAGTGTAATAGTCAGCAAAGCTTTCGGGACGAATCCGAAGTTTCGGCCCCGCGACTTCGGCGGCAAACGATTGAAAGCCACGCTTGGGATCCTCGCGCAGCGTGCCGTCGTCCAAACTGTTCGGCTCATTGGCCACGCGCCCCGTGGGCACTTGCATTTGCATGTGACCGTCACGCTGAAAATTGGCGAACGGACACTTGGGCTTATTTACCGGGATCTGGTGAAAGTTTGGACTGCCTAGCCGTGAAAGCTGCGTATCGAGGTAAGAGAACAAGCGCCCTTGCAGTAACGGGTCGTCGGAGAAGTCGATGCCCGGTACCAAGTGAGATGGACAAAATGCAACCTGCTCGGTCTCGGCAAAAAAGTTATCTACATTGCGGTCGAGCACCATCTTTCCCAGTGGTGTTAATGGTATGAGTTCCTCAGGAATGAGTTTCGTCGCGTCGAGCACGTCAAATTCACACTCATTCGCCTGCTCCTCGCTGAAAACTTGAACCGACAGCTCCCACTCTGGAAAATCGCCGGCCGCAATGGAATTGAATAAATCGCGGCGATGGAAGTCTGGATCCGCCCCACCGATCTTAACTGCCTCGTCCCAAATTAGAGAGAACGTGCCCAGTTTGGGCCGCCAGTGAAACTTGACGAACTTCGAGTCACCTTTGGCATTGATCATGCGAAAGGTGTGCACGCCGAAGCCTTCCATCATGCGGAACGACCGCGGAATAGCTCGGTCGGACATGATCCACATCAACATTGCCATCGCTTCGGCATTGATGGACACAAAGTCCCAAAATGTGTCGTGCGCGGATTGAGCCTGCGGAAACCCACGGTCCGGTTCCGGTTTGACAGCGTGGACTAGATCGGGGAACTTAATCGCGTCTTGGATAAAAAATATGGGCATATTATTGCCCACCAGATCATAGTTACCCTGATCCGTGTAAAACTTGACCGAGAACCCTCGCACGTCGCGAGCCGTATCGTGCGACCCCTCGCTGCCAGCAACCGTCGAGAAGCGACAAAAGACAGGGGTCTTCTTGTCCGGATCGTTCAAAAAGCCGGCTTTGGTCAGGTGAGAGTGCGATTTGTACGCCTGAAAATATCCGTGTGCTGCATAGCCTCGGGCATGGACTACTCGCTCAGGAATGCGCTCATGATCAAAATGGGTAATCTTCTCTCGTAGAATGAAGTCTTCCAGCAACTGCGGCCCGCGCGGGCCGACAGTGAGTGTGTTCTGATCGTCCGCGATGGGCAAACCTTGATTGGTTGTCAGCACGACTTCGCCACTAGCAATCTGGTGAGGCTCGCCGCCGTTGCCGGGAATGTTTTTAGAATCGGATTTTTTCTTGGTCATATCTTCAGGCCAGTGCAGTTTGAGAGAGGGCTGGAGGATGCGCGGTTCACTAGCGGATGGACAAGGTCGCTCGGTAGCAGCTACCGACGGTACCATCCGTTACAATTAGCTACCGGCGACGGCAACGAAACACACGCTCAGAACATTCGCTGGGGTGCGAAAACGCAAATGATGTACCAATATTTTTAAATAGTGCGGACGACAGCGACAGTAGTAAGCTCACCGCTGGCAGACTAATCTTCGCCGCAAATTCGGAAGTCGAATTGGGAGCAAGTTGATCGCCAGCCGCTCAGTCGCGCCAGGCAATTGCTTGGGCTGCGAGCATCGGCCGCTGAATCACCAGACCCGCGCAGCGCCTTATGCAGCAGCTGACGGCCGTCGCGCTGTGCACGGCGACAGCAGCTTATTTTGGGCCCGCAGCTTACGCCTCGGCTGGTTCAGACTGGAAGTGAAATTTGCTGAGCTGTGGCGCGCAGCCCGTCAGCGCCTCCCACAGCTGTGCATCGTCCTTAAAGCTCAGCTCCTGTATAATCCGTTGTTCCACCTCAAACTCAATTTCCGAACTAGCAAAGACCCACGGCTCAATGTGCAGCCGCTGGGTGGGGTCTCGCCAAATATCAACGCGACCGCTGCCGGGCAGCCATGTGATCTCCAGCTTGCGACTCATCGCCGGTACGTCATCGCCGCACAGAATCAATGAACAACGATCGCACCAGCGCATCCATTGGTAGCTCTCCTCCAGCTGCTGTGGATCGACTCCAAGTGACTTCAAAACTGAGTCGCGACGACGAGCCTCAGATCGTAAGAAACGCTTCATCTCTTTCGATGTCGCCTCATTGCAGTACAGGAAGTCCGTGTGCTTGGAGACCAACAGGCCGATCCACCGATGCTTTCGTATCCCCTCCGCAATTCTATAGATCGATTCTGACAAGCGTGTCTCGTCGTTCATCGACTGCATGCTGAAGTCAAGCGGAGTTCCGACCTCGGTCAAATAGTGATTCGCCTGAGCTTTGAAAGGCTTTTTGTGATCATCATGCATGCCGATCGCGGTACAGGTTTCGTACCAAAACGGCAATTCAGGGGGTAGCAGCTCGCTGGCCAGGCGACCTGCCAGCAGAGCGTGCGCAGAGTGAAACACAATGCGCCAGCCAGCCTGATCATTTCGAACTATCATTTGATACCACCCGCAGCTACATGCTTGCTGTCCGATCTTGCAATTTAATCCTCAGAGGCTGTCACCGAACCAGGCAAAGCTGTGCTCGCCGTAAAGTCATCTGCGCGACACGTGCCGACCAGGCACATGGCATACCAAAACTTTTGGATGCGGTTGCCCTGCTTTTTTAGCCCCAGATCGAGTGACGCGGGTCATCGGTGCGTATGAGCTCGGGCGTGAAGCGATTTCCACCGTTCTGCAATATTGCGTTGCAGCTAATCGCGCCCCCACCTGCCGGAAAGCTGCCCAAAGTAGCTAGCCGCCGCTCAAATAATCACAGAGACCTCTAGCAGGAGCAGTGTTGGTCCACTATTTGCCATGTGGTGCCCTATCCACTTCTCCCCACCAATTCCATAAGGCGCTTCGCAGACTGTTTCAGCGCAGAGCGCATACCGCTGGCCAATGTTCACATGGTCCTCGTCAATAGTTAATCCATAAGTGGTAGCTTCAACTTTCATAACATTTAAGAGCACTGCCTAGCATATGTCCAATATTGCCAATCTCCGCGCTTGCCTCAAAGACCGTTTCGGCTACAAAAACTTCCGGCCCGGACAGTCCGAGGCGTGCGAGGCTGCCATGCAGGGTCGCGACACGCTGGTGCTCATGCCGACAGGCTCTGGCAAAAGCCTCTGCTACCAGCTACCTGGAATGGAGCTTGAAGGGGTTACAGTCGTGGTCAGTCCGCTGATCTCGCTCGCCGAGGACCAGGCCAATCACTTGCGCGAGGTGGGCTTTCACGCAGCGATTCTCAATAGCTCCAAATCGGCGGCGCAGATCAAACGCTTCCATGAGGATATTCAGTCGGGCCGAGCCGAGTTTGTATTGACTACTCCAGAGCGACTGCAGCAATCGGACATCTGCGAAGTGTTGGCAGAGATTGGTGTCGATCTGTTCGTGATCGACGAAGCCCACTGCGCCAGCCAGTGGGGTCATGACTTCCGGCCCGACTATCTCTGCCTGCAGCACGCGCGTGCGCGCTTGGGAAATCCTCCTATTCTTGCGCTGACCGCGACAGCGTCGGAGAAGACGATGGAGGATATCATTAGCTGCCTCAAGCTGGCCGACCCGGCGATCATTGCCACCGGTGTCAAACGCGATAATCTGCGATTGGCTGTTGAACGCTGTGAAGGCGATGCACATAAGTTGCGCACACTGCGACAACTGTTGAGCGAGCCGAGCGAACTGCACTCCAATCAACCGGCCATCGTTTACTGCGCCACTACGAAGACTGCCGAAAGGCTGCGCGAAGCCCTCAGCGACTTGCCGTTGCCGACCCTGTGCTACCATGGGCGGATGAAAAAAGACGACCGGCAAAGGTCGCAGGATGCGTTTATGAACGGGCCACCTGCCACCATGTTCGCTACCAATGCCTTTGGACTGGGCATTGATAAACCTGACATCCGGCGAGTGATTCATTACGACATTCCCGGTTCGCTCGAAGCCTACTATCAAGAGGCGGGACGCGCCGGTCGAGATGGCGAATTGGCCAACTGCACGTTGTTGTATGATCCCGCCGACGTCAACTTGCAGAAATTATTCGCGGGGGGAGCGATCGACGCCTGTCAGCTCCGCACGGCACATCACACGCTCCGACTGGCCAGCCAAGACTCTGCCGAGGCCCGCGACGGCGTCTCTCTGACCGAACTTAAAAAAATTAGTCC
This sequence comes from uncultured Pirellulaceae bacterium, assembly GCA_934278005.1. Taxonomy (GTDB): domain Bacteria; phylum Planctomycetota; class Planctomycetia; order Pirellulales; family Pirellulaceae; genus Aureliella. The sequence continues at coordinate 4,075 of CAKQWG010000131.1, read as the reverse complement.
GCTGGGCCAGCAGACTTTGCGAAACTGCCTGCAGCAACTGGCTTCACGCGGAGTCGTCGCACCAGCCGGCCGCGGACGCTGGCTGTGCCTGGTGGACGAAGTGCACGAGTCGTTGATCGAGAGGTTAGCTGACGAAGGACGAACGCGAGCTGAGGATCGCCGCATCGCCTTGGACCGCATGGTGCAGTTTGCGGAATCGGCCCAGTGCCGCTGGCAGTCGATGTGCGAACACTTTGCCACCGCCGAAGCCCTCGGTGGAACGGATTTACGGACAGACGCTTGTCGTTGCGATTATTGCGACACCACAACCCTGTCTGCCGCTTAGTTTCCTGTTAGTTCGGCTATGCATACGCACTTCTGGAAAGTCCTTTAAGCTCTCGATGTTCTTTATTGACCGGGAGTGAATGTCAGGTTAACCTAAAAACCCGGAAAAGTTTTATCTAGCCATAGCCGCCTCCACTTAGCAAACTCGCCCAATGCGGTTTTCATGCCCAAGTTACTCGCCCCGAAACTGAACGAATCCGAGCACATAGTTCAGTTTTATGAAGAGGACGAGTTTCTCGTCGAAACCATTTGCAGGTTGATCACCACTGCGCTGTCTGCAGCGCAGGGAGTTCTAGTGTGCATCACCCGGGACCACAAGCGACTGATCGAATCTGAGCTGAAGTCTCGCGGAGTCGATCTACAACTAGCTATTGAACAACGGCAATGCGTAGTGCTGCTCGCCGACGATACGCTAGCGCGCATTATGAGTGGCGATATGCCCAGCCCGCAAAGGTTTGCAGACGTCGTGGGAGGGGCCGTAGCGGAACTGGCCAAAACCTGGCCGCGCATCCAAGCCTTTGGCGAATTGGTAGCAGTGCTGTGGGAAGAGGGCAACTCCGAGGCAGCCTACCAGTGGGAAGCTCTTTGGCATGCCCTAATCAATGAGTATCCACTAACGCTGCTGTGTGCTTATCCCATTGAGCAGTTCGCGGGCCAGAATGGTGGTATGGCTTTGGCGAAAGTTTGCCACTGCCATACTCGAGTCATTCCCGCAGAGAGCTTCGGCCAGCTCGTTTCCGTCGAGGATCAAATGCTGGCCGTCACGACTCTCCAACAAAAAGCTCTAGTGCTGGAAGTGGAGGTGGCCGCGCGACAGCGGACCGAGCGCGATCTGGCAGACTTCATAGAGAATGCGATGGAGGGGCTGCACAAGATCGACCCCGACGGCAAGATCCTATGGGCCAACAACGCTGAATTAAAGCAGCTCGGTTATTGCTCAGAGGAATACGTCGGACGAAACGTTGCAGAATTCCACTTCGAGCAATCCGTAATACAGGATATTCTCCATAGGCTGCACACCGGCCAAGAAATCTACAACTATCCAGTCCGCCTGCGTCATAAGCAGGGGACGGAAGTTCACGTGCTGATCCATTCCAATGGATACTACGAAGATGGACAATTGGTCTACGCGCGGACTTTCTCGCGCGATCTGACGGACAGCATTGACGCGCAGCGTGAACGGGCGCTGTTAGCCGCACTCGTCGATTCCTCCGATGACGCGATTATCAGCAAAAACTTGAACGGTATCATCACCAGTTGGAACCACGCTGCGGAGTTGCTGTTCGGTTATACGGCTGATGAAATTGTTGGTACGTCTATCGTACGCTTGATACCGGACGACCGCGTAAGTGAAGAACATGAGATCATTGGCAAAATTGCCAGAGGCGAGCACATTCGCCACTTCCAAACCTTGCGCCGACGCAAAGATGGCTCGCTGGTGGACATCTCCCTAGCCATTTCACCTATCAAGAACTCGCATGGTCAGATCATGGGCGCATCAACAATTGCGCGGGATATCACCGAGCAGGTGCGCATGCTCCAGGACTTAGAGCAGGCCAATCGCGCGGCCGAGAAGGCAAACAAGACTAAGTCGGCTCTACTGGCTAACGTCAGCCACGAACTGCGCACACCGATGACCGCCGTGCTCGGCTTTGCAGAGATACTGCGCGGTGAATCTACTGCCCCCTCTTTTATCGACAAAGTAGACAGCATCACCCGCAACGGAAAGTATCTGCTGGCCCTGCTGGACGATATGCTAGACCTGTCCGTGATCGAAGCTGACAAGTTGAGCATTTCTAAACAGCCTGTCGATGTACCGAAAACCATAGAAGACGTCCGTTTGCTGATGAACGTCCGCGCGGTCGAAGAAGGCATTCCGCTGATCTTTGAATGGAACAATCCGATCCCCCAAACGATCACCGCCGACCGCGTTCGCCTGCGCCAGATTTTAGTCAACTTGATCGGCAATGCGCTCAAATTTACAGATGAAGGGGAGGTCCGGGTTTCGATTAGACTGGATGCTGAGCAAACACTGCTGCTGTTCGAGGTGTCCGACACGGGCATTGGCATGACTCCCGCCCAGTTGGAACGCATCTTCCAACCCTTTACCCAGGCCAGTCCTGAAACTGCCCAGCGGTTTGGGGGCACAGGACTCGGACTGACAATTAGCAAGCGCTTGGCGTGTGCCATGGGCGGCGCGATCCACGTGACTAGCCAAGCGGGGCAGGGGAGTTGCTTTACGCTCGCGCTCCCCGTCACCGATGCTCAGCGCCAGCAACTCGCACAGCCCAGCGATGTTCGCCCGCTCAGACAACATGTGGAACACGATCCACGCCCGACCATCGATGCGCGCATCCTGCTGGCCGACGATCGTCGCGACGTGTGGCGCGTGGGCAAATATTTCCTTGAGGCTTGTGGTGCGCAGGTTACGGTGGTGGAAGATGGACGGCAAGCCGTCGACACGGCCCTGCAGGCGGAGGCTGAGGGGCGACCATTTGCCCTGATCTTGATGGACATGCAGATGCCCGTCATGAATGGCCGTGAGGCCGTCCAGGAGCTACGAGCCAAGGGACTCCAACAGCCCATCGTCGCCCTCACCGCCAATGCCATGGAGGGAGACCGACAGGCCTGTCTTAAATTCGGCTGTACCGAGTATATGACCAAGCCCATCGATCGAAAGAAACTGATTACGCTGGTCGCGCGCTTGCTGCATGAGAATCGCGCCGCTTGATAAGGGGAAAGACGTGGATGCTCAGCGTTCAGATTGCCACGACACAGCCCACGTGCTGTCGCGACGATTCTTCGCAACTGCTAGCGGCCTACTGGCCGGCAGCGCATTGGCCAGCGGTTGGTCGACTGCAACACGCGCGTGGTGTAGTCCGCTGGAAGAGCCCGCGGCGCAGTTGCTCGATGAAATCCCCATCATCGATACCCACATCCACTTGTTCGACGGCACACGCCCGCAAGGCGCTCCGTATGCAGGCCCTGGCGGCAATTCGCCAATCGTGTCCCTGCCGCCCGACTACCGCCGCTTAGCACTACCGCTTGGCATCGTGGGAGCGATCAAAATTGAAGCCAGCCCGTGGATAGAAGACAATCTGTGGGCGCTGCAAGTCGCCGAGCAGGATCCGATGATCTTGGGCGTCATCGGCAATCTCCAGCCAGACAAACCAGAGTTTGCTGAGTATCTTGAGCGCTTCCGAAAAAACAGCCTATGGCGTGGTATTCGCTACGGAAATCTATGGGGGTATAACCTCAGCCAACAAGTGGACAATCCAGTTTTCGTAGATGGTATCAAGCGGTTGGCCGCAGCCGATTTAGTTCTCGATTCAGCCAACCCAGACCTCTCGCTATTGCAAGCCATCCTGCGCTTGAGTGACCGAGTGGCTGAGCTGCGCATCGTCATCGACCATCTGCCCGCCATCGAACCCGCTTCTAGCGAGCTGGCCGAATATGAAAGATTGCTGGCCGAACTGCAACAGCGCCCCGGCGTGTACATGAAGCTCTCATCGGTCATCCACCGCGTCGCGGGAGTTGTCTCCACCGAGCTCAGCGCCCATCGCGATCGCATCGATAGCTTGATGGGCATCTTCGGAGAGGACCGCGTGATCTTTGGCAGCGACTGGCCCAACAGCGATGGCGTCACCTCATTGAATTCGATCGTCGCCCTCGCCCGTCAGTATCTTGCAACGCAACCGCTGCGCGTCGCCGAAAAATTGCTCTGGCGCAATTCGCTCGCCGCCTATCACTG
>CAKQWG010000130.1 GCA_934278005.1 uncultured Pirellulaceae bacterium | reverse complement strand
GGGACAGGCTGCACTGGGACAGGCTGCACAGGGACAGGCTGCACACCAGCCAGTTGCACAGAGGTCGGACGACCGGCGATCGCATGCACAGCCAGCAGACGGTCCCGCCTCGTCGGCCAACTACAGCCGGCTGGTGCATGGACTGGCCGTGGCGTTGACGATCGCCGTTTTTCCGCTCATCTGGGTCGGCGGCTTGGTAACGACTTACGACGCTGGAATGGCGGTCCCGGACTGGCCAGCTACCTACGGCTGGAACATGTTCGCCTACCCCGCCTCGACTTGGCTATTCGGCCCGTTCGACCTGCTGGTTGAGCACAGCCACCGGCTGCTGGGAACCGTGGCGGGCTTCTTATCGATCGGCTTGGTCATCGCCGCGTTTCGCTGGGACAGTCGACCTTGGTTCCGCTGGTGGTCCATTTTTGTGCTGTTAGCGGTAATCGCCCAAGGCGGCTTAGGCGGAGCCCGTGTGGTACTCGACCAACGAACCTTTGCCATGATCCATGGCTGCACCGGCCCGCTGTTTTTCGCCATCGCTACAGTCACGGCGGCGATGAGCTCACGCTGGTGGTTGCAGACATCCTACAGCCTAGCGCGTTGCAGCCCAGCGCGGCAAGCGGTGACACCCCAGTCCATGCCGGACGAGGACCGATCCGCGCCACGCAAAATGCGGTCAGGGCTGCTGTGGACGGCTACGTTTTTAGTGCTAGCCAGCTATACACAGCTCATTTTAGGGGCACAATTAAGGCACGTGACGGCAGTCGTTCGACCCACGGTTTTCATGGCCTTTGTGCATTCCCATTTGACCCTCGCCGGGGTCGTAGCGATGCTCGCGCTGTGCCTCGCAGCCTATGTCATGTTTGGACGCGAGCCCTCGCTGAAAATTCGCCGGCCGACTAGGCTGTTGCTTCTGCTCGTGCTGATGCAAATCGGCCTGGGGATCAGCACTTGGATCGTAAAATATGCACTCCCCTGGCCTGAATGGATCCCGGGACTGGCTGCCTATACCATCCATGCCAAAGGTTACTGGGAGAATATGATTATCACGGCACATATGGCCACTGGCTCGCTGATCATCAGCCTGGCCAGCCTGGTGGCCACTCGAGCTTGGCGTGTGCGTTACGTGCAGCGAGTTACCTGTCCGCAGTCTGGCGACTTCGGCACTACCTAAAGACAAATCTACATTGCCTCTCACGGAACGTGTCATGCATTCAACCGTTGCACCTCGGTTTTCCGCTCAATTGGCCCAATACCTGGAGCTGACCAAACCGCGTATCTTGATCATGATCCTACTGACTGCCGTCATGGGGATGGTGGTTGTGGGTGGTTCCGTGGGACTGTTAGTGGTTCTGCATACCTGTGTAGGAACGGCTATGGTTGCGGCCAGCGCCAGCGTCATGAATCAGTGGATAGAGAAGGACCGCGACCGGGTGATGGCGCGGACCTGCAAACGTCCGCTTCCCAGCGGCCGCATTGCATCGAGCCAAGCGGGTTGGATGGGCTGGATGCTGGTCATGATTGGCAGCCTATATTTGTTGTTGCTGGTCAACGCCGCCACGATGTGGATCGGGCTGGCCACGTGGGGACTCTACGTGTGGGTCTACACGCCGCTGAAGATGGTCAGCTGGACCAACACGCTCGTGGGCACGCTACCGGGAGCGTTGCCAGTGTGGATGGGCTGGACAGCCGCCGAAGGTTCTCTACTGGATGTGCGGGCGTGGATTCTGCTGGGCGTGGTAGTCGCATGGCAATTGCCGCACTTCATGGCTATCGCTTACATGTATCGCGAGCAGTATGAGGCGGCGGGCTACAAAATGATCACAAACTCGACCCGCTCGGGCCTGGGGACCGCTCTACACGCTATGCTAGGGTCGTTCGCGCTGATCGTCTTGGCAGTGCTAGCAGTGCCGCCGGTGGGAGTGGTCGGCAGTGTGCTATCGCTGGCCGCCGTGGCGGTGGCTCTGTGGCAAACGCAGGCCGCTTGGCGTTTTGTCCGACAACCGACTAAACAAACGGCTCGTAAGATGCTGCACGTAAGTCTGCTCCATCTGCCGCTGACGATGCTTCTAATTCTGCTCTCTACTTGGTTGGCTTAATTTGCCCGTGCCCATGAATTTACACAGCTCAACTGGTCCAACTACGGGCGCGGATTGCGCAGCCGCACTTGAGGCTCGATCCGTTTCCTATCGCTATGGCCAGCACGTTGCCCTGCGGGGGCTGGACCTGCGAGTCGATGCGGGCGAGATCTTCGCGCTGCTCGGCCCCAACGGCAGTGGGAAAACCACGCTGTTCCGGCTGATCAGCACGCTGGCTAACTTGCAGGAGGGTGAACTGCTGGTCTTCGGTCAGTCGGTTCGGCTCGCCAAGGCGTCCGTCCGCGCCGCGTTGGGAGTCGTATTTCAGTCACCCAGCCTCGACCCCAAGCTAACCGTCTCCGAAAACATCGATTTCCAAGCCGCCCTGTATGGCCTCTCGGGCAGTGAACTGCGCTCGCGCAAGAGCCAGGTCGTGGCACAGCTGGGCCTAGAGGATCGCCTGAAGACCCCCACTGAGCAGCTCTCCGGTGGCCTGAAGCGCCGCGTCGAATTGGCAAAAGTTATCTTGCACCGACCGCGCCTGCTGCTAATGGACGAACCGAGCACCGGACTGGATCCTGCCTCGCGATTGGATCTGTGGCATACGCTCAAAGAGTTGCAGCAAGCCAGCGGGGTGACAGTCTTGATGACCACGCATTTGCTCGAAGAGGCGGACAAAGCGGACCGCATTGCCATCCTGCATCAGGGTGCGACGGTCGCGGTTGGACCTCCGGGCGAATTGCGTCAACAGCTGGGCGCACAGGTGCTAAGCATTCAAACTTCGGATAAAGCGGCCGTCATGTCCTGGCTGCAGCAGCGCGATCTGCAAGTGCAACAGGTCGACGGGCAATTGCGGGTGGCCACGGCCGAAGGTGCTAAATGGGTCGCACCGCTGTCGCAGGAGTTTGGCGAGCGGATTGGTTCGCTGACCCTTGGGCAGCCCAGCCTGGAAGATGTCTTCGTCGCTCGCACCGGTCATCGCTTTATTACGCACGCTCCAACGTCAGAAACGAAATCTAAGAAGAAACGCAAGTAGGCACACATCTCGAAAGGACACCCTGGATGACCTCTCAACTTTTGACGGGCCGCATCGCCGTAGTAACTGGAGCCGCGCGTGGCATTGGCGCTGCCACCGCGGTCGAACTTGCCCGAGCCGGCGCACACGTACTGGTCAATGACATTCTGCCCACCGACGAGGTCATCGAGCAGATTGCCTCCGTGGGCGGCAGCGCCGAAGCGGCCCCGGCAGATGTCAGCGATCGCGAGGCCGTGCAGAAGCTGATCCAGGCGGCTAGCGATCGGCACGGCGGAATCGACATCCTGGTTACCAACGCGGCTTACAGCGACCGCGAGCTGTTCTATCAAGCCAATATGGATGGCTTTCAAAAGACGATCGATGTCAGCATGTGGGGACCGTTTTACTTCCTGCGCGCCGTAGCCAATGTCATGATTGCCAACAAGCGCGGAGGGGCCATCGTCTGCATTAGCTCCCCCCACGCCTACAAAGCTATCCCCGGATCGATGGCGTACAACATGGCCAAAGCGGCCATCGATCAGATGGCTCGAACTGCCGCCTGCGAATTGGCCGAGCATCGCATTCGCGTCAATATCCTTCACCCTGGCTGGACAGACACCCCTGGCGAGCGCAAGTTTTTCGGCGATGAAGTCCTGCAGCAAAAGGGCAGCGAACTCCCCTGGGGACGCTTGGCCCAGCCCGAGGAGATTGCCCGCGGCGTCCTGTTTTTGTGTGATCCAGCCAACGAGTATGTCAACGGCACAACGCTGTCCATCGACGGTGGATCACTACTGCCTCACGAGCAGATGTTCCGCGTCAAGCAACAAGCTTAGCATCCAAGCAGCTAAGCATCTTGCGGGAGATAAGTGTCTGATAGTCGCCCAACCGCTCCGCCGGTTCGTTGCATAGTCGTTGCATAGTCGTCGTATAGTCGCCCAACCGCTCCGCCGGTTCGTCGTATAGTCGCCAAACCGCTCCGCCGGTTCGTTATAATGCTTCCGATCGACAGAGCGATCGTGCGGCAATAGTTTCCCGCACGATGCTACGCAACTTGCAACTTGCAACTTGCAACTTGCAACTTGCAAAACAGAGCCTGCTAAAGAACAGTGGCTCACGCTGAAACATGCCAACGTATACGTGCCAGGCATGCCATATAATTGGCCCGACGCGATTTGCGGCCGCGATACCCCGCCCATACAAGTGTGTAACCATGACAACTCATTCCGAAGCCGACTCCACACCTCAGCCTGAACAACTTGCTCCCAAGCCGCTGCCATATCGTCAGCGGCGCATCTTGGGCGTGCTGATGGAGAAGGCGCGCACGACGCCTGATGCCTATCCCCTGTCGCTCAATGGCCTAGTCAGCGGTTGCAATCAAAAAAGCAATCGTCATCCAGTCATGGAGCTGACAGCAGAACAGATCGAAGACGAGCTAGAGAAGATGCGCGCCGCCGGGGTCGTGGCTGAAGTTCAAGGTGGCAGCCGCGTTCCAAAGTATCGACACTTCGGATACGACTACATGCGGGTCAAAGGCGCAGAGGCGGCGGTGATGACAGAGTTGCTATTGCGTGGCGAGCAGACGGTGGGGGAGCTGCGTACGCGGGCCAGTCGCTTTGAGCCGATTGCCGACCTACAGACTTTGCAAACTCTGCTCGACGGCTTGATTCAGCGCGGCTTGGTCGTCGCATTGACTCCGGCGGGACGTGGGCAGCTGATCACCCATAACTTATATTTGCCGGAAGAACTAGCGCGGCTCAGGCAGTTGACCGGTAACGCAACCGCTGCTCAAGCAGCACCGCAGCAGCAGCAACAGCCTGATTCCTGGCCCCCCTCCTCGCCCCCTGCTGCGTCCGCTACCTTTCGCCAAACGGCTGGCACGGAGAGCGGCACAATGTCGCCGGCCACAGCTCAACGGAACTCCCCTGCCCTGACGAACGCGCCTGCTCCGTGGGCCGAAGAGATCGAACTGCTTAGCGAAGAGTTGAACGATTTGCGGCGCTTGGTGGAAAAGCTCAGCGACCGCTTGGATCGTCTGGAAGGTTAGACGCAGCCTACCCTCCGCAACTTGTGCGCCGCCCTCACTAGAACTATGATCGAAGCATCTTACGTGGGCGGTTGCGCTGTCGTCGGCTCGGCCCGTCTACCTAGTTTGCTCTCTTGCTCAGAAACGACTCTTATGCACTTGTCACGCGTCTTGTATCTCGGGCTGACGATGAGTTTGTTGTGGCCGGTCGGTCCGGTGGCTGCCCAGGCACTCCCCACAGAGACTCCACTGGATCAATACTTGAAAAAAGCGGACGATTCCTACACTTGGAAAATCGTCTCCAACAAGACGGTAGCTGGCACCCGCATTGTTGTCGTCGACATGATCTCGCAGAATTGGCGAACCACACAGGACGTCGATCGCACTGAGTGGCAACACTGGCTCACATTCTGCATTCCCGAGAATTTGACTTCGGAAATTGGCCTGCTGTTTATCGGTGGTGGCGCCAATGGCCGCGAACCGCCAACGGGTCCTTCATCGCGTGTCATGCAGATTGCCAAAGCCACTGGTGTCATGGTGGCCGAATTGCACATGGTCCCTAACCAACCTTTGATGTTTCACAACGATGGCAAGCAGCGGACTGAGGATGACCTGATCGGCTACACCTGGGATCAATACCTCAAGACGGGCGATCCGACTTGGCCCGCGCGCAATCCGATGATCAAAGCCGCCCTGCGAGCTATGGACACGATGACTACTTTGGCCGCTTCGCCCGAGGGTGGCGAGCATACGGTGGACAAGTTTGTAATTGCCGGCGCATCGAAGCGTGGCTGGACCACGTGGCTCACCGGACTCGATTCGCGCGTGGTAGCCATCGTCCCGATTGTAATCGATGTATTGAACGTTAAGAAATCGATGGAGCATCACTTTGCAGCTTATGGCTTTTGGGCGCCGGCAGTCGGCAACTACGTGCAGCATCACATCATGCAGCGGCTTGATCACCCGCGGATGGAGGACCTGTACCGCTTGGTCGATCCCTATTTTTATCGCCACCGATTGACGATGCCCAAGTACATCATCAACGGTTCGGGAGATCAGTTCTTTTGCCCTGATTCGTCGCGCTTTTACTTCGACGATTTGCAAGGTGAAAAGTATTTGCGTTATGTGCCAAATGCGGACCACGGGCTTGACGGCAGCGACGCCGTCGAGAGCTTGGCAGCTTTCGTAACGCTGATTGTCGCTGACAAACCGCGACCGAAATTCAGCTGGACTCAAGAGACTGACGGCACGTTCAAAGTCACCTGCCAGGACGCGCCACAGGAAGTTCGCTTGTGGCAAGCCACTAATCCTCAGGCCCGCGATTTCCGCCTCGAGACGCTGGGTCGCAAGTACACCAGCAGCGTGGTTCAAGCGGACGCCGACGGCAATTACGTGGCCGGTGTGCAGCAGCCTGACAAGGGCTGGACGGCCTACTTTGTCGAGCTAACCTACGACGTGGGTGCTGCGGCGCCGCTTAAGCTCACAACCAACGTCCGCATCATTCCAGACATACTTCCCTACGAAGACAAGAATCCCAGCTTACCGACCACAGTATCGCTGATCTGCACAGCCACGGACGCCGCAGCCGCTGCGGACCTAATAGCCATGCGCGGCGAAATGGCCGAGCAGCTGATGCTACAAGACTTCACTGCGACCCATGCCGGTGAGCGCTGCTACTTCAATTGGAAGCCTGCCGAAGTGGACCGCGATGATCAATTTGAGGGGCCAGCGAAGAAACTGGCAGGCTTCTTGAAAGGCAAGGGTTGTGATGGATTCCAGTTTCAGCTCGAATCGGGCCCCGGCGTGACGGGAGCTCCCTAGCTAACCAGGCAGCATTATGTCCTTCGGTCGACTCAACGCACTGATGATCCTCAGTGAATGCTCCGGTGATGACATCTGGTCGCCGGAGCATTGCCGCCTGCGCCGCGTACCTTCAGCATGGATTGAGGAGCTGACCGACAATTTTGAATCGGGGTTCGAGCAGGACGCACAAACAATCTATGTGGGAGACCGGGCGACCAACCAGTACCGTGGCGTCCGCGATGTCGACTTGGCAATTAAAGCAGCAGAGTTCTTAGGCCTAGACATTCAATCTCTAATCGCACAAGCCGCTACGCGCCGCCACTTGGTGCGACTCATCCACGAGGCCATCGAGGAGGAATAGCGTTCAGTCGGCGGCGTTAGCAATATTTTTGTCTTTATGAATGGAGCTTTTTGATTGGCCCAAGCGGATCAATATCCCATGGCAGAACTGGCGACGCGAGGGTCAGCGGCCGCGGAGAGCAGCACGTCGGCGTCGTCGCGGGCCGGACGCTGGCTAAGCTGCCGGGTGAGGCCCTGTGACACGGCCGCCGAGCCGATTCGCTCAATGTGGTGCCCCATGGCGGCCAGTTGCTCGATGACCGCCTCCTCCATGGCATTTTCACAAACGGCCACGTCGGGCGACCATTGATGATGTATGCGCGGCGCGGCGATGGCCTGTTCGATCGACTCTCCCAGATCGAGTGTGCGGACGAGCACCTGCAGCACAGTCGTGATAATCTTAGGTCCTCCTGCCGCACCACAGCTCAGCACAGGATTGCGATCGCCATCGATAACAATGGTAGGGCTCATGCTCGACAGGGGTCGTTTACCCGGAGCGACTAGGTTCGCTTGCGAACCGATCAGACCAAAGGCATTGCGGACGCCTGGAGCGATGCTGAAATCGTCCATCTCGTTGTTCAGCACGACGCCGGTTCCGGGGACGATCATCTTTGAGCCGAACGAGGTATTAACGGTTTGTGTTATGGCGACAACATTTCCGTGAGCATCGGCGGTCGTGAGGTGAGTCGTGTGTCGCTGCTGGCCGAACAGGTCGAGATCGGCTCGCGGGGGTTGCCCGTGACTTTTGACGGCGGTAGTGTGCTCAAGATCTATAGAGCTCGCTCTGTGGCGTAGGTAGTCTTGGTCGAGCAAACCGCGAGGGACTTTGGCAAAGTCTGCATCGCCCAACCAGTATGCGCGGTCGGCCATGGCCCGCTTCATGACCTCTAGCAGCAAGTGAAGACCTCGCGCGGTGGACTCCTTAAAGATGGAGGCTACGTCAAAATCGGCTAGCATGCCTAGCATCTGCGCGATGTGAATACCGCCGGAGCTCGGCGGCGGAAAGCCGATGATCGAGTGTTCACGATAGGCTGTCTGAATTGCAGGGCGATTGAGCGTTCGGTAGTTGGCAAAGTCACTTGTTGTTAAAATGCCGCCCGTTTGTTGCATCAGGGCAGCGGCCTGGGCGGCGAACTCACCGTCGTAAAACCAGCCTACACCATTATCGGCGATGCTGCGCAGCGTGCGGGCCAGGTCGCTTTGCTGCAGCACATGGCCCGTGGGCCACGGCTGCCCTGAGCCGTCGAGCAGAACGCTGGCGGTGGCAGGGAACCGCCGAAGCTCTGCGGCGTGCTGGCGAATCACCCTAGCGAAAGAGTCGTTGATGACGAAACCCTCTTCTGCGACCTGGGCAGCACCCTCTAAGGCCGTCTGCCAAGCAATCTGGCCATGCTGCTGGCTTAATCGATCGAGCGTCGCTAACAGGCCAGGCACGCCGGCAGCCAGTGGGCCAATCTGGCTCAGGTCAGGCGCGGGTTTACCATCGCGATAAAACATTTCCGGCTGGGCCGCAGCGCCCGCCATTTCGCGTCCGTCGAGCGCAATCACGCGTCCGTCAGCCAAATGGATCAATGCCAAACAACCGCCGCCCAGTCCCGAATTGTGCCCATCGACCACCGACAGCATCAGCGAAGCGGCCACCGCCGCATCGATCGCATTGCCACCTCGGGAAAACGCCTGCATGGCCGCTTGGCTGGCCAGCGGGTGTACCGTAGCTACGACGCCATGGGCGCCCGACGCGGTGCGCAACAGTAGCTGAGGGGCCTGTGGGGCCTGCTGCGGGGCCACAGCGGCGCCGCTTTGGGCACGGGCCATGCGGGTCATGCCGCCCGTTAGAGCAGCGACGCCCAACGAGCTGCGCGACAGATGACTTAGAAAAACGCGGCGGCTGGTGGGTGGAAGGCGTGTCATCGAGTATCCTTGGGTAACACTAATATTAACTTGGGAGAATCCAATGCAGATTCGTCAATTTGTCAGGCTCGGGCTATTGTTTAGTGCGAGCTATTTGAGTGTAACAGTTTCCTGGCTGGCCGCTCAAACCGCTCAGCTCGAAGCCCCGCCCGCCCAATCGACTGAAACCCAATCGACTGAAACCCAATCGACTGAAACCCA
>CAKQWG010000129.1 GCA_934278005.1 uncultured Pirellulaceae bacterium | reverse complement strand
TTGGTCCTAGTTTCACTGCGAGTTGAAACCGATCGAGAAAAAGTGATCGCGACGATCAATCAAGTTGCCGCTGCCGTGGAGGCCAATGACTTGCCACGCGTGCGCAGTTATATCTCCCCCAACGCAGTGCAAGGCTTGAGGCGCGCCGAGCAGGAGCTACCGCAGTACACCTTTCGCGAAGCTCGCATGACTCGTCTGAGGTCGGTGTTGGTTAACCGGAACAGTACCCCACGTACCGCGGTGGCCGAGTTCAGTGTGATCGTCGATGTCCAAGGCCACGGCCACCAAGCCCGCATCCCGCGTTTCGTAAAAGCATATTTTGTCGAAGACGGCGAGCGTTGGTTGGTGCGCGACTACGAGCATTTCGACGCTTCCGATGCCTTTCGCGAGTGACCCCAGCATCCATCATCTCGCTCTTGTAAATGTCTCTCACGGAGGCACCAAGGCACGGAGTTAACAAAGCGCACTTATTTAGCGGAAGCAAGGTGGCGTCGAGTCAAACGTCAACTGCATAAAACGGCTATCACGACTCTTTTCTTTCGCAAGCTAGAAGCTTACGCCACTCGCAAGCTAGAAGCATACGCCACTCGCAAGCTAGAAGCATACCCCACCTACAACGTCTTAAGATAAGCCACCAACTGTTCGATCTGCTCGGCGTCCAGTTCGGCGCCGCCGCCTATCTCGCTGGGGAGATGCCAATTCGTCAGCACGTCTCGCAGCGATTTGGATCTTCCGTCATGAAGCAGGCGAACTTTCTGATAGACGCCGGTCAGACTCGGCGTATTGAACCCCTCATAGACATCCGACGCACCGCCGAGTCCGACGTCGTGCACCAGACCGTCGCTGTGTCGGGGGCCGGCGTGGCATTGCGCGCAACCCACCTGCTCGGAGTGAAACAGCTTCTCTCCCTGGGAGACTTGCTCGGCAAACTGTTCCAGTCCAGGAGAGCTTTGTGCAGGTGGATTATCCAGAGCGCGACGAAACGGATTCGGCGGCAGCTGTAACGAGGCTAAGTAGGCGCGAACGGCGGCTAAATCGGCCTCCGAAGCCTCAGCACCCTGCATGGTGGAGACAAAGGAATTTTGAATCGACTCATCTAGGTCTTGCTGCCAGCCATGCCACGTCCATGGGCCCGTATCGATAACGCCGGCCAGCGGCAGTACGGTCTTGGCAGTCAATGGACTGCCATCGTTCCAAGTGTCCATGGCCTTGGCGTTTGAGCCGCCGTCCAAGTGGCAGGAGCGGCAACTATACCACTGATCCAAGCTGCGCGTCGCGTCGTGGAAGATCTCCATGCCGCGATGCACCAGCTGCTGTGCGGGCTCTTCTGCCGGCTGTCCAAGTGAAATGCTCGCGGTCACTTGACGACTTTCCAAATCGACTCGCTGCAGTACGTCCAGCGAATGATTAACGATCCAGACTGTCCGATTGTCTCGGGACGGTTCAATAGCCAACGGTCGTCCGCCCAGTTCAATACGGTAGAATGCGTCGCGATCCCGCAGCAATTGTTCATCGATTAGATCACCGGGTCCACCGGCGCCCACAAAGGGCATCTTGGCAATGCTGTAGACGAGCAGTTCATGCGTTCCTGCCGACGTGACCGCCATCATCGACTGGTCCGGTGTGACAGCCAAGCCATGTGGGTCGGCCACGGCTAGGCCCGGTGGATCCAGTGAGATCGCTTCGCGAATCGAGGGTCCATCTAGCCGCACTCGTGCAATGCGACTGGCCAGCACCCAGCCGCGGCGAATGTTGCCACGATCGATGGGGTTGCTGCGATAGATCATCCACGGAAAGTAGACGTACTGGCCATCGGCCGAGCAGCGCATGTGCCCCATATTGATACCGCCGCTGAGCGGTTCATCGTAAGCAAGTTCGCCGCTGGGTAAGTCGAAGATGGCTACGGAGCTTTCGCCACTTAGGCCTACAGCCAGCTTTGTTCCGTCACTTGTAACAGCCAGGTAGCGCGGCCACTCTCCCACTCGCCAGCGTCGTATTACGCTATTGTCGCCCAGGTTGATTTCCGCAACTTCACCAGAGGCCATCAAGCTCACGTAAGCTCGTGCGCTATCCGGATCGGTACCCGGATGCACTGCCACGCCAAGTGGTTGGAATCCGGTGTCGATCTCCGCTAGCGCCTGCAAGCTCGTAGGCGCCCCTTGGATGCTCACCACGCGCAGTCGCTTGACGATACCTGCATCGTAACAGGTGACCAGCAGTTCATCGCCGGGCAATTTTGCGCAGGCTGTCGGGCGACCTGAACAAGCCAGTTCCGTGACAACTTTTTGCGTGCGCAGGTCGATCAGCGAAAGCGTGCTGGATAGCTCGTTGAGTGTCACACTCCATGACTCATCGTCAGCCACCACTAAGTCGACCGGGCCGCGATAGGTAGCTTGACCGCTCAGCTCAGTTGCCTGCGCGTGCCTCGCCTGCGCCTTATCGTTCGCCCACGTCTCAGTCGCTCGTACCTGTGTCGCCGCCAGTGGAACAATTAGCACTGGAATCGCTACTAGATGAGTCGCGCAGGCCTCGGTTGCGAAGGCAATCGCTAGCGCGAACCTTCTGCAGGCAGAAGCTAACTTGCGAACTTTGGCAAAGGTTGGTTCTTGAGTGGATATCATGTGCTGGTCCGTAGCGATATGAAGGCGGCGTTGAGTGAGCGGCATCGGGTGACCGTGCGCTCTAGTTTAAACGCTTTGGAGCCCCCTCGACACTCCACAGCGTTCTCGACACCCTATCTGTTGGACACCACTGCTCGGGGCACAGATGCCTGCCCCTCATGCCTGCCCCTCATGCCTGCCCCTCATGCCCTCATGGTTCAGGGTGCGATTGCGATAGCAGCCTGGCACAGTGAGCGTTTTACGGCCTGGCATGTGTCTGCTAAACTTGGAATCCCCTATCCCGCCTGAACCCGATTGAATTCCTTCCCTCGTATTGGGCTGCCTATCCTCTCACGCAGCAATAAGATTATGCACAATTCCAGAATCGTATTATCCATGCTGTTTGCGTGGAGCTTTCTTCCGGTAACTCTCACGATCAACCTGGCAAACGCCCAGCAGACAGGCTTGGTAAAAAACAAGCCGTTTAGGATGGTGGCTGAGCAGGCCGAGCTGAATCCGCATACGGCACAGCTCGTGAGCGACGAGCGATTAGCTGGAGAGCAGGGCATCACCCTTAAGTCACAAGTGGCAGCGAGCCTCGACGGTGAGCGTGACCAACCGGACGCAACGTTTCGATTCCAGGCGCCTGCAGCGGGAACCTATGTGATCCATACCTATGCCGTGGTCGACGATGAGGGCGCCGCTCTGATGGACAAAGCAGCCGGAAAGTACGATTCGCTGTTTATGAAATTGCAAATTGACGACCGCCGACCTACTCGCCGCGTCGTCTATGTGCCCTGGAATCGTCCGCTTCAAGAAACAGGTAAGTTTCAGCTCAACGGCCAGGAACAGCAGTTAAAGCTGTGGTTGCCGCGCGGCGTTCGATTGGGATACGTCGAACTGAAAAGTCACACGCCGCCAGCGGTGCCCCAAGCGGCTCAGGACTACCAGCCGAAGATAACTCCGCCCAATTCCCGGCCGCGTCTGTGGGTCACGCAGGAATCGCTACCCAGCGTAAAACAGCGACTGAGCCAAGGCGAGAATGCACCGGTGTGGGAGCAACTCACCGCAGCGGCCAAACAACCCTTTGTGTTTGATTTCTCGCCGGCTGAGGAGGTACCTCTCAACGAGCCGCTGGAGAAAGCGACGGAAACCAAAGCGTTCTACTATCTGATGAGCGGCGATGCCGCAGTGGGCCGCGAAGCTGTCGAGCTATCGGTGGACTATCTGTCCCACGTCGAGTTCGGAAATGTTCTAGACATCACTCGTGAAATGGGTCGAGCGATCTACACCTCGTCGCTGGTCTACGACTGGTGCTATGATCTGATGAGCGACGAAGAGAAATCAATCCTACGCAATCATCTAATGCGTCTGGCCGCAGATATGGAATGCGGTTGGCCTCCATTTGGTCAAAGCGTCATCAACGGCCACGGCAATGAAGCCCAAATCAATCGCGATCTGCTGGCGATGAGCGTCGCCCTGTACGGGGACGATTCGCAGCCGTTTCAGTACACCTCGTACATCATGTTGGAACAGTTGGTACCGATGCGCAAGTTCGAGTACCAGTCGCCTCGACATAACCAAGGCGTGGGCTACGGAGCTTATCGTTTTGGTTGGGAAATGCATGCCGCTTGGCTGCTCTATCGCATGAGCGGTCACAAGGCATTTGACGATAACATTCAAGGCCTGGGCAAGTACTGGCAATATATGCGGCTCCCCAGCGGCCAAATGCTCCGCGATGGCGATGGCATCGCGGGGGCTCGACCCACCAGTTTTTCCTACTGGAGCTCTCCGCTGACGATGTTGTTGATGTATGCCTATGCCGACGATCCGATTCTCAAGGCGGATTTCGAACGACAAGGTGGACTGTCGAGCAATCCGGTACTGTTCCTGCTCCTGAACGATCCGCAGCTAGAGCCTATCGAAAGCCGCGATTCGCTGCCGCTGACGATCGACTTTGGCCCAATCTTGGGTTCGATGATTGCGCGAACCGGTTGGGACATCGGTTTTAACAGCAACGATGTCGTCGCTGAGATCAAAGGAGGGGGTTACCACTTTGGCAATCACCAGCACGCCGATGCCGGGGCATTGCAAATATATTACCGGGGACTGCAGGTGGCCGACTTGGGTGTCTATAAATTTTATGGAACCCCGTACGATCAAAACTTCAATAAGCGATCGATTGCTCACAGTATGATGCTCGCTCGCGACCCGGCTGAGAAGTTCCTCAGCACCGAGTCCAACGATGGTGGATCACGCTACATCCAGAGCTACCCACGCACCCCGGCACAGGCCCAGCGCGATCCGCAGTTTCACTACGGCAATGTTCAGTCCGCTGACTTTGGTCCGTCGGCTCAACAACCAAGCTATAGCTATTTCAAAGTTGACTTGACCAGTGCCTATTCAAAGAAGATGAAGCAGTACAGTCGCGGATTCTGCTTTCTGAATCTACAGCAGCCCGACATCCCGGCGGCGATCATCCTGACCGATGATATGACTACGGCTAACGCCGAGTTTAAAAAGTATTGGCAGATCAATACTCTGCAGCGACCGCAGCAGTCCGACTCCGGCGTGGTTCTAAGTAGTCGCCAGGGTGAGCTGGTGGGTAGGACACACGTGAACATGCTGGTTCCACACGCGGCCGATCGAGCGATCGAGATCCTCAGCGGAGAAGCCGCCTTCAATTCGTTCGGATTTCAATACACTCCGCCACCGACGTCGCATCCGGAAGCAAAGGGTCACCGGATCATGTTCTCACCGAAACAGGCCCGCGCACGCGACCGCTTTTTGACCGTGTTCCAAATGGCCGCAGATGATACTCCGCCGCTGCCTGTGGAATTTGTTGAGAGCGAAACCAGCTTCGTAGTCGGCATCGCTAACCGCGTCGTGTCGATGAACAAAGACACCGAGCTGATTGAAACTCCGTTTACGATTCAGTTTCCTGGCACGGGGCAGCGGCAGGTCCTCTTGACTGGGCTCGCAGCGGGCTCCTGGAGCGTCCGTAGCGGTGATGGCACACCGCTTTTTGCAGGGGCTGTCTCGCAGCACCAAAATACGTTGTTCTTCCTGTCGGACAGCCAAGAGTTTGTCGTCAGCCCTGAGTGAATTGCTCTCAAGTAAGCATTGTATGGATCGGACATGCAACGCCGGTGCATGGCGGTGTGTTGGACACTGCGGGAATGGGGATGGGGGAACGTCGAAAAGAAATGGGAATGCGAAGACCGACGCGGAGCGGTGGGCCACACTAGTATGAGAGGGAAGACCGACGCGGAGCGTCGGGCCACACTAGTACGAGATGGAAGACCGATGCGGAGCGTTGGGCCACACTAGTACGAGATGGAAGGCCGATGCGGAGCGTCGGGCCACACTAGTACGAAAAAAAAGATATGGAGTTACAAGAGCAAATCTTACTTGACATCCCATTCGCCAGCGAACTAACGTAGAGAGAGTCTGTGGTCCGTTTCTTTTTTACCAGGAGAGCTACCATGACTTCAGGCGACGCCGAGTCAACACTCGATCGGTTCTTTGTCGGTTTGACGGAATTCGTGTTCCACTCACAACTGGGTGTGGTCGACACCCAGGTGGTCGATTACGTCAGTGAACTGCTGGTGCGTTTCACGCGTCTGGACAGCTTGCAGAAGGTCCGCCGCATCGATGGCCAGCCTGTTACTGAAGTGGTAGCCCTGGTCTCGGAAGCCGAGCAGCGCGTCGGCACTGCGCGGCGCGAGGTGCATCGGCACATCGGCGATTTCACCCTGTTCTGGACGGGCGTCTATCCGGAAGCTCTGCGAGAAATGCAGTCGAGCGACAAACGCGACCAATTTGTCAACTACTGCGCCCAGGGCAAGCGGGCTTATAAAATTGCCAGCTCGATCGAGACGGATGAGCCAACGGCCACCGCAGCCCTGCTGGCCCGCATGAGCGAGCAGTTCGAGATGTGCGCCTACGGCTTACGCGAGATTCGCCGCGAGTGGGAACGCCGCGACGGAGACCCCAGCTCTCCCTCCCCCTTGCTGATCTAACGCGTCAGGTGGGGTAAGCCTCCTGCTTGCCAAATGTGAGGTAAGCATCCTGCTTGCCAACGTGGGGTAAGCATCCTGCTTGCCTTCAGATGTAGGTAGGTTGTCGCAAGCTAGAAGCATACGCCACTCGCAAGCTAGAAGCATACGCCACTCGCAAGCTAGAAGCATACGCCACGGCTCGCAAGCTAGAAGCTGACGCCACTCGCTTGTGCAGGACGCGCTAAAACGCTAAGCTTGAACGTATGATGCGCGTTACTATTTGGAACGAATTTCTCCACGAACGCACCGATCCGGCGGTGCGGTCGATCTATCCCGACGGCATCCATATCGCCCTCCGCGATGCCTTGGCCGCAGGGCTCGCACGGCCAGCCGAGCTGACATGTGCTACGCTCGACGAGCCCGAGCATGGGCTCTCCGCGGAGCGCTTGAATCAGACCGATGTGTTGCTGTGGTGGGGGCACGCTGAACATGAGAAGGTCTGCGATGCGGTGGTCGATCGCGTGCAGCGACGAGTCCTCGAGGGGATGGGACTAATCGTGCTGCACTCGGGCCATGGTTCGAAGATTTTTCGACGCCTGATGGGCACCGGGTGCATGCTCCGCTGGCGCGAAGCGGGCGAGCGAGAACGGCTGTGGATCACTTCGCCCGGACACCCTATCTTGCGTGACATCGAGGGAGATTTCATCGAACTTCCCGCTGCCGAAATGTATGGCGAACACTTCGATATCCCGCAGCCGGATGAATTGCTGCTTATCAGTTGGTTTGAAGGGGGTGAGGTATTTCGCAGTGCCTGCACGTTCCGACGCGGACAAGGTAACATCTTTTACTTTCGCCCCGGGCACGAGACGTATCCGATCTATTACCATCCGCAAGTGCAGCGGATCATCTGCAATGCCGTGGTGTGGGCTCAGGCTCCTGAACGCGGCAACTATGCCTACGATGCACGTCATGTCCCACACCCCTTATCGCCCATCGCAGACAAATCTTGAAAGACAGCGTGACACCTCAAGTACTAGCTACCGACCTGGATGGCACTCTCATACCGCTCGACGGCAACGCACAGAACGCAGACGATCTACCTCGAATCCGCGAGCAGCTAACACTCGCCCAGATGGAGCTGATCTTCGTCACGGGACGGCATCTGGCTTCGATTTTGGCCGTCATGGATCGCGCCCAGTTGCCTCCGCCAGGCTGGATTATCGGCGACGTGGGCACATCGATCTATCGCCGCATGACGCCTGGCTCTGCGTGGGCCGAAGCGTCGCCAATGTCCAGCGCCACGCCAGTAACCGCCAGCACTGACGAGTATCAGTTAGTCGATGAATACGCTGAGCACTTGCGGAGCATTCTAGGTGATTTCGGAGTTGCCCAGTTGGCTCAGCAACTGCGCCCTATCGACGGTTTGCGTCCCCAGGAAGCGGAAAAACAGTCGCAGTTTAAGTTGAGTTATTACGTTCAACACGATGTCATTGGCGACGTTGCTGACCGCGTCGCTGGGCACCTAGCTGATGCCAGTGCACCCTACACTATGGTCGCCAGTCGCGATCCGTTTACGGGCGACGGACTTATCGACTTGCTTCCTAAACGCGTCACCAAAGCTTACGCCATGAACTGGTGGGCATCTAAGAACTCGATCGACCGCCGCGCGATTTTGTACGCTGGCGATTCAGGTAACGACGCGGCGGTGTTCGCAGCGGGGTATCGTTCAATCATCGTTGCCAACGCAGACGCCACCGTGCTGGCCGCCGCGCATGCCGCGCACGCTCGCTCTGGGTGGACCGATCGCATCTTTGCCGCGCCTGCACCCGCGACCAGCGGAGTTTTATCGGGCCTAAGGCACTACACCGTCCGAGGTAATTAGTTGAAGCGGAATGCTTCAGTGTTGGAGGGACTGGGCTGTGTTGTTCTCCCTAACTTCAACAAACTGTGCAGATGGACTTGCGATCTTAGGACGACTACTGCGTACTCATAACCGCAGTCTAGGACTCCAACTCGCCGAAAAAATCAGTTAAAATTTCTGAGCGTCATGCGTATTTCCCCAACACTGCTGCATAGGACCCAATCCATGATGATCGCAGAATTGATGCTCCCCGAACTGGATCGAGAGATGACGCTGACTCGCAAAGTTTTGGAGCAGGTTCCGGAGGACAAATTGGACTGGAGAGCCGACGACAAGCTGCATACGCTCGGCTGGAATGCCAACCACCTTGCAGAGATTGTCGGCTGGACGAAGTTCATTGTCGAACAAGACGTTTTCGATGTGGCTCCCGCCGATGGTTCGGCCTACCAGGCGCCTAGCTTGGGAGACCCCGCCGAGATTTTGCAAGCTTTCGACGAAAATGTCGCCGCCGCCCGGGCCGCAATTGCCAGTGCCTCCGACGAAACCATGGCCAAGCTGTGGACGATGAAAGCAGGCGAGCAGACGCTGATGACACTTAGCAAAGGGGAATGCTTGCGCACATGGGTGCTGAATCACACGGTGCATCATCGCGCAATTCTGTCGGTCTATCTGCGAATGCTAGGCGTAGAAGGTGCTGGCGTTTACGGCTAAGCCATCGCCAGGTATTCGTAGCTGCGGTCGATCGTATCTACGGTCGCCAGACCGCGGTCGGAGTAGCAAGGTATTCGTAGCTGCGGTCGCCAGACTGCGGACGATGTGTTCGTAGCTGCGGTCGCCAGACTGCGGGCGGAGATGCAGGAACATCATGCAAGCAGCCATTGCGACAGCGGATCATCGGCTAAAGTTCAT